>NC_017219.1:1571643-1885972 GCF_000269965.1 Bifidobacterium longum subsp. infantis ATCC 15697 = JCM 1222 = DSM 20088
CCCATGTGGTTGGTATGACGGCGTACAGCATCGGCGCGTCCTCGAACATGCCGGAACTCACCGTAAGTCCGGCGACGATGAAGAAGGCGACGACGTTCCAGGCGACGAGAGGACTGACCCAGAGCCGCAGAACGAAGCATGCCAGGGAAAGAACGACGGCGGTGAACGCAAGCATCAGAATGGTACGCGACGAAAGCGTTTCGTTGACGACGAGCCCGACGGCAAGCCCGTACAGCAAAGTCAGGCAGACGTTGATCACGACGCCGAGCGACAGCGACTTCACGCTGAAGCGAAGCAGGAGCCGGTCGTGGATGCTGAAGGAACGGTACGAGGAGGGCACCCTCGCATGGGAGAAGACGAGACCGGCAGCGGTTACGGGAAGCGCCATCACCATCGCCGACTGCACCACCGCACCCGTGTTCCCGTAACGCAAAAAGAACAACGGAAACAGCAGCACAGCCACGAAGGCGAGCGTCGGCCAGCGGATCACCGCCACACGCTCAATACGCAATAGGGACTTCATTTCCTCTCCACTCCTTCGCGACGGAACCGGCTCAACAGCACATAGGCAACCAAAAGCACCACGATCGGGACGACGACCATCACGGGGCCGACGGACGCTCGACTCGCCGCTTCCGCCGGCGACATCACGGTGCCGTTCAGGTTCAGCCCGACGGTCCGTAGGGCGTTCGCGACGTAGGGCGTCGCATAGTCGGGAAGGTCGCCCGGCAGGAGAATCCATGCATAGCAAAGGATGGCCGAGACGATTCCGGCGGTTCTGGGATCGGCGGCGATCTCGACGATCGAGTAGATCAGGGAGGTCGCAAGGCTCTGCAGCACGACGAAGCACAGGACAGCTGCCAGATGCGGGTGCATTCCGGTACCCGTCAGGACCATGATGGCGTCGAAGCACAGTACGCCAATCAGGTTCACGGAGGTCAGGATCAGGGCCCGGAACACGGCCCTGAGCGAGCATGGCGTCCACGCGGAATACACGTGGCGCGGCAGGCCACCGTAGTGCGCCTTCGCGACCCTGGCATCGCATGCGAAGAGCAGCGAAAGACAGATCAACGGCTGGGTGGCGGTGAAATAGACGCAATACCCTCCGGTTATCGGGGTTCCGTTCGCCGCGCTTGAGATCCACGCACCCAGCAGAAGGGACGAGACGGCCCCAAACACCGCGGCGAGGAAATACCACGTGTTCCAGTAGTAGGCGACCAACGCGCGAACAGGGGAAACGGCGTTCAAGACCCTACCTCCCCTGATACAGATCCGCGAGGTTCACCCCGGTCAGATCCGTGACCTGCACGGCCCGGCCGTGACGAATCATGATGCACTCGTCCGGGACGCCCTGGATCTCATGAAGCAGATGCGTGGAGATGACGACGCAGTTCCCCTTGTCCCGGTAGGCGCGAAGCGTTTCGGACAAGGAGGCTATGCCATCGGGGTCCAGACCGTTCTGCGGCTCGTCGAGGAACAGGAACCTCGGATGCGGCACAAGGGCGAGGCACAGCTCCAGACGCTCTTTCATGCCCGTCGAGTAGTCCTTCGCCTTCCGCCCATACACCGCGCGATTGATGCCCACACCGTCCAACGCCGCCTCCGGGTCCACATCCAGACCCCAGAACGCGGAGACCACCTCGACGTTCTCTCTACCACTCAGGTAAGGAAAGAAACTGGGATGGTCTATCGCCGCGGACATCTCATTGATATTCGTCCCTGTGTACGTGACCTCTCCGCTCACGGGCTTTATCCGTCCGAGTAGCGTCTTCATCAACGTGGTTTTGCCCGCGCCGTTTGCCCCAAGCAGACAGATGATCCTACCCGTGCTCAACCGCAGGTTAATGTTGCTGACGATTGGGGAACCCTTGTACCCGATCGAGAGATTCGTAGCCGATATAACTGGCATAATCACCCTTCACGAAAGGCGGGCCTGAAGGCAAAGGCAGGATGCCTTGCCCAGACCCGCGCGTTGCAATGTCGCCGCCATTTTACCCTTCAGCGGCCGCAAACGTAACATCATGTCAGGCAATCGCATGACGGTTGCTCCATGCTCCCTCGATTTGCCGAAACTATCCATCGGCCAAAGGAATGAACCTGCGCATCATCCGCAAGGACGATGCATCCGACTCCCATCGCACACTTGCCGCCACCGGTCTCCCCATTACCATGTTTGGTAGGCCCCGATGGTCGGGGCCGGGTCGCCGGTTCCGGTATGACTTTCCTGCCCTGTCGTCGATGATCCGGGGGGTGTTGTCGCCGGGAACGGGGACGCCCGATGACCGCTGATAGGAACCAGGCCGGCTACACGGACGCTTCAGGGGCGCATGGCGCAGGTCTCGTCGTAATGTGGGTGCGGCGCGGGCGTCCGGACTCCTCCGAGCCCGCGGCGACCGGAAAACCTTCATGACGGGAGGAACGATGATGACCCCGGACGACATCGACGTGTGGGTCGGCCTGGACGTGGGCAAGAGCGCGCACCACGCGCACGCCCTCGACCATGACGGGAACACCCTGTACGACAAGCCGTTGAAACAGGACGAGAAGGCCATCCGCACGATGCTGGGCAAGCTCTCCAAGCATGGCCGTGTGCTGCTGGTCGTGGACCAGCCCAACACCATCGGCTCCCTGCCCCTGACGGTGGCGCGGAACATGGGGATCGCGGTTGCCTACCTTCCCGGCACGGCCATGCGCAGGACCGCGCAGCTGCTGCCCGGGGACGCGAAGACCGACCGCAGGGACGCGCATGTGATCGCGTGGGCCGCGCTCAAGCTGCCCGAGACGCTCAGGGACGCGGGCCCGGATGACGAGACCCTCGCCGCCCTGAAGCTGCTCGCCGGCCACGACGAGGACCTCGCCCACGAATCCACCCGCCACGTCAACCGCCTGCGGAGCCTGCTGCTGCAGACCCACCCCGCGTTCGAACGCGCGCTCAAGGGCGAGAGAATCACGCGCGACGCGACGCTCGCGCTGCTCGAACGATACGGCGGGCCCATGGGCGTGAAACGGGCCGGGATCGAGGACGTGAAGGACTGGGCCAAGTCCAACGGGCTTCGCGCCGGCCGCATCATCGACGACATGTTCAAGGCGATCGGCGAGCAGACCGTCACCGTGCCCGGCACCCTCATGGCCGAGACCATCATCCCCTCCATCGCCCACGACATCAAGACGATCAGGGACCGGCGGCGCGAGGTCGGCCGCCAGGTCGAGAAGCTCCTGGAGGACCACCCTCTTCTCACGGTCCTGACGTCGATGCCCGGGATAGGCGTCAGGACCGCAAGCAACATCCTGCTCGGCATCGGCGGCGACATCGCCAACTTCAAATCGTCCGCCCATCTGGCCGCCTACGCGGGCATATCGCCCGTCACCGGCCAATCCGGCACCAGCATCAAAGGCGAACGGCCCTCCAGGCGGGGCAACAAACGCCTCAAGAACGCGCTGTGGCAGACCGCGTTCGTCGCATCCACCAAACACCCGCCCTCCGTGGCCTATTACAAGCGCAAACGCGAACAGGGCAAACACCACAACGCCGCCATCATCTGCCTCGCGCGTCGGCGCTGCGACGTGATCTACAGCATGCTCAAAAACGGAACCCTCTACCAGGAACCAGCCCTCGTAGCCTGAACCGGGCCACACGGGAAAGGACGCCGGACGCCACCGGCAGGGCGAAGCGCGCCCACGACAGCCAACCGGAATCCCGACACGTCAACTCCCCAAGGAGTTGACAAAAACATAGGAACACCCCCCAAAAAAAAATGGCGAAGGGCGGGTTCCAGTGATCGTCGCAACGCCTGGCTGACTGATGGGAGGGCCAGGTGGACAGGTGGGTGTTCGAGGGTGTGGAGTACGCGACGCGTGGTGAGATGTGCGCGGCGAGGCGGCGCCGCTACGTCGAGCTGCTGGGGGCGGGCATGAACTTCACGCAGGCCGCGCGGGCGGTGGGCGTGTCCAAACGCACCGGCAAGGTGTGGCGCAACGGAAGGACACGATCGAACGGCAGGAACGAGAAGCCGTCGGTGGACTGGTATCGTTCCACCGTGGACGTTCCCCAGAAGATCAGTTCGAGGTATCTGGACCAGGACGAGCGCATCAGCATCGCCGACTGGCGGAAGGCCGGCATGGGCGTGCGCGGGATCGCGCGCAGGCTCAATCGTCTCGCGTCGACCGTCAGCCGCGAGCTGGCGCGCAACGCGAATCCCGCGACCGGCATGTACGAGCCGTACCGGCCCCAGCAGATGAGCGCGGACGGCTCAGACGACCCAAGCCCGCGAAGATCCATACGGTGCCCGGCCTGCTCGCATACATTCGCGCAGGATTGCGGGCGCATTGGAGTCCCGAGCAGATCGCGGGGCGCCTGCGCGCCGATTTCCCGGATAATGATGCTATGCATGTGTGCGCGGAGACGATCTACCAGGCCATCTACGTCCAGGCCAAAGGCGAACTGAAAAAGGACGTCATCAAGGCCCTGGGGAGCGGGCGCGCCCAACGCCGGCCGCACGGGCAGGCGGGTTCGCGCAGGCCCGTTTCCGCGAGCCCATGATCATGATCGGCGAGCGGCCCGCCGAAGTCGAGGACCGGGCGATACCCGGTCATTGGGAAGGCGACCTGATCTGCAGCGCGGCCAACAAAAGCGCGATCGGCACGCTCGTGGAACGCTCGACACGGTTCACGATCCTCCTGCACCTGCCCGACGGGCACGACGCCAAACACGTCCGGCAGGCCGTCATCCGGAAAATGCAATACCTGCCCAAGCTCCTGAGGAACTCGCTGACCTGGGACCAGGGAAGCGAGCTCACCCTGCACAAACGCATCTCGACCACGCTGGACATGCAGGTGTATTTCTGCGACCCGCATTCACCCTGGCAGCGCGGCACCAACGAGGACACCAACGGGCTCCTGCGCCAATGCTTCCCCAGGGGCACCGACCTGAGCGCATACCCCGAGGACTACCTCGACGCGGTCGCCGAGGAACTCAACGACCGGCCCCGCAAAACACTCGGCTACAGGAAACCATCCGAGAAAATACTCGAACTCATCAACACAGCATGATGCAATCGCACCAATCCAAGACCGCCATCAAGAGCGGCAAAACACACAGGTGTTGCAACCACCACTAAAATCCGCCAAGCCCACCTTGCCGAATGGGGTGTCGAACATGGAATCCGTCTTGGGGGGCGTGCGGTAGTCGCATTCGTAACAACAATCCGCTTGAATGAGCTGCTGAGCAAATAGCAGGTCTACATGCCTGCTTTGAACCAGCCGATGGCGATTTGAGTGCGATTGCGCAGGCCCAAAGTTGCGAGGATACGGGTCACGGCACGTTTGACGGAGGCAGGTTCGACGGTGAGTTGATTGGCGATTTCCTCGTTGATGAGCCCTTCGGAGATGAGTGCGCAGATTTCACGCTGGCGAGGGGTGAGTGCGTCGAAAGCTTTGCGCATTTCTTGCTGGCGCTGGCTGCTGGTGGGATGCGGAACGCCTCGTTCAAGCACTTGTCTGGTGATTCGTGGGGTGAGTATTGCGTCACCGTTGGCGATGGCGTGAACCGCGTCGATGAGGTTGTGCTTGGTGACGTCCTTGAGCAGGAAGCCGCTGGCTCCGGCGTCGAGACCGCCAAAGGCGTAATCGTCCTCGTCGTACGTGGTAAGGATGAGAATGCTGATGGTGGGCCAGCGTCTGGTGATGCGGCGAGTGGCTTCGATGCCGTCCATACCGGGCATCCGCACATCCATGAGGATTACATTCGGCAATGGACGATGCTGAACGGCGAGCTGTTCGAGCGTCTCGATGGCGGATCGGCCGTCAGCGGACTGGGCAGTGACGACGATGTCGGAAGCATCGTCAAGCATGAGTTGGAAGCCAAGTCGCGCGAAACGCTGGTCGTCTACGAGCATTATACGAATCATGCGGTGTGGTCCTTTTCGTTCACTCCGTTGGACGGGATGGTCGCCTCGACGACCCATTCGCCGTCTTCGTTTGGACCGTATTCGAAGATGCCGCTTGCCGATTCGACGCGGTGGAATAGACGGACGAGCCCAGTACCGTCATCCTTGCGCGCGTCCTTGCGCGCGGGACTGCCGTCATTGCGGATAATCACGGCGACGGTGCCGTTCTCGCTGTGGTTCCAGGCGATGCTGATATGCACCACGTTCTGTCCGTGACGTATGGCGTTGGTGATGGCTTCGCGAGTCACATCGAAACACAAATCAGCCTGAGCTTCGTCATCGGCGCGCGTACCAGTCTCGGTGAACACCGTGACGATGCCCAGCCGGCGTGCGTGCGCGAGAATCGGCCGAATGTCATCCCATGAATGCTGGTCTGATTCTTGGGTGTGCGTATCGTCACCGTTCGCCGCTCCATCGAACTCGGTCAGTGCGCGGACGGCTTTGCGCGTGTCGCCCAGACTCTCTCGTGCGATTTCGTTGATGCCGTGCAGCGCATCCTCCACGCGTGGGTCATCGGTTTTGCCGGCCAGACCCTCAGACAGTGCGATGATTACGGTCAGATCCTGGCCCACACTGTCGTGCAGTTGACCGGCTATGCGCGAACGGCGTATTGCGGCATCGCGTTGGAAGGCCAGCTCGGCTGCCCGCCGGCATTCCTCGGCAGCTTTGTGTTCGGCTTCCTTGGCCTGTTGCCTGCCACGTACTGCAAGCGCGCCGCCTCCCACGGCTGCCAACGTTACCACTCGACTCACCCATTCGGTCGCGAGAACGTCCGGATGCACCATGATGGCCGACGCGGTCATCGACAGCATCATGCCGATGCCTCCAACGCACAGCCCGCGCCCCCTCGCTGTCCGGGCGAACGCATAGCAGGCGACGAGCGTCTGAATCATCACGATTGAGTCCAACCGCCAGTACGAGGCAACTATTAACAATACCGCTTCAAGCGCCAAGGCAACGGCTGGCAGCCAGTAACGGACAAGCAGTATCGCACTGCTGGCTATGGTCATCGCCAGCAGCAGAGCCAATCCCAGCGGATCTTTGGCAAACGTATACATGGTGTCGGCCGGCGCTCCGATCGCATGCTCCCACAGCATCGCTGCACATTCGACCACGGCGATGACCAGTGGCACGGCCAGGACCGTGACCTTATTGGCCTGCGCGGATTGCGGTTTCATGGCTCCCATTGTGGCTCTTTTTGTATGATGTTGCGTGCATGTCAGCATGTGCGTATCGTGTCGGCCACGCTGCGGTGTAGCGCGGGGCGAATCTGCGTGAACTGGATGAGGAACAATGCCAGCCAGCAGGCCGTGCCCATGCCGATTACGCCCGGCCATGGGATTTCGGCCACGGGGATGCCGACGAGCGCCGCGGATCTTGCGGCGAAAACGCTTGCGCTGACGGCGACCGGGATGAGCGAGAGAATGACCGCGCCGGCGGCCAGCTGCAGGCTCTGCCAGAGATACATGCGGATCACACGACGTGGGGACAGGCCGATGCTGCGCAGCAATGCCTGGTCGGCGACCATGCTGCGGTTCGACAGGGCGATGACCGCCATGCTGGTGGCCAGGGACACGATGCACAGCATCGTTATGAGCAGCAGCGAGTCCGCGTAGTTCAGGCTCTTCGGATGGCCGCCCAAGGCGAGTATCCGGCCATAGGATCGCGCGCAGGTCAGCAGGGTGACCGACAGTCCCATGGCAAGGGCGAGCGGGGCAATCGTGTTCGTGTTGCTGGCGGCCTTCGCCTCGGCGGAACGGGCGGCGAGCACGCCGGTCGCGGACCCGCACAGGCGACACACGACACGTCCGATGCCCAACAGAATCGGAATCAGCATGCTGACAAGGATGTACATGCCGAACGAGGCGATGATGCCGGCCCACAGCGCGCTGTTGAATGTCTGCCCCGCCTCCTGGCCGAACGCGAGCGCCCGTGGCGTGCCCATGCCGGAGAACGCCAATGCCAGCGCCGCCGCCATGACAATCAAACCAAGTGCCCAGTGCGCCCAAGACCGCCAACCGTGCCGTATCCCGATGGCTCCCGTGCCGCGAATCACCTCGATGGGACGGATCTTCGCTGCGCGCAGCGAGGGGATGGACGCGCCCAACATGCACGTGGCCACACCCAACAGCAGGGATCCGAGCCACGCGGCCATCGACGGCGTGAACGCAGGAGGTGCGAACGAGCCGAATCCATCGGCGAAGCTTTCCGCAGCCATGGCGTTGAACTCGGGAACCGCCAGCAGGCTGGCCGGCACTGCAGCCAGAGAGCCGATCAGGGAACCGAACAGGCTCGCCACACCCACGAGCATCCACATGCTGGCAAGCACCTGACTCGGGCTGGCGCCCATAAGCCGCCATTGCGCGAACGTGCTGTGAATACGGTTGACCGTGGCCGAGCCGACCACCGTCAACGAGAAGAACGCGAGAAATGACACCACCACATAGATCGTGACCGACACCATGCCGAACTCGGCCGGATCAAGACCCGCCTGCCGCGCGGCCAATGTGAACGACGGAGACGAGGTCCACACGAATTGGTTCATGCATATGCCCACCAGCGTGGTCACCACTGCGACCACCAGAATCGTGGGTACCCATCCCGTGACATTGTCGCGGAACACACGCAGCACATACCTAGCCACGATGAGCCTCCTTCCGCTGCTGCGGATACGCCACGCGCTGGACCGGTCGGCCCGGTTGGACGGATTGGATAGGCTGGGCGTTCACCATCATCGGGCCGACAGACCGCGCCGCCGCAACCAACGGCGGCGACCCGGCCGGTACGAAAGTGCGGCGTATGCCATCGGCAATCTGCTCGGCGGTGAGTCTGCCAGCGATGTGGGTGACCTGACCGTCGCGCAGGAAGATCACGTGGTCGGCCAAAGCGGCGGCATCCGTGTCATGCGTGACCATGACCACGCTGGAGCCCGCATCCGCCAGCTCGCGCAGCACCTGCAGCACAAGCTCGCTGTTCGCGGTGTCGAGCGCGCCGGTCGGCTCGTCGGCGAACACCACCGCCGGACGCATGAGCAGCGCACGGCACAGGGCGACGCGCTGCTGTTCGCCACCGGACAGGGCGCTTACCGTCGTCTTCGCCCTCTGGCGAAGACCGAACCGGGACAGCAGCTGCGTGACCTGCACGTAGTCGGCCTTGCGATGGGCGAGCGAGAGCGGCAACATCACGTTCTCCTCGACCGTCAGATACGGCACGAGATTGTATTGCTGGAACACGAAACCGATATGCCCGCGAATGAACCGCGAACGCCGTTCCTCATTCAGTGCGTAGACGTCGGTACCGCCGATGGTCACCCGCCCGGAATCGGGCCTGTCCAATCCGGACAGCACATACAGCAGCGAGGTCTTGCCTGCGCCGGACGGACCGACGATCGCCGTCAAGCCCGCTCCATCGATATCCAACGAAACATTATTGAGAACAGTCTGCGTGTTTGCGGGTCGGGAGGCGGTTCGAGCATCGAACCCTGTCCGTTTCACCAGTCCGAGCGCCTGAATCGGTGTGCCGGCATTTTGCCAAGTCATGAGGTAGCCCCCTGTCGTGAAAGTTGACGCCGTTTTTCTCAACCTTCGCGCCAGGGGCATGGCAGGTCGAGGTAAACACGGAAAGTGACACCCTAGGGTGACAGATTCCAGTAGCGTTCCATGACCGGCACCCAATATGCCCTCAACCAGACCAGCGACAACGAGGACCTGCCCGGCATCGTCCAACTGCCCGCCTATGCCAAGTATGATGGACGGCTGCTCGTCATACTTGGTTCCTCCGGGAAGCGAATATCCTTCTGTCGTTTGCGGAAACAAGCCCTGCCGATGCCCAAGACCGCCAGATAAAGCAGGAACATCACGGGCACGACCCATGTCACGTACCGCCACGGGTCAATCTGGAACGTATCGAAGACGATGAACATGACGCCCCACACGTTGATGGCGACGATCGCCAGAATCTGGGCGGCCGCCGAATCGAACCTGGATTCGGCCGGGCTGGTATCGTTCGCGTCGGCCGGAACGTCAGGCGTCCGCCCGGCGCGACGCATGAAGCCGAGCGCCGCCCACACGATGGCCGCCACCAACGCCACGGCCGCCGGCACCACCAGCTTCCAGAACTCCCCGTCATTCCAGCCGTACCGGATGACGGCGCACGTGATGGCCGTGACGGCGGCCACGCCCAATGTGGCGGAAGCGCCGAAAAACCACAGCAGACCTTGATTCCGACGCCCACCATGGGAGGCCCGCACCTCATCGTCCGCAACCATATCGTCCCCGCATTCCATAAAGTCCGACGCGTACGCATGCCATCTCAATTATGGCACTCAAAGAGTCAATCAGACAACATGCTGTCAAGCGATCGCATGACAGGAATCGGCTATCCGTCAATGCCTTAGGGTGCTGTCGATGCATATCCGATTGACCGATGCTTCTACATGCGTGCCGACATGTGCCGGTCCTTCGCGTCCGCGTACGCATTCTTACATCACGACCTCAAACTAATCTACGAAAAACTTTAAACAGATATCTATTTGATTTTAATATTATTTATGGTATACTTAATTTTATTAAACCCGCCGTGAATTGAAGGAGGCAGGTATGGATACGACGATGATCCCGCCGTGGATGTCGAACCTCGATGACGAGGATATGACGTTCATCAAACGGTTTCTGCTCGCATCAGGCTCCATGAAGGAGGTCGCCGCGCAGTACGACGTCTCCTACCCCACCGTTCGGCTTCGGCTCGACCGGCTCATCCAGAAAATCAAGTTGGGCGAGCAGATCGAGAACGAGCCGTATATCGCGCTCATCAAACGGCTCGCGGTCGACGACAAGCTCGACTTCGACACCGCCAAAATCCTCATCAGCGAATATCGCAAGCAGCTCAAGCAAGGAGAGTAATCATGATTGGCGCCACAATATTTGCCGTAGTGTTTTTCGTGTTTCTCATCGCCATCTGCATCGGCTTCATCATATTGCAGATCAGGCTTTCGAAGATGGACAGCAAGTGGCCCGGTCTGGTATTGCCCGCCATCACATTGCTGCTGTCGCTTGTGGCGGCGATTACCGTCTTCGCCAGGGCGGACATCGGTGCGTATGGCAACATGTGGAACGTCGTGCTTTCCGCATTCATCGCGTTCCTGTCCAACAACGTATCCACCATCGTGCTGGCCGGCATCTACTTGTATCAGCGTGACAAGATCAATCGTCGCGCCGAGCTGGCCCGTATGAACGTTCAGGACCTGTAACTCACTGTGCAAAACACGCAGACTGAACCCTACGCCGCTTATGCCGACTCATCATCTTTTGCGCCGCTTCGCGCAGCTTGGATGATTAAGCCGGTGACGTGGTCGCAGGGTTCGTCGCGCAATCGGAGCCGGACGCCCTGTCATTTCGGCTGATTCCGTACATCCTGTTCCGCCGCGAACCGTTCGGCGATTTGCCGTGCGTGGATGTTCTTGGCTTCGTTGACGAAGTCGGCGCATGCCTTGCTGCCGTAGAGCGCCTCACCACACGGGTCGGCGAAACGCGGATCGCCGACCAGCGCGGAGCGAATGGCCCCGAACGAGCCGGACAGCGGCATGGCGTTCATCACGGTCGCGGTTTGATTCTGTGCCGCCCGGGTGCGGGCGGTCTTGACCAGACCGGTCTCGTCGCAGTAGCGCAACGTGCGCGTCGTCACGCCGCTGATCAATGCCGCCTGATCAATGGGCCACAACCGGCCCGTATCCAGCGGATTGCCCTCCACATCGAACGCGCCGGAACCGTTGACGGCGTTCGCCGTGTTGTCGTTCTCGTTCATGATCGATCATCCCCCTTGAAGCCGATTATCCTCTACCCGCCGTGCGTGTTTCGCGGCGTTGCCGTCAGGATAGACGTTTACGCAACGTCAACCGCAAGCGATAATGGGATGTATCGTTCAAGCCAGGCAATATGCCGTCAAGCAATCGCATGACAGCACCATGTTCGGCACATACCAGATGGAAGAATTGGCAAACCTTAAAAAATACCGCGGTTATTGCTGTGCCGAGAACGCCAATATGACCATAGACGTGCTTTCCCGCTACACGTTATTCACCTGTCATGCGCCGATATCAATCAAAAGACACTTGCATAACCACCGCTACGCATCGCCAATAACATACCGATGAGCCAGAATGAGGCCCAGGCCACGATGCTAATCCGTAAATAATACTGGTCAGAGTGGCAGGTACATTGGTCCTATGGCTAAGCGCAAACATATCGGCACTGTTGTTATTGCAATACTGGTCGCTATTCTGCTGACGGTGGGCGTTTCCGGCTGGCTATTCTGGCAGTCGGTACAACGGGTGATCGGCGAGGCGCAGCAGGCGGGCGAATATGCGGCTGAAGCACAGCAATCCGTCGGGCAGGGCGACTTCAAGCAGGCGCTTGAGCAGATGGACAGCGCTGGCAGTCACATCGTCGCGGCGCGAGACGAAACCCAGGGCATGCTATGGCAGGCCGCCGAATACGTGCTGTATTACGGTTCGGACGTGAAGGCGGTGCGCGGCATGCTGGATGCGGCCGCCGACGCCGCGACCAACGCCCTGCCTAAAATCGACAGTGCCGCGCAGGGCACGCTGGTGGACTTCAATATCGAAGAGCTGCTGTCCGGCATGAACTTCTCCGACGGCACGCTTTCCATTCCCAAAATCGCTTCCATCAAGCAGGACCTGTCCGACGCCGGTGCGGTCTTGAAGCGCGTCAAGACGTCGATTTATGCGCTGCCGCAACCCCGCACGGAACAGATCACCGAAATGGTCAACCAGGGCAAGCAGGTAGTGGACCAAATCGATGAGACTTTCGACACCTTGAACACCATCGTCGAAAAGATTCCGGGCTGACGTCGGTTTGTTCTTGTCAGGCGTACCATTCGGGTCGTCGCAGTTCCAGGAATGGCCGCTGTTTGCGCGCTGCTGCGGTCTGTGTGAGATCGATGTCGGCGATAATCAACTGTTCTTGGTCGTCGGCCTTGCTGACGACGTTGCCGTACGGGTCCACCACCACCGATTGGCCGGCGAACGTCACATCGCCTTCCTTGCCGACCCGGTTGCACATGACGATGGCCACCTGGTTCTGCATGGCCTGGACACGGATTTTCCACAGGAACGGCTTCGACGGTTCGGCGTCAATGTTCGGAACCGATGCTCGCCGTCGGCACGATGACCAGGCGGCGCCGCGCAACGCGCATGTGCGGATGCCTTCACGGGGTTCACTCAAATAGCGTCATCCAGTCGGGATCGCGGTGGGCCGCAAAACACATGGCGATTTGTTCCGCGGTGTTTCTTGTTTCCGAAAGCCGCGGCAACCGGTCTTCCTCGAAGTAGCGGATTTCCGTCGTTTCGATGTTGGCCGAGAACCAACCGCCGGCGCGGCTGCACAATACGAAGAACTTGAGCACCCCGTACGGATAGGTCAGCGCGTTGTGATTGGCGCAGTCCTGCACCGCGATGAGTCGCTCGCCCCTCACATCGAGCCCAGTCTCCTCCTTGACCTCCTTGACGGCGTTGGACCGAATGGACTGGTTCTCGTCGACCCAGCCTCCGGGCAGTGACCATTCCCCGCTGTTCTCATGCGTCATGAGGATCCTGCCTTCCTCATCGAAGATGGCCGCACGAGTGTCGAGTTTCGGCGTCGGATATCCGGCGCTGAGCAGTCGACTCACCTGTCCGGCCGGCGCATCAACCTGCGTGGAGAGCATGTCGACCGCCATCGCGCGGATACGCTCGTAGCGCTCCCGGTCGAAGGGATCCTTGCAGTACATCAGTCCGGTCTGGGCCAGCGCCTGCAATTCTCGGGCCTGTTCCAGTAACGTGCGGTTCGTGGCCATCATCGTTCATCCTGTCATCGTAAGGTCTTGGATCCGTTTGCGCTCAGGCATCGCAGCGTAGTGCAAGCAGTATAGCACTTCGAACCGTTCCGGGGACGAGGGTCTCAGCGCATCCCCCGTAACCTCTCCCATGTGCCATCAACGCTTGGCGAGCTGCACGTTCTTGCGCTGTCTGCGATTGCGGCTGGCGACCGACTTTTCACGCTCGCGGCGCACGTGGGCCTCCTCACGCGCGGCCGCCGCGCGCTCTTCTTCCAAAGACGGCAATCCGGAGGCGGCGCGGCGCCGGTTCTCCCGCTCATGGTCGCGTTCGGCCTTGCGCTCCCCCGCCTCGGATCCGGGCGCCGGAAACCATCGCAGTTGGCAGAGCGTCTGGCCGAAGTTCCACAGGTTATTGGTCAGCCAGTACAGCAGCACGCCGAACGGCAAGGTGCCGCCCGACACCACGTAGATGGCCGGGAACACAAACGCGGTCAGCTTCTGCGTGCGGAACTGCGGTGAATCCATGGCGTCCTTCGGCGTATTGCGATGGATGAGCAGCCACTGCATCGCGAACAACATCAGACACATCAACGCCACGGCCACGCCGATGACGACGTGCGACTGCGGCGAGACGACCGTGCCGAACGAGTCGGCGATGCGCACGCCGAATATGGACGATGATTCGATGTCGCCCGCCATGACGCGGTCGATGCCGCTCAACGGTTCCGCATTCCCGGCGGCGCTTGCGGGCAGGGATTGCAGCGTGTAGAACAGCGAGCACAGAATCGGCGCCTGAATCAGCGAAAGCAGGCATGAACCGAGCGGATTGGCGTTATGCCGCTGCTGCAAAGCCATAATTTCACGTTGCATGGCTTCTTTGGAACGCGGATCCTTACGCGCGGCGTACTTGCGTTGGATACGTTGGATTTGCGGTTGGAGCACCTGCATACGCTGCGTCGCGCGCATTTGGGAGAAGAAGAGAGGCAATAGACAGATACGGATGATGAGCACGAGGCACATAATCGCGATGCCTAAGCTGTGCGGCACCGCCTCCTCCTTCTACGGCGGCGGCATGGTCGTCGGCCAGCCCATCGGCACCATGATCGGCTCTCGCATGATCAACAATGCGTAAGCCGGCTTCATCATCGGCGCCGTGATCATGCTGGCTTCCGGATTCGTAGCGCTTGCCATCTGGCCGCGCGAGGAATCCTCAAAGGACATGGAACGCACCAAGATGACGCTCAAGGATCTCGCTGTCTCCTTCCACTTCCCGAAGTTCTCCACCTCGCGCGACTTCTACAAGGCGTTCGGCTGCCGAGTGTGCATGTTGCTCAGCTACCAGATGATCTCCGTGTACCAACTCTACATCGTCGAGGATTACGTGCACCAGACCAAGACCGAGGCTGCCGGCACCATCGCCACCATGTCCATCACCACCATGGTCGTTTCCCTGACCGCTTCGCTGATCTCCGGCCCGATCTCCGACAAGATGCACACGCGCAAGGTACCAGTCATCATCGCCTCGCTGCTGTTCGCGATTGGCACCGCGATGCCGTGGATCATGCCGAGCGTCACGGGCATGTACCTGTATGCGGGCATCGCCGGCTTCGGCTACGGCGTGTACTCAGCCATCGACCAAGCGCTCAACGTCGACGTGCTGCCGAACAAGGAAGAGGCCGGTAAGGACCTCGGCATCCTCAACCTGGCCACCACGCTCGGCCAGGCGGTGGGCCCCACCATCACCTCGACGGTAAAGACCGCGACCGGAGCTTTACGCCTGCATTCGCCATCTCCATCATCATGGCCGTGTGCGCCGCCGTGTTCGTGCTGCGCATTCAGAAGGTGAAGTAGACGCTGCAAAGTGCCCATCTCCGTTTCGAGGGGCTGATGCCAAAGTAGCTACTGGTCAAAAACAACGGAATGACATTGGAGTAATGCCATTTCTATCCGTAATCTGGCAGTTGACCAGCCCCTTGAAACGGGAGTAGACCTCCGACAAGCACGAAATCAGCCCCTCGAAACTGAATTTGGCTCAATGCATCGCCCGGCGCAACTATATCCCCGGTGCGGGTATACTATTTCGGGCCGTCACGATGACGTCCACGGAACGCACGCATGGCAAAGAGAGAAGCATGAGTCAGCCCGATACCGACATGGCAAAGCAGTCGCCGTCCTCGCAACAGGAAACGCAGATTAGGATGGATGCCCCGCAGCATAAGCCAAATCAGGCAGACGAATCGAGCGCATTAGGCGAGCAGTCAACTGAGCCGACTAGCCAGCACAATAAACACGCTCTGCACACGAACCTGAAGCGCGGCATGGAATCCCGCCACCTGCAAATGATCTCGTTGGGCGGCGTGATCGGCACCGGTCTGTTCCTGAGCTCCGGATATACCATTCAGCAGGCAGGCCCGATCGGTACGATTCTGGCGTACAGCATTGGTGCGCTCATCGTCTATCTGGTCATGCTCACGCTCGGCGAGCTCTCCGTGGCCATGCCGGTGACCGGTTCCTTCCATGTGTATGCCGAAAAGTTCATCGGCCCCGGCACCGGTTTCGTGATCGCGATCCAATATTGGCTCACTTGGACGGTGGCTCTCGGCTCCGAATTCACCGCCGCCGGTCTGCTCATGCAACGATGGCTTCCGGACAGCCCCACATGGGTATGGAGCGCGGCGTGCATCATCCTCATCTTTACCTTGAATGCCCTGTCCGTCCGATTCTTCGCCGAGGCGGAATTCTGGTTCGCTTCAATTAAGGTGTTCGCCATCTGCGCGTTCATCATCATCGGTCTACTCGCCATCTTCGGCATTATTCCTATCGCCGGATATCAGCATGCGCCGATGTTCGGCAATCTCATCAAGGACGGCGTCTTCCCCAACGGCTTCATGCCGGTGTTCGCCACGATTCTGACCGTCAACTTCGCGTTCTCCGGCACCGAACTCATCGGCGTGACCGCCGGTGAGACGCGCGACCCGCAAACCGCCGTGCCGAAAGCCATCCACACCACGCTGTGGCGTCTGGTGCTGTTCTTCATCGGCTCAATCACCGTGATGTGCGCGCTGATTCCGTGGCGCCAGGCCGGCGTGAGCGAAAGCCCGTTCGTGCTCGTGTTCAACAGCATCGGCATCCCCTATGCGGGCGACATCATGAATTTCGTGGTGCTCACGGCCGTGCTCTCCGCCTCGAATTCAGGCTTGTACGCCTCCACGCGCATGGTATGGTCGATGGGCAACGAGGGCATGATTCCGCGCTGGTTCGCCAAGACGAACCGCCGAGGCGTGCCGATGCTCGCATTGTGCGCCGCGATGGCGGGAGGCCTTCTGGCGCTGCTCTCGTCCGTGGTGGCCGCCTCGACCGTCTATCTGGTGCTGGTGGCCCTTTCCGGCCTGTCCGCCGTGGTGGTATGGATCGCCATCGCCTACTGCCAGATCGTGTTCCGCCGCCGTTGGCTGGCGGCCGGCCATGGCGTGGACGAGCTCAAATACCGTACGCCCGGCTACCCGTATGTGTCCTGGGCGGCGTTCATCCTGTGCACCGCATCGTTCGTGCTGGTGGTTTTCGATGCCGAGCAGCGGTTCGCGCTCGTGGCCGAGCTTGTGTTCATCGTGGCCTGTTACGGCATTTACTTCCTGCAACAATGGTGGCGGAAACGCGGAAAAGCGTCTGACAGCGAAGACGATCTATCCATGCCGTGGGCCAATCAACACTGATTGAACGATTGCATTTTGTTCCGGGTTCCAGCTCCGGTTCTTTGCCTTGCGGATTGCGTATATCCGAACAATAGATACAACACAATAAAAAGCCATATTTGATTGGAATGCCGTCCATCCCCATTCATAGGTCAATAGAAGGCCGGCAAACAGATAATAAACCGCGAGGGGCGGTGATGTTCGGATGATGATAACCGAACGCCACCGCCCCTCGCACTCATTGCGGGATCAAAGCCACGAATCAGCTCTCCGCATTCTCGCGGAGAGCCTCCTTGGCGTCGTTCTTGACCTCGGTGGCCTTCTTGGCGGCCTCGGCTTTGGCGACATCCGCCTTGGCTTTGGCCTCGTCGAGCGCATCCCCGGCCTTGTCCACCAGGTCAGAGGCCTTGTCGGTAGCCTTGTCTTTGATATCGCGGGCCGTATCGGCAACTTTGCTGCCGGCCTGTTTGGCAAGATCCTTCGCATCATCGATCAAACTCATGGTTGCTCCTTAGTACATGTGTGCATGGAACTACTGAAATTGCTGACAATACTGTTCGATTATTCTTGAGTTGTGGTGAGCCTTACTTGCGACGTTCCCGCGCAAATATCCAGCTCACGAATAATTATACATAGCGTGAGTGAATGGAATCCGTCAACTCGGCAACCGTCAAATGAATTTCAACGGCTCATGCAGACTGCAATCTCAATGGTTCTCCACATTCCCGCAGCAACGGATTGCTCCTTGCCGTGCGCCGCCTCTTGACTTTTTATGAGCACGCGCCAATCATGGAATATATGGGGATTGCAATCAAGCGCATATATGAGGAGCCGGCGGCATCGGACGGGTTCCGCGTGCTGGTGGACCGCCTGTGGCCGCGCGGCATGACAAAGGAGCGCGCGGCCCTGGACCTGTGGCTGAAGGCCGTCTCCCCTTCTCCCTCGCTACGCAAATGGTTCGGCCATGACCCCGCGAAATTCGCGGAATTCCAAGCCCGGTACGTTGCCGAACTTGACGCCAATACCGCCGTCGAAGACCTGCGCTGTATCTGCGCGGAGTATCCCGACGTGACGCTGCTGTATGCGGCCAAAGACCCGCAAGTCAATCATGCCTTGGTACTGCGCGACTATCTCAATGAGTCACTTCAATAATCGGCAGCACAAGCAAATGTTCAAAAACGACATTCGCTTCTCGCGGCGATTTCGAATTCCAAAGTTCACACCAACGGCTTGCGTACATCCAGTTCGCAAGTGATGCCAGTCTCCTTGCGAGCCCATTCCGCCGCCTGCAATGCGGCGATGTTCCAGAGCGCGTGCGGCACACCGCCGAGATCTGGATGGGAACCCCAGAACGTGATGTCATCGGAGTATGCGGTGATGACCGAATCCTCCGTAACCGGCATAATCGTGCGGTAAAGTCGATCGGCCAGCGTGGACACGAATTCATTGGCCGCGGCAAACGTGTCGATGAGATGCTGCTCGGCAGTCACCGGCGGCCAACCAGCTCCCAGGATTCGACATCCGTAGCGCTCCATTGCGCGGCCTCGCCGTCCACCTCGCGCTGCAGTGAAACGAACAGCCTAGCGAACTCGTCCGAGGTCAGACCTGTAACTCGACGACGGGTCGAGAGTTCAATCGGAGTCATCAACTTCTCCTTTCCATGTATTTATGCATCATATGCTCTTAAGGGTCAAATTCGATTCATGCGGACGAACGAATCCATCTAGTAAACGAAAAGCATGGCTGCAATGCATTACAGAATTGACTCAAGATCCCCAGATGAATGCTTTTTCTTGTAAATCGGATATACTGGCGCGAGAACAGTGCGAGAAAGAGGCGAGGATGACCGAGAAACAATCGCGGAAGCAAACGGCAACATACGTCAACCTGCAGAATGACCAGTCCGGTCAGCCACAGCAAGGCAAGCCGCGCAAGCCGTCGCTGCATGCACGCTGGAAAACCATGGGCCAGGCCATGCGCATGGAGATCCGCGAGCATAAAAGCTCGTTCGCGGTCTACGCCGTGCTGCGCATACTGGTGCTCGTCATGGCCGTGCTCCAGTTCTTCAACGGGAACTATGAGAACGTGTTCCTGTGCATCCTGACGTTGCTGCTGCTGTTGGCGCCGGCGTTCATCCAAGTGCGGTTCCGCATCGAGCTGCCTTCGGTGCTTGAGGTCATCGTGCTGGTGTTCGTGTTCTCGTCCGAGATTCTTGGCGAGATCAGTTCGTTCTATGAGATCTTCCCGTTCTGGGACACGGTGTTGCATACGATGAACGGCTTCCTCGCCGCGGCGATCGGCTTCTCGCTGGTCGACCTGCTCAACCGGTCCAGTCGGGTGAAGTTCGAGCTTTCGCCCCTGTATCTGGCAATCGTCTCCTTCTGCTTCTCCATGACCATCGGCGTGATCTGGGAGTTCTTCGAATTCGGCATGGACCAGATGTTCGGGGTCGACATGCAGAAGGACGCCATCGTACACTCCATCAGCTCGGTGATGCTCGACCCCACGCACACCAATCACGTGATCCACCTCAACAACATCACGCAGGCCGCGGTCAACGGCCACGACCTAGGTCTTGGCGGGTATCTCGACATCGGTCTGATCGACACGATGGAGGATCTCATCGTCAACTTCATCGGCGCGGTCGTGTTCTCCGTGTTCGGCTTCCTGTATGTGAAAAACCGCGGCAAGAAGGACTCCATCATCAGTCGTTTCGTGCCGCAACGCAAGTCCGCCGACCGCGACTATCTGCGACTGGTGATCGATGGCGGGAGCGCGGCTGATGCCAAGGCCAAAGCCGGCGGTGTCAGCGCTGACGATAGTGCTAACGCCAGTGCGGCCGGCACCGATTCAGCTGATGCAGCTGGAGCCAAAGCCGGCAATGCCGACGCCGCCCCGACCGTCACCGCCAAGCCTTGAGCACGTTCTGCGGCACTTTCGAAGCGTCGAGACGGTAGTGCCCGGTGACCGTCACGTGCTTCTTGAAGGCGAAGTAGTCGTTTTCCCGCTGCTGCTGCGCCATGTTGTGAATCACATACGGTGCACGCCCCGCGGTCAGCCGTGACACACTCGCCGATAACTGCGACTGCAGCACGCCGCCCAGATGGCGTACCACCAACGCGCCGCCCACCGTCAACGCCATGATCAGCACGATGGCGACGATTCGCCCTGTTCGCCGCCCGGCCCGTCGGCCCGTCTCATATCCCGTTTCCGTCAGATGCCGCGCCATCCCCGATTTCGCCTCGCCGTGTGATTCGATGATTCATGAACGTATTCGGGTCACACTGTGATCGTCCGACCCGCCGCCCGCACCTCCCAATCCGCCCGGTGCTTGAACTTGTGGGGCTTTGGCGGTATCGCGACCGCAGCATCGCCATGCTCATCTCCAGCCATCAGCTCAACGAATTGCAGGAGTTGTGCGGGTGATTCCTGTTCATCAAAGGCGGCCGGCTTGCGGACGAATTCGCCGGCGAACAGAAGCGGATCACGGTTATCGAGCTTGGCCGGCCGCTCGGTGTCGCGAAACGTGCGGCGGTCGCGGCTTTGGATCCGGCCGCCGTCATTCATACTGATTCTGCCGGCCGTGAACCTGTTCAACTCCGATTTCATGAAAGTCAGCGGAAAGACCGGTTCGGTGAGTGTGCTGGATTTCCTCGCTGGCGAGTTCGTCGTACAGAACATGCTGATGCTGCCACCCGGTTCTCGACCGGCAGTACGAGAGCGCGGACCACACCGTGCACCTCGATGTGAAGGTGGACGAGGACACGGTGTGGCTTAACAGACAGCAATTGGCATTGCTGTTTGGCCGCGATATCAAAACAATCGGCAAGCATATAGGCAATGCATTGAGGGAAGAGCTCAATGGATTTTCAGTTGTCGCAGAATTTGCGACAACTGCATCTGACGGTAAGACATACCAAGTCGAGCATTACAACTTGGATATGATCCTGTCGGTCGGATACCGCGTCAAGTCCAAGGAAGGCATCTATTTCCGGCGATGGGCCAACTCAGTTCTGAAGCAGCATCTCGTTGATGGTTATATATCATCACTCGCAAGCAGCTTGACGCACTTCACGCCGTCGTCAAGGTGCTATCGAGATCCACCGAACCGGAGATTGCTGGCACCGCCGAGATCCTGGAACGATATTTGCCGAGTCTTGTGCTGCTTAACGACTATGGCACAGGCAATGTCCCTATACCCAAGGGCGACGAGTCCCAATGGGTCTTGACCTATGAGGACGCGATGCTGTTCATCCGGTCGATGCCGTTCTACACGCAATCCGATCTGTTCGGGAGGGAACGCAACGGTTCGTCCCAGGGAATCGTCGCAGGACTCTACCAGACGTTCGGAGGCGAAGAACTGTACCGTTCCACCCAGGAGAAAGCCGCTAACCTGCTGTATCAAGTTGTCAAGGATCACCCGTTCTCCGACAGCAATAAACGTTGTGCCGCCGCACTGTTCGTGTATTTCCTGAACGGCAACGGTACACTGTGCGACGATGACTCCCTGCTTGTGGAGAGCAACGCCCTGGCGGCGATGACGCTGATGATTGCACTGTCCGCACCTGCAGAGAAGGACACGATGATCGCACTAGTCGAGAACTTCCTCATACGGCACGAATCACAGGAGATCAATTGAGAGACCGTCAATGAAGGGTGTGCATCAATCACGTTCTTGCATTGCGCGACTATCTGTACGAGTCGTCTGAACGACCTGCTGGGAGTGCCCTTCGCGGAAAACCAACAGCAGACCGGAGGCCGCATCCACTATGTGTTGTTCAACCCTTGGACCGTGCGCAGCAATGGGGCATTGAACAGTTGCGATTCGCCACTGATGAAGCTGCTGGTGCGTGCCATTTACGCCATTGTGGGCGTCAGCGTCGAGGAAGCGATCGTTTCCATCGCCCATCTGATCGACAACCCGCCGCACGCGGCGCTGTCGGCGTTCATCAAGACCAAACCCGTCGATCTCACTATGAACACCTTCAACAGGGGCACGGCGGTTCGGTTGGACGATATCACCAAAAAGCTGCTGAATCGCTAGCTGTCATAGCACAAGGCCTTAGGCAGAACACCCGGAAATCGAATGGGTAGATGGATCGTGTCTCCCCTTGACTTCCGGCAAGCGCACGCCAATCATGGGTCGTATGGGGATTGCAATCAAACACATATATGAAGAACCGACTGCGTCGGACGGGTATCGGGTGCTGGTGGATCGCCTGTGGCCGCGCGGCATGACGAAGGAACGCGCGACGCTGGACCTGTGGATGAAGGACGTCGCTCCCTCTCCCCTCCTGCGCAAATGGTTCGGCCACGATCCCACAAGATTCGCCGAATTCCGCACGCGTTACATCGCAGAGCTCGATGCCAATGCCACAGTGGACAGTCTGCGCCGCATCTGCGCGCAACATCCCGACGTGACCCTGCTCTACGCCGCCAAAGACCCGCATATCAATCACGCCCTCGTGCTGCGCGATTATCTTGATTGAATATTGAATCAAGACAATCGTCGTTTCAGTCCATCTGCGAGATTTTCGCCGATTTTCGTATCCTTGAATCGAAGCGCACAGTCGTCACTCCTTGGATTGCCAAGCAAAGGGATGCCCCCAAACCAAATCAACCCGTCATCGATTATGGCGAAATCGGAACACGATTCGGCGGTCCGGACAATGCACCCAATAGCACGCAGCCGATTGATATTCCGCTCTATTCGTGTTCTGGTTGCCGCCGCAGCAGTCGCCGGCAAACGAACATAAACTTCGATGAGCGCTTTCCTGTCGGCCAGTCGGAGCAATTCATCGTCAATTGCGCTGAGTCCCTGTTGCGACACATATTCAGCCGAGATAATCAGGGAACGTGCGCAACCGGCAATATCCTTGCGAAGTATCTCTGCATAATTCGTGGCCGTAACGATGCTGCCTTCGAATAATCCGTCAGACCGTGTGTCGAGCAACGCATCCGCAGCATCTTCGCCCTGCGTCGCAGCCGTCATGCGAGCGCGCAACGCTTCCGCCTTTGCACTGAGCATGTCCATTTTCTCAGCATGGTCAGGATTTACCGAATATCCTTGATTTGCGTATGCCTTCAGCCGTTTTCGATACGTGACAGCAGATAACGGCACCGTCACATCGATGTAATCATAGACACGAACCTCGGTCTTGCCATCATTCTCGCGATGAAGTCGCCCCACATATTGCGAGAGAGTACCCTCAAACGAGACCGGAGCGGCAAGCAGAAGTGTGTCAAAACGCTTCTGGTCGAATCCTTCTCCGATATAGCTGCCCGTAGCCATTACAGTCAGGCTCTCATTATTCGGCACCCAGGATAAATCATGCAATTTCTGTTGACGATCTTTCCTTGAACCGCCACCATGCAGCAACATCACATGGGTGCAACCGCTCTTTTCCAAAGCTTGCGACAATACTTTTGCGGTTATTCGCTGTTTGCGGTGGGGCGGGCATAGGTTAGTGTTTCGGGTTCGATTCCCTGTCAGAAAAATAATCGAGTGCGGGATTACGGCCGGTAAAGCTCCTGCTGTGGATGCGGATGCGCGTCAGCCTTACGGTGGTGCTTTCCCAAAACGCGGATTGTACGAGGTGTGGGACGGCACGCGGATTCGGCCGTTTTCTCCCCGCCGTCCCACAGCGCTCGCAATGAACGGTTGTGGCTAATCATGGAGCTGCAGCGGGAATCGGCGTTATTCCGCGGTTTCAACAGTCGCCGGTGTGGGACGCTACGGACGTTAAACGGTTGACTTGTCTGCCATCCCGCGTTCTTGAGGGACGGCACGGACGACAAACGATTGACTTGTCTGCCGTCCCACAGATATTGGGATGCGCGCGGCCGCCTGCTGCCCATAGCGGGTGTCGGTCACCCCCACCGGTCACCCCCCTGCTTCCGAAATACGCGACTCGACTTTCTGTAGGCATCATGACGGCATGACGACGGCGGACAGTCGAAAAGACCCCATGATGCCTCAACAGCCATCAACCGCAAATATCAAGAGGCCGAAAATCTATGAGACAAGCAGCCTCGGAAAGTGACCTCGGAAAACCTCAGACCCTACAAATGGCTTTATTGCAAGGGTATATGCCGGTTCAAACTCCACTAATAGAACTAATAGAACAAATAGAACAGCCGGCTTAGGCACGGCGCGGCAAATGGCGCAAACCGGCCGCGATAGTAGTAGCGTGGTGCATACCAGTACAACCATGCGAGGAGAACAGCCATGATCAATGAGGAATACAAGGCCATGCTTGGCGGCAAGTCCGTGATTCGCGAACTGAGCGAGTACGCCACGAGCCGCGGTGCTGAAATCGGCTACCAGAACATGTTCGATTACAGCCTTGGCAATCCCTCAGTGCCGGCTCCGAAATCCTTCACCGACGCCATGGTCGACCTCTACGAAAACGGCGATCCTGCGGCCATCCACGGCTACTCCCCCTCGCTCGGCATCCCGTCCGTCAAGGACGCGATCGCCGAAAACCTCAACGAACGTTTCGGCATGGCATACACCGGCAACCATATCTTCCCGACCACGGGCGCGGCGGGCGCGCTGTCCCACGCGATGCGCGCGGTGACCAAGCCGGGCGACGAGATCATCACCTTCGCCCCCTACTTCCCCGAATACCAGCCGTACGTCAAGGGCATCGGCGCCAAGCTGACCATCGTGCCGGCCGACACCGAGAACTTCCAGATCAACTTCGAGGCGTTCGAGGCCGCGCTCAACCCGAACGTGCAGGCCGCGCTCATCAACACCCCGAACAACCCGTCCGGCGCGGTGTATTCGGCGGACACGCTCAAGCGTCTGGCCGCGATCCTGACCGCCAAGCAGGCCGAGTACGGCCACGACATCTTCCTGATCAGCGACGAACCGTACCGCGAAATCGTGTTCGACGGCGCCACCCAGCCCTACCCGGCCAGCTTCTACGCGAACACCCTGACCTGCTACTCGTGGTCGAAATCGCTGAGCCTGCCGGGCGAACGCATCGGCTATGTCGCGGTGAACCCCACAGCCACCGACGCCGACCTGCTCGTGCCCATGATGGGCCAGATCTCGCGCGGCATCGGCCACAACTGCCCGCCGAGCTCGATTCAGCTGGGCGTGGCCAAGGTCATCGACCAAACCGCCGATCTCAACGTCTACGAGACGAACATGAACCTGCTCTACGATGCGCTGACCGGTATCGGCTTCGACGTGGTGCGCCCTGGCGGCACGTTCTACATCTTCCCCAAGGCGTTGGAGGACGACGCCGTGGCGTTCTGCATGAAGGCCAAGGAATACGACCTGATCCTCGTGCCGTCCGACAGTTTCGGCGTGCCCGGATACTTCCGCATGGCCTACTGCATCGACACGGAGAAGGTCAAGCGCTCGATCCCCGTGCTCGAAAAGTTCGCCCACGAGGTGTACGGCCTGTAAACACGGACCGCAAGTAACAAACACAGGAAAGGGGTTGCCATGGAATACACCGAAGACGCCGATCGTCGCGAACTGCTACTGCACAGCGCCTATGACTCCGATACGGTCCGAGCCATGGAGCGACCCCTGCTGGACAAAGGCGTGCCGCTGATGCGCATGGCCGCCCAGGCCGCGGCCCACATGGCGGCCGGTATGCTGGACGACGAGGATCTGGCGCTGGAGGACACGTCGATCGTGCTGCTGGCCGGGGCCGGAGACAATGGTGGCGATGGTCTGTTCGCGGCCGCCGCGCTGGCCCAGGAGGGCGCGAACGTCACCGCCATCGCCGTGGGCCGGTCGTTGCATGAGGCCGGACTCGCCTCGTTCGTGCGCGCCGGAGGCAAGGTGCTGGTGCTTGATCCCGCGGCTGATATTCCCGGTTGCGCGTCCGGGTTTTCCGCCGGTGAGGCCGGCGAGCGACTGCAGACCGCCATCGTCGTGGCCAGGAAATCACATCTGATCATCGACGCGATGACCGGCATCGGCATCCAAGGCTCGCTACGCGGCATTCCCGCCGCACTCGCCTCCGCCCTTGGTCTCGACGGCGAGGCTCCCGATGAGCCCGCCTTGCCGAACCGTGAGTCGTCAGGCGATTTTCCGCTGGTACTTGCTGTGGATACGCCATCCGGCGTCGGTGTGAACGATGGTTCTCTGCCCGGCCCGTACATTCCGGCCACGGTCACGGTCACGTTCGGCGCGATGAAGCCGTGCGCGGTGCTGCCGCCCGCCACGTTCGCCTGCGGCCGTATCGAGTTGTTCGATTTCGGATTCGATATCGACGACAAGGATCCGGACGTCGAGGTGGTGGATAATTCGTTCGCGTCCGACGCGGTCCGTCTCCCCCGGTTCGAGGATTCCAAATACTCCCGGGGCGTGGTTGGTCTGGTGACCGGCTCGCAGCGCTACCCCGGTGCCGCCGTGCTCACCACCAGCGCCGCCGCCCGCGCGAACACCGGCATGGTCCGGTATCTGGGCCCGGAGCGCGCGCAGAACATGGTGCTCACCGCACTGCCGGAAGCCGTGATCGGCAAGGGACATGTGCAGTCCTGGGTCGTGGGGTCCGGCGTGCCCGAGGCTAGCGTCGAGGACGCCGACGGCGATATGCAGCGGGACACCATCGCCGCATTGCTCAAGCATTACACGCTCGGCAGCGAGGATGAGAACAAGGACGCCTACGACATGCCGCCAATCGTGGTGGATGCCGGCGCACTTGACCTGCTGCCGGAGCGTGTGCCCGGCCAGGTGGTGATCACGCCACATGCCGGCGAGATGGCGAAACTGCTCAACCGGTTCGAAATCGCCGCCAGCACCGCGGAGCATGCCGATTCGCACGAGCCATACACCGCCGACGACGTGCGGTTGAACCCGTTGGCCAGCGCGAAGCGCGCCCACGAGCTCACCGGCGCCACCGTATTGCTGAAGGGCGCGGTGACCATCGTGGTGGATGAGGACCACGTCTATGCGTCGGGCAGCGCGCCGGCCTGGCTGGGCACCGCCGGCGCGGGCGACGTGCTGGCCGGTCTGACCGGCGCCCTGCTCGCCCAGCAGGATGACATGGCCACCACGGCCGAGACCGTGGCCTCGGCCGCATACCTGCATGGCCTGGCGGCGGCGATCGCCTCCGAATCCGAGCAGCAGGGCTGGCAGGAGCCGGAACTGATCGGCCGCGAGCATCGCCAGCGCTTCATGACGCTCGGCCACCCGATCGTGGCCGGCGACGTGGCCCACGCCATTCCCGAAGCCATCGCCGACGTCATCTCATAACCTTGTTGACCTCCCTCTGACGAGGGAGGTGTCTCGGCAAAACCAAGACGGAGGGAGAGAAACATAAGCCTCAAACTCCACATACCCCAACCTATACACAAACTCCGTACACTAAATCGCAGACCTCACCCAACGACCCAAACACACAAGGAACCATCATGGCCAACTCCCCCATCACCGACGTGATTTTCGACTTCTGCGGCGTGCTGCTGGACTGGAACACCCGCGCATGCCTGGAAGGCCGATTCCCCGATGAGATCGTGGAACGCATCTGCGCCGACGACGACCCCTGCGGCTTCTTCCACTACGAGGACCGTATGGACGCCGGCGAGGATTTCGCGGACATCTACCCGGATGTGGTACGCGAACAAGGCCAGGAACTCGCCGACATCTTCAAGTTCTACATCGGCCACTACGCGGACGCGCTGCCTCGCACGCTGCCGGGCATGGTCGAACTGCTGGCGGATTTGAAGGCCCACGGCTACGGCGTATGGGGGCTGACCAACTGGTCGCATGAGACCTTCCACCTGGCCTTCGAGAAGTACCCGCGCCTTGAACAGCTGTTGCAGGGCACCGTGGTCTCCGGCGTGGAGAAGATGCACAAGCCGAACGCCGACATCTACGAGCTGGCCCTGACCCGTTTCGACCTCACGGCCGAGCGCTGCGTGTTCTTCGACGACACCGCCAAGAACATCGTCGGCGCCAACGAGGTCGGCATCCACGGCATCCTCTTCGAGAACGCGTTGCAGGCACGCGAATCGCTCGCCGAACTCGGCGTACGTCTGTAAGTCGCCAGACGTTGCATCGCGGCATCGGACGGCGAGCCGATTATTGACGACGATCCAACCCAATGCCGCGCCGAATACAGCAACCGGCTTATTCCGCCGAGTCCGCGCCCTTCAGCCCGGTATACAGCGTGTAGTACCGCCCGTGCGATGGCGAGCAGCTGGCGCTGGCCTCGGCTCAGCGCCGCGCTTGCGGGCGGTCGGGTCGTTTTCGGACGGCTTGACTTCCGGATAGCTGAAGTCAACGTCGTTGAAGCCTATGGACCCATCCTTGACGACGGTGACCGGCGTTTGGCGGCCGGCATGTCACACTGTTCGGTGAGCACTTCGACGACGCGGCGCGCGGAGGCCGACGACATCGTGATCATCACAATCGTCATAGACAGCATCACCAGACTCATCAGAATGTTTATGCAGTACATGAGCAGACTGGTCAGATCGCCGGCGTTCAGGTCGCCCGCAACGATGAGGCTGGCGCCCAGATAAATCAGCGCCATGCGCCCCGAGACCACGAACACCATGCACATGGCCACCAGCAGCGGGGTGATGATCGCATCCCGTTTGAATTCGCCGATGTGTTGCATCAGCACTTTGACAACCCTCACGCTTGGCCTTTCCCGCTCGTGTCGATGTCATTAGGTTACCAATGTGGCGCATATCCCGTTACACAGCGTCCGCGATATGCGAGGCGTCTCATATTGTGTCGCCATAGTGGATTGATGAGGTTATAAACCCGTGTGGCGACCATCCCTAGCGATATAAATAGACTTTATGACACTGCTGCAGCTGAAATACATCGTCAAGATCGTCGAGTGCGGCTCGATGAACGAGGCCTCCCATGCCCTGTACGTCTCCCAGCCGGCCCTGAGCTCGTCGGTCAAGGAATTGGAGAACGAGCTGGGCATCGAGATCTTCACCCGCTCCTCGCAGGGCATCGCCCTGACCGTGGACGGCGCGGAATTCCTGACCTACGCCCGCCAGGTGCTCGACCAGGCCGACCTGCTCGAAGAGCGCTACAAGCACGCCAAACCGCGCAAGCAGCTGTGCCAGGTCTCCACCCAGCACTACATGTTCGCCGTCGAGACGTTCGTGGAGATGATCAGCTCCATCAAGTCCGACGAATACGAGTTCACCATCCGCGAGACCCGCACGCGCGACATCATCAACCAAGTCGCCAACATGCAGTCCGAAATCGGCATCATCTACCTGTCCGATTTCAACAAGGACGTGATCGGCAAACTCCTGCGCGAGAAGCACCTCGAATTCCACCCGCTCTTCCGCGCGCCGCTGCACGTGTTCATCTCGCGCAACAACCCGCTGGCCGCCAAGAAGGTCATCACCATGGAGGACCTGAAACCTTACCCGTTCATCCAGTACGAGCAGGGCGAGGAAGGCTCGTTCTACTTTTATGAGGAAGCGGTCTGGCCGGAGTACTCCCCCAAGCAGATCAACGTGACCGACCGCGCCACGATCCTGAACTTCATCATCGGCCTCAACGGCTACACGGTGTGCACCGGCATCGACAACGGCGACCTCAACAACGAGAAGATCGTCACCGTGCCGCTCGACACCGACGAAACGATGTTGGTCGGCTGGATCACGAACGAGCGTTCCAAGCTCTCCAAGGCCGCCGAAACCTACCTCACCAAGCTCAAGTCCGTAGTCGCCGATCACGGCTACAAGCTCATTGATTAGGAGTAAATAAAACAGGCATGGTCAGCAGTGAGATATACTGCGATTAAGCCAACCCCGCTGGGGAAATGGAAGTAAGAGCCGGCCCCTGAGTATCTCAGGGGCCGGCTCTTGCGCTATTGAGACTGACTGGCACAACCAGTTTGATGGCCTCCGACTACTTGGCCGAGATTACCGACGTAGCGGCTGTCGCGGCAAATCCCTTAAGCACCTCAATCATCACGTCACGGTCTTCAACATCAATGCTGCGGGCCGCGGCGAGCATAATCGGCAGTGACTGTGTCAAATGCGAAGTGAGGTCGCCGAATGTGTCGTATCCGCCAGCCTCGAAGATGGCAAACAGGTTTTCGATGAACCTGCGGCGATGCTCATCATCGTATTTCGCCATCCATCCGTTGATCGTGCGCGCCAGGTATCGCGCGCTACTTGTCAGTCCATCAGCCTGTACGAATTGGCCATGATCTACTTGCCAGTGCAATGCGAAATGCTGCATGATGCTGGCACCGTCGCTGCTGACCACCGTATAGCCGTCTTCCACATGCTCACGAGTCTCAAACAGCATGCCGATGATCGACGATCCCGGTACCGATTTATGGATTTTCGGCGCAATGCGCGCGTACCCATCCTCATCGAAGAACGCCTCATCGAAGCCTGGACCATCGTGCGAATACACGGCCGTGATACGTCCCTGAATTTCGCCGGGCACATTGGCCGCCGCGTATACCGCCAGATTGCCGCCTTTGGAATGGCCGCCGACCATAATCGGCCCGGCCCAATGGCCAGCCAGCTCGGTCAGATAACGCGCGGCGGCCTCCTGCGAGGCGACCGCGCGGCGGAACGCCATCATGAAGTCCTCTTTCCACCCGACGATTGAGCTGTCGGTACCGCGAAAAGCCACATAGAGCGTGCCGTTACCCAGTTCGAACACGCAGGCCGAGAATTGCTTGGTGGTTTCGGCATCGAATTCGTCCACGTAGGCGCCCACGCGTAGGTTCCTCCAACGTGGGCTCTCGCTCATCGCACGTAACAGATCGACATTCATCGAAGGCGACCACACCTTGCCGAACATGTCGTCATAGCATTCGGCGCGTAGCAGGTCGCGGATGGAGACCGCGGGAATCATGCCGCTGGCGTCCGCCGAATCCTCGTGATAGCGCGGCACGTTATCCGGCATGCGCGCGTAGGCCAGCTGGGACAGGGCGAGACTGTCCGCCTCGGTGAACGGCAGTGCGGCGAAAGTGTCGAAATGTTGCCGAATATCGTCGGTGATGTTCCCCATAGCGGCCTTCCTTGTTCGAATGCAACGAACCTACGGTAATTCTACGCCGAGCGGGTTTTCATCACAGGCGAGCCGGTCCCAGAGTTTAGAACCCTATCTCGCCTTCAAGGGGCTGATTTGGCCTTCTGGAGACATTTATCTCCGTTTCAAGGGGCTGTTCATCCGTCATATCCCGAGTATGAGCGGCATCACCCCAACGTCATTCCGCCATTTTCATGCTGCTTCTACTTGGGCATCAGCCCCTCGAAACGGAAGTAGATCTCTGGAAACCACGACATCAGCCCCTCGAAACGGAGATAGCATCAATTTAGGCCCAGATTGCCCGTTACAGCATCGGGTAATACTTACCGTGATCGATTTTGGCGGCGATATCACGTAATTCGGCAGCATCTCGGCGGTCCTCTTCATTACCTCGCGACAACTTATTCGCTTTACCTTCCAGATGACGCTCAATGCCCTGAAAACTGCATATCTCCACGAGCGCAAACAGCCCTATACCAACTAACCAGTTCATAGCACGCTCCTTGCCAAAGCTTCTGCCTTAATATGGTACTGCTGTTCATGGATCGTAATAAAAAAAGCGGGCTCGCAAGCCCGCTTTTGGTTTTAGGTTGAAGACGATCAGGCGCCGTATTCCTCAAGGTAGGCGGCGGCGCGCTGCTGGATATCGTGGCTGAGCAATGGGGTGCCGTCGGAGTTCTTCATCTTGGCGGCGGCGTCGAAGATCTCGCGCACGTTGGCGATGGAGAGCACCGGGAAGCCGAATTCGGCTTCCACGGCCTTCACGGCGGACAGGTCGGAGTCCTTGGTCTTCTCCATGCGGTCCACGGAGAGCACGAGACCCACGACCTCGACGTTCGCCTCGGCCTTGAGCTTGGGGATGACTTCGCGCACGGCGGTGCCGGCGGTCATCACGTCGTCCACGAGCAGCACCTTCATGCCGTCGGTCAGCGGGGTGCCGACCATCCAGCCGCCGTCGCCGTGGTCCTTCTTCTCCTTGCGGTCGAAGGTGTATCCAACGGTCATGTTGTGGCCGGCGTTCAGCGCGATCGCGGTGGACACGGCCAGCGGAATGCCCTTGTAGGCGGGGCCGAACACGGTGTCGATGTTGCGGGGAATCGTGTTGTGCACGATGGCCTGGCTAATCTTTTCGGCGTAGAACGCGCCGAGCGCGGCGATCTTCTTGCCGTCGTCGAAGGCGCCGGCGTTGATGAAGTACGGGCTCTTGCGGCCGGACTTCAGCGTGAAGTCGCCGAACTTCAGCGCGTTGGATTCCAACAGGAATTCAGTGAAGCGATGTGCGAGTGTTTCTGCCATGATGTTCCTTACCTCCAAGTCTGTCCTGCGGCCAGTTTAGCAGCGAGTTCGGGACGGCTGTCCAGCAGGTAGTCGAGTTCGCGGGCGACGCGCAGCGGGGCCACCGGGTCGAAGAGCGCGGCCGCACCCACTTCGACGGCGTTCGCGCCGGCGTACAGGTATTCGAGCGCCTTCTCGCCGCTGTCGATGCCGCCGAGGCCGATGATCGGAATCTCCGGCAGTGCGGTGCGCACCCGGTAGACGGCTGCCAGGCCGACCGGCAGCACGGCCGGGCCGGATATGCCGCCGGTGACGTTGGCGATGATCGGCTGGCCTGTGCGAATGTTGATGCGCATACCTTTGAGCGTGTTGATCATGCTCAACGCATCGGCGCCGTGTTCCACGGCCGCGCGCGCCGGCACGGTGATGTCGGTGACGTTCGGCGTGAGTTTGACGATCATCGGCTTGTCGGTCATCGGGCGCAGCCGGTCCATAAGATTGGCGAGGGCCACCGGGTCGGTGCCCACGCTCATGCCGCCGGCGGAAACGTTCGGGCAGCTGACGTTGATTTCCAGCATGTCCGCGTCGGAGTCGGCGAGCTTTTCCACGACCGCCGCGTAATCGTCATCGCAATGTCCGGCGACATTGGAGATGACGAACGCGCCCGCGGCCTTGAGCTTGGGCAGGTCTTCGGCCAAGTAATGGTCGATGCCGGGGTTCTGCAGGCCCACAGCGTTGATGTTCGCGGCCGGCGATTCGGCGGTGCGCGGCGAAGGATTGCCCTCCCACGGCACGGGCGAGGCGCCCTTGGTGCATACGGCGCCGAGCTGGCTGACGTCGTAGAACCAGCGGACAGCGGCGTACTGGAAGGTGCCGGAGGCGGTGCCGACCGGATTCTTCCATTCCAGACCGGCCACCTTGGTGTGGTGCTTCCACACGTGGGGCTCGTACAGGTTGATGTGGTTGTCGCTGCCCTGCGCGGACTGGTTGTTTGCGGTCATCGTCACTCCCCCCATCCGAGCTGTTCGCGGGTGAACACGGGTCCGTCGGAGCAGACCTTGAGGCGGCCGTCCATGGTGTCGATGGTGCACAGCACGCAGGTGCCGTAGCCGCAGCCCATGCGCTGTTCCATGCTCAGTTGCGCGGGGATGCCACGTTCGGCGGCCCAGGCGGCCACGGCCTTCATCATAGGCAGCGGCCCGCAGGACAGAATGATCGGCTTGCGATCGTAGGCCTTCAGGTCGTCGCCTTGTTCCAGTTTGTTGAGCAGGTCGACCACGTTGCCTTCGGCGTCGTCGATGCTCCACGACCAGTCCGCGTACCGGGAGACGTATTCCTCGGCGAAGTGGTCGTTGCGGTAGCCGAATACGGCGGTGGCAAAGGAGGCGTCGTGTTCGGCGAGCTTTTGCGCGGCGTAGATTAGCGGGGGCACGCCGAGTCCGCCGCCGACGAGAATGTAGTTAGCGTCTTTCTTGAGGTTGAAGCCGCGGCCGAGCGGGCCGAGCACGTCGACGGTGTCGCCGTCTTGCAGTCCTGCCAACTGTTCGGTGCCGTGGCCCACGACGGCGAAGATCACGCTGACTTCGTCGCCGTCGACTTCGCTGACGCCGAACGGACGCGGCATGAGCATGAAGTCGTCGTGCGTGAACAGGTTGACGAACTGGGCGGGCTTAGCGTGGGAGGCGATGAACGGGTCGTGGAACGTCAGTCGCATCACGCGGTCGGTCAGTTCCGTAACCTGCGTGATTTCGACGTTGTGGCGCGGCGGGAAGAATCCGGCCGCAGTCGCCTCCGCAACCACATCATGGGTGGGGGTGAAAGTTGTCATTTCATTCCTATTCAGCACATCAAGCTCCCCTTATCAGGGAAGCTGTCAACCGCAGGTTGACTGAGGGGGAGTTAAACACACTCGGCTCCGGTTTCCAGCCCACACTCACGTATAGCCCACAGCCGGACAATCTACCTACCTATATACGGCAACCCGCAGATTATCGCGCATGCCGAGCGCCGCCTGGCGCGCGCTGCTCGCCACAAGGTCCAGCGCCTCGTCGGCGGTCATGGATTCGGAGTACTTGCCGCTCTTCTTCCATGCGCCGATGATGCCGCGCGACGAGTTGACGATGGCGCCGCTGCCCTGCTTGTCGAACATGCCTGCCACGTCCGCGGCCGTGCCGCCCTGCGCGCCGTAGCCCGGCACGAGGAAGAACGTGTGCGGCATGCGTTCGCGCAGCGCCTTGCCTTCCTCGGGGTGGGTGGCGCCGACCACCGCGCCCACGCGGGAGTAGCCATGGCTGCCGATGGTCTCGGCACCCCATCCTTCCACGAGATCGGCCACGTGCTCGTAGACCTTCGTGCCGTCGGCCAGGTCGAGCATCTGCAGTTCGCTGGAGGACGGGTTGGAGGTGCGCACGAGCACGAAGATGTCCTTGTCGGCTTCGGCGGCGGCCTTGACGAACGGGGTGATGCCGTCGGTGCCGAGGTACGGGTTGACGGTCACCGCATCCTCATGCCACGGGTCGAAGTCGCCTACGCCGTTCAGGTGGTGGGCGTAGGCGGCTGCAGTGGAGCCGATGTCGCCGCGTTTGATGTCGCCGAGCACGTAGAGGCCTTGCTGGGCCGCGTATTCGCAGGTCATCGTGTAGATGTCCACGCCGGCGGGGCCGAGCGCCTCGTACATGGCGATCTGCGGTTTGACGGCGGGCACGATGTCGGCGATGGCGTCGATGATCGTGCGGTTGTATTCGAAGTAGGCGACGGCCAGCTGCGCGGATTCGATTTCCTCCGGGGATTCGACCGAGTCACGCACCTCGTCGGCAAAGCTCGCCACGACCTGCGGCGGTACCAACGCCTCGGTGGGGTCGAGGCCCACGACGCTGGGGTTCTGAGTGTTGTCAATCGCTTCGATCAGGCGATCCATGCTGCTCCTTATGTTATCTACAGACGGCTGAACATCAGCTGGGAGCCGATGATCGTGGCGAGGGGGCGTCCGGTGACCTGCCAGCCGCCAAACGGGGTGTTACGAGCCCTGGAGTGGAACTGTTCAGGGTCCACGGTCCATTCCTCAGCGGTGTTGAGCACCACGAGGTCGACATTGTCGGCGTCATCCACGCGGCTCAGGTCGAGCAGTCGGTTGACGCCTTCACGCTGCGGCTGAGCGTCGCTCTCCCCCGCAATCACGCCATCCGGATCATCCCCAGTGGGCGCGGGTTCGGCGTAGTCCTCGACCAGCGCGGCCACGTCGGTTGGCACATGCCCCATGAGTTCGGCGGGTCCCACGGACATGAGCTCGATCAGACGCTCATCGGAAATGAAGCCGCCGTCGACGAGCACCTTGTGGCACACGCCGTACGCGCATTCCAGTCCGATGATGCCGTTGGGTGCCTCAAGGAAGCCGAGTTCCTTCTCTGCCAACGTGTGCGGCGCATGGTCGGTGGCCAGCAGATCCACGGTGCCGTCGGCGATGGCCGCGATGGTGGCTTTGCGGTCCGCTTCGGAGCGCAGCGGCGGATTCATCTTGGCGAGCGTGCCGTACTTGAGCAGCGCCTCGTCGCTCAACGCCAGATAGTGCGGCGCGGTCTCGCAGGTGATTGGCAATCCTTCGGCCTTGGCCTTGCGAATCGCCTCGAACGAGATGGCAGTGCTCACATGTTGGAAGTGTACGTGGACACCAGTGCGGCGGGCCGCTTCTATATCGCGGGCCACGATCTTGAGCTCGGTGTCTTCCGGAATGCCAGGCACGCCAAGTTCGCGCGAGACCGGGCCTTCGTTCACGGCACCTGTATCGTGATGCTCGCAATGCTCGATTAGGTACAGGTCGGAGGCCTTGACGTTCTCCAGCACCTGGTCCAGGATCTCCGGCGTCACAGCGGAACCGTCGTCGCTAATTGCGGTGATGGGGTGCGTGAGCATGGCCGGCGTCTTGGCGTCGTCCTCGAATCCGGGCACGTACCTGAGCCAGTCGGCAACGTCGCTTGCCTCATGACCGGCGCGATCCTTGGACGCGCACACGCACAGATCGTAACGAACCGGCAATTGAACATCGTGCGCAGTATCGTACTGCTGCAGGAAGTCGATGACGTTGTCGAAGCCGGCATCCAGAACCTCTTTCGCACCGGCCGCTTCCAGGTCAGACACGGTCTGCCCATCCAGTGCCGGCAACGTGTTCGGCATGATGAGCACGTTCGTGTATCCGCCGGATGCGGACGCGCGGCAGCCGGAGACCATAGATTCCTTGTAGGTCTGGCCGGGATCGCGGAAGTGGACGTGCGGGTCTTCGAAACCGGGGGCCACGGTCAGTCCGGTGGCGTCGATATCGGCACCGTCAGCCACGGCGGAGGTGTCGGCGAAGTAGGCGGCAGCGGTCCCGGGCACCACGAGGTCGATGACTTCGCCGGTGTTCCAGACCTTGATGTTGCGTAGGGTGATGCTCACAGTTTGGCTTCCTCGTCGCAGTAGTCGCAGCGGTATTCGAGCCGTTCGGAGTGCACGAGGTGGAACATCTGCTTGATGCCGGGCTCGGTGGTGGTCACGCAGCGCGGGTTCACGCAGGAGATCACGCCGACGATGTGCTCGGGCAGGTTCGGCTGCTTCTTTTCGACGATCTTGCCGCCGCGCACCACGTCTACGGTGGCCTGGCGGGCCACGAAGCCGAGCACGTCGAGGTCGATGTCCTTGTCATCCTCGATTTTGATGATGTCCTTGGAGCCGTAACGCTTGGAGTTGGCGTTCATGATGAGCGCAAGCTTGGTTTTGGCCGGGTCGATTTTCAGGTATTCAAGAACCTTCAGCGAGGTTCCAGCCGTCACATGGTCGATAATGATGCCGTTCTGAATGCTGGTGACTTCCATCAGGCATGAACCTCCTTGGAGTTGAGCGGTTCGTATCCGGGCAGTTCGTCGCCCACCACGGTGCTTTCGAGGGCCATGCGCACGAGCATGCCGTTCTTGACCTGTTCGAAGTAGGCGGCACGCGGGTCGTCGTCCACGTCCACGGCGATTTCGTTGACGCGCGGCAGCGGGTGAAGCACGGCCATGGACGGCTTGGCGAGCTGCAGCTTCTCTTCGTCGAGAATGTAGGTGTCGCGCAGGCGCAAGTAGTCGTCTTCGTTGAAGAAGCGTTCCTTCTGTACGCGGGTCATGTACAGCACGTCGAGGTCGCCGATCACGGAGGCCAGGTCGCGCACTTCCACGTAGGAGCAGTTGTCTGTGGCGTTGATGCGGTCGATCACGTACTGCGGGGTCTTGAGCTCGTCCGGGCTGATGAGCACGAAGCGCACGTTGCCGAAGCGGCACAGGGTCTCGATCAGGGAGTGCACAGTGCGGCCGAAGGTCAAATCGCCGCACAGTCCCACGGTCAGGTCGGTGATGCGGCCGAAGCGCGACTGCAACGTGGCCAGGTCGGCCAGCGTCTGCGTGGGGTGCATGTGGCCGCCGTCGCCGGCGTTGATCACCGGCACGGATGCGGCGCGGGAGGCCACCAGCGCGGCACCCTCCTTCGGGTGACGGATGGCGACCACGTCCACGTAGTTGGACACGGTCTTCAACGTGTCGGCGATGGATTCGCCCTTGGTCACGGAGGCCAGCTGCGCGCCGGCGAATCCGATGACCTTGCCGCCGAGACGCAGCATTGCGGTCTCAAAGCTCAGGCGCGTACGGGTGGAGGGCTCGTAGAACAGCGTGGCCAGCACTCGCCCATCGCAGGTATGGGCAACCTCTTTGCGGTGGGAATCGATGTATTCGGCCTTATGCAGCAGGTCGAGAATCTGGTTTGTAGACAGGCCGTCCAGCGTTACGACGCTTTTGCCGACCATTGGCGTTTCTTCAGACAAGGCTCACCTTTTCGCTCGTGGTTTTCAGGTGGCCACCCTTGTGTGACCTAATATAACTTACGCCATTTTTCGGACAGCCGCATTCACCGAGTGTTCACCTGAAAATCCAACGAATATGCTGTGTCTGTATAGCTGATATCTGCTTTGGAACGCCAGAGCTCATTCATTAGGTCGATTTGACGTTCATTAGGTCACTGCACCCTCGTATCTGTTGTTGGAATGCCGCCATTCCAACAAGGTATGCGGCGGCGGACCGACCTAATGAACGATGAATCGACCTAATGAACGTAGTGAACGCAATACAAGAAAGGTCTATCGCTGCGCGCGGCGTCGATTTCGTTCCAGTCGCGGCGCGATCACGTGCATACGCGGGCGAGGGGCGGTTTGCGGCTGCGGCGTTGCGGCGGAGGCCGTGGCGGTGGCTGCTGCAGTCGCCTCACCTTCGGTCTGCCCGTAGAACAAGCGCTGGCACACGTCACGGCATTTGCGCATCACCGCCAGCAGGTCGTTCTCGAAATGCTGGCCGCGGTGGGCGCCGTAGCCGAGGTAGACGGCGATGCCGCCCAGCGAATAGATGTCATCAGGCAGAATATCGGCCTGGTTGGCGCGCCCGCTCCACAGATAGTTGCCGTTGCGGGCCGCGGTGCACAACGTCCAGGTCTTGCGCAGCTGAATCGCGTCGATAGCGCTGATGAGCTTCTTGGCTTCCAGCACGTCCAATGCCTCCAACGTGCCGTTGACGCGCAGATCTTTGATATCGCCGGCGTGCTGGAGCTGCATGAGTTGCACGGTCCATTCCACGTCAGACAAGCCGCCCTTGCCGAGCTTCAGATGCCGTTCACGGCGCACGCCGCGCGGCAGACGCTCGGCTTCCATGCGGGCCTTGAGCTTGCGGATGTTCTGCAATTCTGCTTCAGTCAGTTCCGCGGTCGGGTAGCGCAGCGGGTCGGCGATGTTGATCAGGAAGTCCCGCGCCAGTTCAGCGTCGCCGGCCGCGTACCGGGCGCGCAGCAGCGCCTGGCGCTCCCAGGTCGAAGCCCAGGATTCGTAGTATTCCTCGCAGGAGGCATAGGAGCGCACGAGCGGGCCGTTCTTGCCTTCCGGGCGCAGGTCCAGGTCGAGTTCGATCTTGGGTTCCAGCGTCGTCGGGCCTTGCAGGATGTTGCGCAGGTCTTCCACGACCTTCTTGGCGAAGGCGTTGGCCTGGCCGTCGTCGGCGTCGTCGGCCGGACGGTAGATGAGAATGGCATCCGCATCGGAGCTGAAGTTCACTTCGCGCCCGCCGTAACGGCCCATGGCGATGACGGTGATGCCGGCCGGCGCGGTTTCGACGCCGAACGCGGCGATCTGGTGGCGCACGGCCCAGGTCAGTGAGGCGTCGATGATCGCGTCATACACGTCGGTCATGGCCTTGAGACTGTCGGAGTCGCTGATCACACCGCTCATCCAAGACAGGCCGATGCGTTCGATTTCGTGGCGGCGCATGGCGCGCATGGAGGTGGCGAACTCGTTGATGTTCGAGCCGAAACGTTCCAGCGCCGAGCCGGTCTGCACATCCAATGCCTCGCGCGTGCGGGCCTGCAGATTGCCGTCATCACCGAGCCAACTGATCGATTCGACCGACTTGTTGAGCGCGTCGCCCAGGAATCGCGAGTTGGACAGGATGTGGCACAGACGCTGGGCAGCGGAGGTGGAGTCGCGCAGGAAGCCGAGGTAGCCGGATTCGGTGCCGAAGTTCTCCTCCAGCTTGCGCCAGTTGAGCAGGCCCATGTCCGGGTTCTGGCCCTCGCCCAGCCACTGCAAGACGGCGGGCAGGATGATGCGGTTGATTTTGGCCGCGCGCCCCACGCCGGCAGTGAGCGCCTGCACGTGGCGGATGGCGGCGTCCGGGTCGCCGAAGCCGATGGATTCGAATCGTTCCTGTGCGGCCTCGACGCTCAGCACGATCTGGTCGTTCTCCATCTGGGCGTTGACCGGCAGCATCGGGCGATAGTAGATGTCGAGGTGCAGGTGGCGTACTTCGCGACGGGTGTCGTCGTATTTGTCGACGAGTTCTTCCGGGTGCAGGCCGAACGCGCGGGCGAGGCGACGCAGCTCCTGGTTCTGGTTGAGCTCGTCCACGTCGATGTCGCGCTTCTTCTCGAGGCCTCCGACCGAGGCTCGGCCGAGGTCCGGGAACAGGTGCGTGCGCTTCAGGGACCAGATCTGCTGGCGATGCTCCATCACGCGCTCGAAGCGGTAGTCCTGGGACATGCGCACGGCCTGTTTGCGCGAGACATAGCCGCCTTCGGACAGGCGCTGCAGCGAGTCGAGCGTGTTGCTGGTGCGCAGCGATTCGTCGGTGCGGCCGTGTACGAGCTGGAGCATCTGCACGGTGAATTCCACATCGCGCAGGCCGCCGCGGCCGAGCTTGATTTCGCGGTCCTTCAGGGGCGCGGGAATCAGATCCTCCACGCGCTTGCGCATTTTCTGGCAGTCGTAGACGAAGTTCTTACGCTTGGACGCGCTCCACACGAACGGCCGGCTCATGTCCATGTAGGCCTGGCCGAGGTCGGGGTCGCCGGCCACCGGGCGGGCCTTGAGCAGCGCTTGGAACTCCCAGTTCTCGGCCCACTGCTCGTAATAGTTCTTGTGAGAGGAGAGCACGCGCACCAGCGCGCCGTCCTTGCCTTCCGGGCGCAGGCCGCCGTCGATCTGCCACAGCGGCTGCTCTGCCACGCCCATGATGACGGACTGGCAGACGCGCTGCAGCATGGTGCCCATCTTGGTGCCCACGCGGATCAGCGTCTGATGGTCCACGTCCTTGTCGGCCGGTTCGACCACGTAGATGAGGTCCACGTCGGAGACGTAGTTCAGTTCCTGTGCGCCGAGTTTGCCCATGCCGATGATGGTGAAGCGCACGTGCTCGTTGCCCTCGGTTTCGTGGCGGGCGATGGCCAGCGCGCCTTCGAGCGCCGCGTCCGCAAGGTCGGACAATTCGCTGCTGATGGTCGGTTGGATGCGAATCGGATCCTCCGCCATGACGTCCTGCGCGATGATGGCGGCCAGCTGCCGGCGATAACCGGCACGCAGCGCCGTGGCCGCTTCCGCCAGATCCTTGGAGGCGACGGGCATGGCCTGATCGTCGGGATCGGCGCCGACCGCCATGAGCAGACGGGCTCGACGCTGTGCGCGGTTGAACAGGTGACTGTCGGCGCTGCCGACGGACGCGGCTTCGACGAGTTCCGGCCTGAAACGCATGAACTTGCCCATCGCGTCGGAGGCGCCGAGCACGGTGATCAGACGTCGAAGGGCACCGGCGTCGGGAATGACCCGATCCAGATCCCGCCGACTGGACTGCATCGCGTTGACGATATCCACGAAATTGCCCAGCGCCACGTCGGGGTCGCACGCATGGGCCAACACGCCCAGCAATTCGGCGCATCGTCCATCGGCGATGGCGTCGGCCTTGAGCTGGCCGAACAGGGCGCGAGCCCTGTCGAGGTCTTGCAGACCTGCCCTGATGAGGTCCATGGAGCTGGGTTTGAACATCGACGATTCCATAAGATTCCACTATATACGCTCATGCCCTTCCGAATGGGGCATGAGCCGGGAAGGAGTCATCGGGCGACGCTGATGAGCTCCGAGGAATCCATATCGTAATCGGCCATGGCGTAGGAACGGATGGCGGGATCATCATAGGTGTTCATGTAATAGGTGTTGGTCTTGGACGAGTATCCGCTGGTGAACAGCGTGCGTTCGAACTGGCCGTTGCCCATCTTCGCCATGCCGTCCACCATCTGCACGGAGCCGAGGGTGTGGAACAGGCGCGACACATTGGCGGCTTCATCGTTCTGCTGCGGGTAATGCGCGTTGGTGTAGGCCACACGAACGAAGCGGGACGGGGAGCTCACGTCGCCCGGGATGCCATGCATGCCCACACCCGCACCCCAGGCGGTCAAGGAGGCCTTGCCCCATGAAGTCGGTTCGGCCATCTCGTTGCTGACGCACATGTAGTTGCGCAGATTCTCCATATGGAAGTCGAACGTCGGCTGATTGGTCAGCACATCGACGTCATCATGATGCACATGCATGCCATCGGCCATCTGCTCGACGACGATGCTGCGTTTGCCGTCGCCGATGAACCAGTGCAGCAGCGACTCCTGCTGTCCCGGCACGATCTGGGAGACGAGCGTCACGTTCCTGAGCGCCTCCTCGACCTCGTCGACGGAGTCGAAATTACGCGCCACCCACAGCGGGAATTCGAACGTGGCGACGTTCTCCGTGCCTTCGACCGGTTCGTGGACGAACGAGGCGTAACCAGGGAAATTCAAGCCGGCGATGGCCAGACCATGTTCGTTGGCGCAGTCGAAATACATCGGCCTATCGGCCATGACCACGCCCACGCCGATCACCGCGTTCGGCTTCGCCTTGCCGCTCGCACCGAACACCGTGTCATAGTGGTAGCCGCACGGAGTGACCAGGATGGTCTCCCCATATGAGAAACTCCAGTCGAGATTACGGCCGAAATAGGTGTTGCCCTCATCATCGGAGAAACGGACACCAGTGCACATAACGGACTTCCTTCCATCGCTTTGGTTGGCTTGCACGTTCATGATACCCATCGGCCGCTGGGTGAACTCTGGGTTTCGCCAGCAGGTTAACGTGCGGCGCGACGCATTGAGACGCGCCGCGCCGCGATATGCGTCAACCTTGCGTACCGAGGAACAACGGTTCCACGTTGCGCCAGATACGGCGCGTGGTGGCGGGGTGGTTCATCGAATACAGGTGGACGCCGTCCACGCCGTGGGCCACGAGGTCGGCGATCTGCTCGGAAGCGTAGAGGATGCCGGCGGTACGCAGCGATTGAATGTCATCCTCCCACCTGTTCAGCAGTGCATCGAGTTTGTCGGGAATGCGCGAGGCGTTGCGTTCGGCCATGCGCCGCACCGACTTGGCGCCGCGCACCGGCATGATGCCCGCTTCGATCGGCACGGTGATGCCGGCGGCGCGAGCCTTGTCCAGGAAGCGGTAGAAATCCTCGTTGTCATAGAACAATTGCGAGATCAGACGGGTGACGCCGGCATCGACCTTGATCTTCAGGTTCTCGATGTCCTGATCCAACGATCCGGACTGGTAATGGCCTTCTGGATAGCATGCGCCGAACACCGTGAGATCCGGTTTCATGGATCTGATGTAGGACACGAGATCGCTGGCATGGTTGAAATCGCCGACCAAACGTTCGCCATCGATGTAGTCGCCTCGCAAGGCGAGCACCGCGCTCACACCGGCCTGCTCGAACATGTCGAGGGCCTCGTCGATTTTCGCCTTGTCGGAGTACAACGCGGTCAGATGCGCGACTGCGGGAATGCCGTACTCCTTGCTGATCGTGTGGGCGATGCGCGCGGTGGCGGTGCGGTCCGAATGGGTGCCGTGGCCGTAGGTCACGGAAATGAAGTCGGGGTTCAGCCCCTCCAGACCGTCAAGGGTGTCATAGATGGTGTCCACGGGAGCGTTGCGTTTCGGGGGAAAGACCTCAAGGCTGAACATCGGGGAATGCATGCTGATTTCCTTACATAAACCCGAGCTCCCTCATCCGGAAGGGAGCTCGGTGATTTCCGCTACTTGTCGAGCCTGGCGCGCACGGCCTTGGCGGCGGCGACCAGATGTTCAAGGCTCGGCCAGGTCTCGTCGTTGCCTCGGGTCTTCAGACCGCAGTCGGGGTTGATCCACACCTTCTTTACGTCGATCTTGTCCAGGATCTCGTAGATGCGATCCTCGATCTCCTTCTCGGAGGGGATGCGCGGGGAATGGATGTCGTACACGCCCGGACCGGCTTCGGTCTCGAACCGCGCGTCGTGGATGGCGTCAAGCACCACGAGATCGCCGCGGGACGCCTCGAAGGAGATCACGTCGGCATCCATCGCATCGATGTCGCGGATGATGTCGTTGAACTCGGAATAGCACATGTGCGTGTGGATCTGGGTGGTCGGCTTGACGGCGGAATGCACCAGACGGAAGGCCGGGATGGCCCAGTCGAGATACTTGGCGTGCCAGTCGGACTTGCGCAGCGGCAGCTTCTCGCGCAGGGCGGCCTCATCGATCTGGATGATCTTGATGCCGGCGGCCTCAAGATCGAGGACTTCGTCGCGGATGGCGAGAGCGAGCTGCTTGGTCTGTTCCTCATGGGTGATGTCCTCACGCGGCCAGGACCAGTTGAGGATGGTCACCGGTCCGGTGAGCATGCCCTTCATCACATGGTCGGTCTTGGACTGGGCGTACGCGGACCATTCCACGGTGATCGGGTTGGCGCGGGAGACATCGCCCCACACGATCGGGGGCTTGACGCAACGAGTGCCATAGGACTGGACCCAGGCGTTCTTGGTGAACAGGAAGCCGTTGAGATTCTGGCCGAAGTACTCGACCATGTCGTTACGCTCGAATTCGCCATGGACCAGCACATCGAGGCCGATCTCCTCCTGTTTGCGGATGACGGCGTCGATCTGCGATGCGATGAACTCGTCATAGGCCTCCTTGGTGACTTCGCCCTTGCGCAGCTTGGCGCGCTCGGCGCGAATCTCCTTGGTCTGGGGGAAGGAGCCGATGGTGGTGGTCGGCAGCAGCGGCAGCCCGAGGGCCTCGCGCTGCAGGGACTGGCGCTCTTCGCGGGCCGGCTGACGCACGTAGTCGGCATCGGACAGCTTGCCGATGCGTTCGGCGACGGCCGGATCGGCGGCCACTCGGGTGCCGTCGAACAACGCCTGATTGGCGGCGAGGGCCGCGGACGACTTCTTCTCATCCTCGGTGGCGTCGGTCAGGGCCGCGATCTCCTTGAGCTCGCCGAGCTTTTGGACCGCGAATGCGAAGTGCTTGAGGTCTTCGGCCGGGATGCCGGTCTCCCCTTCGGTGCTGAACGGCACATGCAGCAAGGAGGACGCGGTGGAGACGGCCACATCGGCGGTGACCTGCTTCAGAGCATCGACCAAGCCGAGGGAGGTGGCGTAGTTGTTGCGCCAGATGTTGCGGCCGTTAATCACGCCGGCGAAGATGGTGGTGCCGGCGGCCACGCCGTACTTGGCGACGGCTTCGAGGTTCTCCTCGCGACCTTCGTTGAGATCCAGCCCGATGCCGTCGAAACCGAACAGGTTGACGGTCTCATACACGTCGGCGATGTGGCCGAAGTAGGTGTTGAGCAGCACCTTCACATTGCCCTTGGCGGGCAGGATCTTGGTGTAGAGGGCCTTGAAGAGCTCGACATCGCCCGGCTCCTTGTCGAGCACGAGGTACGGCTCGTCAAGCTGAACCCACGCGGCGCCAAGATCGTTGAACCTGGCGAGCACCTCGGCGTAGACGGCGGCCACCGCGTTGACCAGTCCTTTGTCGATCTCCAGTTCGGCGGCTTCCGGAGTACGCGCGAGCTTGAGGAAGGTGTACGGTCCGATGAACACGGGCTTGGTTTCGACGCCCAAGGACTTGGCCTCGTTGAATTCATCGAACGGTTTGGTGGAATTGAGCTTGATTTCGGCGGACGGTTCAACCTCGGGCACCAGATAGTGGTAGTTGGTGGTGAACCACTTCTTCATCGGCAGTGCGGTTACATCACCCTTGTCGCCCTGGTAGCCGCGCGCCATGGCGAAGAGCGTATCCTCCTGATCGTCGAAGGCGAGACGCTGGTAACGCTGCGGAATCACGTTGAGCAGGATGGCGGTGTCCAGCATCTGATCGTAGTAGCTGAAGTCGTTGCTGGCGATGAGATCGATGCCAGCGGCCTGCTGCAGCCTCCAATGCTTGGCGCGCAGTTCGGCGGCGGTGGCCTTGACGGCGGCAAGGTCGTTGGCACCCTTCCAGTAACCTTCGATGATCTTCTTCAGTTCACGGTTCTGCCCGATGCGGGGGAAGCCGGAGACGGAAGTCAGAGTGGACATGAATCCTCCAAATTGTGTGCGTTCGTAACCCGATTCAGGGTAGCAAACATTCGGATTCCGGCCCCTATAAATAGCCGCAGAGTGTCGCTATCAACGGAATTTATACCCTGACGATCCCCTCCCGGCAGCCCCAGGTCGCACGCGGTCACGGAGGGTCGATTCAGTCAAAATCCTTCACATTGATGACGGCAAGCAATTCGCCGCTATGAACCTGCCATTCATCGAACGGTTTGTCCAACCCCATGATCACGACGGATGCGGGCGAGAGTCCCAGATTGAGCAGATCAAGCCGTTCGGCATCGGAGTCGGGCGAGGCGAGCCATTGGGCGCTGATCGATACCGTCGGCTCATGACCCACGATCATGAACACGCGGTTCTTGGCCTTGACGTGGGCGAGCTCGTCGAACACCGCCTGCACTCCCCCGTCATACAGGCTGATGCGGTAGTCGACGATCGGCTTGTCGCCAAAGGTCTTGAGCATGCGGTCCAGTGTCTGGCGCGTGCGGGTAACGGACGAGCAGGAGATTTGATCGGGCACCAATCCCAGCGACTCGATACCCTTGCCCACGGCCTTCGCCTGTTTCAGACCTTTGTCGGTGAGCTCGCGTTCCGAGTCGCCCTTGTCGCCGAACAGCTCGGCCTTGGCGTGCCTCATGATGATGAGGATATGGTCGTATTTCTTCGCTGCTTTGGCGACTTTGCTCAGCTTGATGCCCATCCGTGGCTCCCTTCACGAACCGCCTGCCCGGTGTGGCGGTGTGGCGTTGCTTCCAGTATAGAGGTGTGTGAGCGCTCACAAACTCATCGTTTGGCGGTTATTCGTGCGTGTTGCCAAGTTCTCCCACCTGACGGTCGAGGTCACGCAACACCTTACGTAGTTTGTGGTCGGAGATGTCGCGCAGTTCCAGTTCCTCGATCTGCGCCTCACGCTGTTCGTCGGTGAGCGAGTCGATGTCGGTCTGTGTGTCCTTGGTCACGCGATCGCGCTTTCTGAGCGCCTCGAACCCGGAGGCCATGGCGCGCGAGATAACAAGGAAACCGGTATGGCCGATCATCTGGTGGTCGGGGCGTACGGCGAGGCCTTGGGCCTTCCATGTGCGTTCGAACGATTCCTGGATCTGCGGCTCGGTCCAGCAGCCGGCCGCGCGCAGGGCTTCGGCCAGTCGGCTCATCTGCGTGGTGGTAGTTACGTAACTGACCAACACGCCGCCGGGGGCAATCACGCGGTATGCCTGGTCGAGCCTGTTCCACGGGTCGAGCATGTCGAGCATGATGCGGTCGAACCAGTGTTCGGGCAGTTCGGCGGCCACGGAGTCGAAGTCGCCGGTTTTGAGATCCCACCAGCTGGGGGCCTCGCCGTAATACAGCGTGGCGTTGGCCTGAGCCACTTTGGCGAATTCGGGGCGCAGCTCGATCGTGGTCAGATGGCCACGATCGCCCACGGCGTCCAGCAGGTTCACGCTCATCGCGCCCGAGCCGGCACCGGACTCAAGCACGCGCATGCCGGAACGGATGTCGCCGAGCTGGACAACCTGGGCGATGTCCTTCGGATACATGATCTGCGCGCCGCGCGGCATCGACAGCACGTAATCGGCCAGTCGCGGGCGCATCACCGCATATTCCCAGCCGCCGATGGCGCGCGACGACTTCCACGGCTTGTTCTTGTCTTTCTCTGGATAAACCTGGTTGACCTGCGCCTCACGCTTGGCGTGCACGGTGAGGATGACGGTGCCTTCGGTCTTGCCGATCACATCGTCATGCAGAATCAGGCCATGCTCGGTCTGCGTGGAGCCGCCAGCCACAAGCTGATCGGTGATCTTCTTGCCCTTGCGGTCGGTGAACTGCACCTTCTCACCTGCGGTGAGAGGCCCGCGCCTCGGCTCCATAACTTGCTCCTTGCGTGCTCGGTGGGTCAATCGCTACAAGTCTAATGCATGTAAGCTCGTTGGTGAGGTGATGACGATGCGAATGCAGATGACAAGCCAGATCGATGCCGACGGCAATGACCCCATTTTCCTGATGTTCCACGGTTACGGCAACGACGAAAGCGAGATGGTGCGGATTCTCGACGCCGTATATGCGCCGATGCGGCCCCGTCCGCAATTGCCGCCGTACCCAGCTATATCTCGTTCCGTGCCACCTACGCAAGGCCCTATATGGGCGGCAATTACTGGTATCCCGACGGCTGCGGCGTGGACGAGCGCCAACGCGAATGCGCGGCGGTCGGGGATGCGGTGGCTTCACTGCTGGATGCCTCGGCATTCGCCCATCGCAGGAAGATATTGATCGGTTTCTCCCAAGGCGGTTATCTGTCATATCGTCTGGTCAAGGTGCATCCGACGTTGTTCAATGCCGCGATCCTGCTCAGTCCTTCGTTCATGGGCGAGGAACAGGCGGCGCTTGACTCCACTACCCGATTCTTCCTGGCGTATGGCGCGCAGGACCGCACGATTCCGCTGCCCGACCAGCAAACGGCCCATCAGGTCCTTGAACGGGCCGGGCATCTGACCTATCGCGAGTATTCCGGCATGGCCCATGCCATCTGTGATGAGGAAATCGCCGATATCCGGCATTTCCTACGTGCCATATGATGCCGGAATAGCTTCAATATGGAATATCTCCGTTCAAAGAGGTACCGGTCCAAGTAGAAGCGGCTCAACAATGGCGGAATGGCGCTGGCCATGCCCATTCATCGCGCGATGGTTCTGCGATCAGCTCAATTCCCCTGCCGGCTGATGCCGCCCTTATGACCGGTGGCCTTGAATGGCGTGGCGCGTGCCGTCACCTTCGGCCCCGGCAGATTCGTACTGGTATTGGATTGACCGCGGAGCCCGACAGCCGGCTGGGACTCGGAGCGTCGACCAGTACCCGTGATGTTGGTATGCCGTTTGCCGTCGTGCGCCCGTTTCCCACCAGCACCTTCAGCCTCGTCAATATCAATGCCCTTGGCGTGCAAAGCACGCGCCCACCGCTCATCCATCGTGCGCCTCACACATCCCATTCGGGTTTCCACGTGTACTGTATGTCGTAGGCGCTTGACCAGAACAGGTATTCGTTCTGCACACCGGTCACGAAGATGTCCACGAGCTCGGCCCGGCGCTCTTCGTTCAAACCCTCCACGAGCTGTTCGATGTGTTCAATCAGCCACGCCGAGCTACTCCAGAACTCCTCGGTCTTGTACATGTCCACCCAGCTCTTGTACGGGTTGGCATCGAGCGTGTCCGCGAATTCGGCGGCGAGACGCTGACCGTAGTCGGCGTACACCCAGGCGCAGGGCAGCACGGCGACCAGGATATCAACCAGCGGATTGCCGTATGCGATCGACAGGATGTTCGACGTGTAGGCGCGGGCGAACGCAGACTGGCGCACCGAGTTCATCTCCTGCTCGCTGATGCCGTAGCTCGCCATGTATTTACGATGCATGGCGGATTCCACATTGAAGATGCCGTTCTGCACATCCGCCATGAACCGCATGACCTCGGGATCCTGGGTCTTGGTCAACGCCAGCGCGTGCACCTTGGCGTAATCGTTCAGGTAGCGGTAATCCTGCAGCAGGTAGAACGCGAAGCGCTCGCGCGAAAGCGTGCCGTGACCCAGCTCGCGCAGGAACGGCTGCCGGTAGCCCTCCTCCCAGACCAGGTCGGAGGCCTGGCGCAGGCGCTGGGCGAACGGCGGCAGGTGGTTCAGGGTGATCGGGCCGAATGCGACGGCGTCAAAAGACATCGTTTGCCCCCTTCGATGGTGTTGGCCAACAGGCTCCAAGGGTCAGGCACAGCGCCTTTCTCAACCCGTTCGCCACCACGATGGCCGGCAGCTTGCATTCACGGGTTCCCCTGCAATGCGCCTCATTATGGCAACACGAACCGACAGGTGCCGGCTGCGCCTAGGATGGGAAATCATTGCTGCACGCCGAAAAGGGGAGGCGACTGTCATGAGGTATTTCACGACCGACACGCATTTCGGGCATCCACTGGTCACGGTGTTGCGAGGGTTCACGACGTTCGATCCGACGCACTCGCGCTATGAGGAGGTGCTGCGCGCGCATGATCGCAAGACCGCCGAAGATTGGGCCAAGGAGGAGACGTTCGGCGCGGGTCTGACGTTTCGTCAGGTCGCCGATACGGATGCGCATGACAAGGCGATTGTGGATCATATCAACACTTTGGTCGGCCCGGATGATGAGCTGTGGATTCTGGGTGATATCGGTTTCCGCACATCGCTGACCCATCTGAAGAACTGCCTGCGAGCGCTCAATTGCAAGCATCTGCATGGTGTGATCGGCAACCATGATGACTGGTGGCTGGAAGACCGCCCCGCACTCAACCTGTTCGAAAGTTTGGAGCCGCACGATACGGTTAAGATTGAGGGACTCGGTACGGTCAATCTTTCACATTACCCGTATCGGGAGGATCTGGCATACAGTTGGCCCGATGATGTGGCGAAGTTCAGCGGCAAGGCGTTGCCGTTTGACGGTCGCAGACTGCTGTATGGACATACGCATCAGCTTTCGCCAGATGGTGCACGCCCGGAGGCACTGAATGTTGGCATTGACACAGCATTGACCGCCGTTGAGATGTATGCACGCTGAACACGCGCCTCAACGGCATTGGTCTCGTCATCTCTCGCTCACACCAACGGATTGCCGGCAAGACGGGTCAATTCGGCGTTCAGCTCGGGGAAATGCTCGTTGCCGACGAACGGACCGTATTCCGTGCCGGATTGGAATGGGCACCATGCCTGAATGGTCATATGCTTCAGTCGTGAATAAGGCAGGATGCCACCGGTGCGATCGGCTGCGGGATCGCTCGCCATATTGAATTGGATTTCAGCGTCGAGCATCTGTGTATGCATTCCGCCGTGTCGAAATAGTCGATGCCGGAATCATGGGCCACGGCCACGGTACGTGCCGCATCGGCGGCATCCAACGCGTCCATGCGCATCACGCCCAGCGCCACTCGTGACGCAATCATGCCGGATTGTCCGATTTCCTGAGTCTTCATAGTGTCTCATTTCTGTTATCGTGAATCGGCGAACGGGCACTGTCCGCTTCGTTGCCGGGCAGCAATCTCCATTGCCGCTGCTTATGTCACCTTATTGCTTGAAGTGCACTTGAAGGCAACTCGCAGGCAGGCAGCGCGCGCTGCCGGGCGCGTCTTCGCGTCTTCATGTCTTCGCTGTGACCGAGACATCGTTGTGCCGTAATCATGCCCATTTCTTGTATGATGACCTCTATAGCAACAGAGCTAGGGGGATTCCATGAATACTACCGATTCAGCCAAAGTCAGTGATGCCAACGCCGGCGCAAACAATGTCATCCATATCCCGCACAATCCCACGCTTGCCGGATTGGCCACACTGACCCGCAACGTGGCGTACGAGACCGGGGCCGATAACCTGGTGATGGATATCATCTCGCCACAATCCACCGGCGATGACGATGACCGCCGCTACCCCACCGTGGTATTCGTGCAAGGCAGCGCCTGGACCACGCCGCATCGCGACTACGAGATCCCGCAACTCTCGGCTTTGGCCCGCGAAGGCTTTGTGGTGGCTACGGTGAATCATCGCGATGCCTCGAGCGATCCCCACGACGTGTTCCCCGCATATCTCGAGGACGTAAAAGCAGCCATCCGCTATCTCAGGGCAAACGCACGTCAATGGCACGTGGACCCCGACCGTCTCGGTATCTGGGGCACGTCGTCCGGCGGCAACACGTCGCTGCTGGTGGGGTTGACCGCCGACGATCCGCGGTATGAGGACGGCACCAATGCCGCTGAGAGCGATGCGGTGAAGTACGTGGTCAGCTGCTTCCCGCCCACCGACATGCTTGAAGCTGTCGACGCATTCGACGATGAGACCAATCCATTCCGGCTGTATTATTTCGGCCCGTTCGCGGCCGTGGTGGGTGCGACCCATGAGACCGGCATCAATGCCGAGGTCCGTCAGCGCGCGGCTGACATGAGCCCCTACCTGCAGGTGCGGGATGACCAACAGTATCCGCCGATGCTCCTGTTGCACGGTACCGCCGACACCGTGGTCCCCTACCATCAATCCGTCAAGATGCGCGACCGGCTGGTCGAGCACGGCGTGGACGCGCAGCTGGTGCTAGTCGACGGCGCCGAACATGAGTACGATTTCTGGAGCCAACAGGTCTTCGACGTGATTTTCGATTTCATTCGTGAGCGGAGCTGAACGGTAAGGACACACGGGCGCGTCCTTTTTATAGGTTGCCGAGTTCTCTTTTAGCCAATTTTGTTGGATCCCCTATCTGCGCGAACATACCATGACAGTTCTAGACTGTGTTCTAGGACTGTCAATCGGCAATGTGTATGAAGCGTGATGTGATGGGTCAGACGGCGATTGATGGAGTTGAGGGACTTAATAGGGCCGGTGAACTCGGTGAACTCGGCAGATTTAGCCGTTCGCGGCAGCTGATGTGGGGGGTCATGCGCTGTATCTGATTTGGTGGTGTATTTTCTTCCGCCCGAATGCGCAGGTCAAAGGCGGCGCGCTGCGCGTATTCGGTATTGCGTGCATTCTTGTGGCCGGGCGGTGGCGGGCATCGTCGGAGTAGTGTTAGAATGTTTTGGCATCAGTAAGTTACTTTAGCACGCGGCCGATTTCCTCTTTGAGAGCATACCGTCTCGGGTACTTTGCCATGATCTCCTTGGCGAGAGCCTTGGCTTGGTCGAGTCCGAAAACGTTGCGATATTGCTCGATCCACATGGCAACGAATCGGTATTCGTTGCGATTTCCCTGTTGCAGATCGCGATCCAGCGGCAGCTGCTTTCTGATCAGTCGTTCTGCTTCCGCGCTGTGATTGAGGCTGATGGGCTTGAGCAAATCACGCAGGAGTTCCGGCCGCTGCCCGGCTAAGGCCAAGGCCTCATCGGATAGGCGCTCTTCAGTCATGAGTCGTGCAAGGACTTTCCCACCGAAATCATGCTCATGATAGTTGCGCAGAATGTTCTGAACGCTTTGAGGCCAGCCCGATTTGCCGACCATCGATTTGAGGATGGGAATGCAACGTTCGTCCGCCACTGAATCACTGTGAGCGACGTAGTACTCATATAATTGTTTGATGCCGTTCTCATCGTTCAGTCGTTCATAGCAGGCCTCCAGCATGGTAAGCTCGCCATGCGGCAGTTGAGCGGTGAGCTCCCAATACCCCGCATGCTTTTGCGCGGCATCCCAATCGTAAGTCTGTTCCAAGAAAACGGCGGCCCCGGCATAATCCCCGTCCAGGAATTTACGTGCGATGACGGCAAATCTGCATTCGGCCACGTCCGTGTTTTTGGACAGTAGCTCATCGGCACTAATTGCGTCGCCGCCGTACAGCAGAAAGTCATGATGGAGTTTCATCAGATAGTCCTGTGCAGCTCGCCAATCGTAATCGGTCAGGTTCGTTCGATGGCCGTCAATGGAATCCCCCTTCTTGTCATGAAGGAATTGCTGGGCAACATTCAATGTGGACTGCGCATAGGTGCGGCACATGAACGAGGTCGTGCCGATCTCGCGGGGCTGATGCTCCATCTGTTCTATGTCCGCCGTACCTCGTGCGTGAATATCCGCGAATGGGATGACGCATTCCAGCGGCGTGTGCGGCCAAAACAGCATCTCGATCATAGGGGTATCACGCATGAATCTCAACGCTGCAATCAGCATCTGCTGCGCTTGCTCGCCTGTAACGATTGGTGCCGCGGCATACGTATAAGCGAGGATCCGCTCATTGAGGTGTTCGATATATGTCTGTAGCGCACCCTCTTCATCATCGACTTGTCTCGCGAACCACACTGTTTTTCGCAAAGCCGCGCACATGCGTCTCATGGCCAGCGGATAGTCGTTCGATTGTTCTGCTTCCTCGAATACGGCCATCACGCCGTTTATGGCGGCATCTCCCCATTCGAATTTCCAGCCGTAGTCCTTGCCGAGATGTCGCCGCATGGGAGATTCCATGACGCGATTCACGGTGCTTTCGGGCATCAATGGTTCCATGCCGCTCGCGATTGCCGGATTCGCAGTCACGATGGCATTGATTTCGTCCTGATTCCAAACCAGATAGAAATGCTGAGCGGGCGTCCACCGTTCTGATTTGCGCAGTCCCACTCGTTCTCGAATATGTTGCAGCACTCGATTGAACACTTCAGGTTTCGATGCGAGAGGATTTGCTGCTACGGGTATGTCTGGCCGAGAGTCGTCCTGCTTTGCAATCATCGCATCGTATGTCACGTTCTGCTGATGATTACCGCCGTGTTTGTAATCACGCAACGTCAAGAGCGCCGCACCAATATGCTTGCAGTATCCGTCATAGTCGTAGGGGCAGGTGCAGGATGCGAACACGATATCGTTGCCACGAAGTCGAATATCGACATCGTAGAGTTCAGAACCGTGCACTTCGGCGTGGAATAGTCCGGCCGACAATTCCTCTAACCCACCGATTCTATGCTCGTCCACGTAATCATATGCTCGCTCCAGGCTGCGGGAGGTCATCTCCTCTTCGAACTCGTCGAAATGGGCAGTCATGACGGGCCTCCTAATGATTGGTCATACATTACGGTGTGGGACGTAGTAGCCTAATGCAGTTCGGCTATCATCTGTTCAGCATCACCCATGCAACATCATGTCACGGTGCTTGTGCCAACGGAACAGACGCTCACGATGGCGGTTCAGCGTGAAACGATCCCACATCTGGTCCTCGGCCCACTCAACCGTGCCATCATGTTCTTCATCTTCGGGATTGCCCAAGGTATCAAGGAACCGCTCGAACCCATACGCCCCGCCGACATCCTCCGGAGGCGCATCCCCCGCCCCATCCCAAAGCTGAGGATCCGCAACGTGCACGCTGCGGTAGGTACGCAGCAGCTTGATGTCATGGATCCAATCGTCACCATAATCGTAGTAATAGCGAGCGGTACGCGCCTTGGGAAACACGTCGCCCAGCTCGGTTTCCGAAGCAATGCGAACTTCCGGCAACGGCTCTACCGGCATATATTGTTCGTATCTCGCCTCATGGTATGAGGGCTCTTCTCCCCACAATTCTTCCACTTGCACCTGCTTCCCATCCGGGAATGTGGCGCAGAAGCAGAACAGATGCTCGCCGTACCACATAAAGCATTCCTGCAATACCGCATGCAAATCAAAGAACGTCAATGATGCCGGCACCAGAATCTCCCGCCAGCATTCGCGCCCGTCAAGGCGCAAAGTGACTCGGAAACGAAATGCCGTGTTGCCATTGCCTGCCATGAAGACTCCCTTATCAACGATGAAGTTATTATCACCGTAACAGAGTCCAGGGCAAACCACTGCATTACGAATCTGATTCGCGCCCTCAGAAAAGGCCGAATCATCTGTTCAATCTCCGTGTCCTGTGGAAAAGACTCTAACAATAACCGGTACTGTTCATCATCAGCAAGTCCAATATGCCATGTGACCAGGTGCGGGACACTCATGTGATCAGTCGCTATGGCGGGGAGACGTGACTTTGGTTCGTACCGTCGAGCAGACGCGAATGGGGATAGCCGTGCTGCTCGTGTCCGATATCGGCTGGGGCGTGCTGCCGCTGTACTGGCGCACGCTATCCAGTATGAATGCCATCAGCGTGCTCGCGTATCGTTTGGTCGCCACGTTGGCGGCCATGGTCGCGCTGTTGGTGGCGTTCTCCGGCCTGCCCACCGCGATTCCGCTGGCCACGTTCTCCTACGGCGTGCAGCACAGCCATTACCTGACCGTGAGTTTCATCCAATATCTCAACCCGCTGATCCAGTTCTGTGTGGCTGTGCTCCTGCTGCACGAACCGATGCGCGCGCAGGGCTATGCGGCGTTCATGGTGATTTGGGTCGCGATCGCGGTGTATTCGTTCGGCGCGATTTGGGCGTATTGGGAGCGGCTGAAGCCCCACGCACGTTAAGCGCTTCCTTAACTCCCCTCCCCGAATGCGATTACCCAGTGGAAACAAGACTACATCAGACCAGTATGCACCGCCAAGCGGCGAGTAACACTCCACCCGCTACAATCAGCAGTATGGTTGTTCCGCAAAAGCCAACGCTGGCTCAATTCGAGGTCATGTTCGAAGGCACACCGTTGATTCTTGAACGTGCCACCGATTACTGGGAATCGGGCCGCGTGAGTTCGGTGCAGGAGATTGCGCCGCAGCTGTATCACGCGCAGGTGTCCGGCAGTGCCGATGACTGTTATGACGTTGACATCCGCCTCAGCAAAGACGCTCGCGGCGAGAACGCCAATGAAGCAAACACTGATGACCAAGCCACTACCAGCAGTAACAGCGACCACGAATCCACAACCGACGACAATTCGATTCGCATACAATCCGCCGCGTGCACCTGCCCGTATCAGAGAACACCATATTGCAAGCATATAGGTGCCGTGCTTTACGAACTGCGCAAACAGCTCATTGGCGCGCACGGCAATCACCACAATGATGACACCGCCAACGCTCACGATGGTGTCATCGCACTCCCCCGCACCGTGCTGTATCCCATCCAGCAACACCTCGACACGCGCGCAGAGCAGGGCAAAGGCCATCTGCTGTTCCTGTGGTCCACCCAACTGCGCGAAGCCGCAAAGACGTTCTGCGCCCAGCCAGACGAAGAACGACCGCTAATCCCGCTGATCGACGCACAAACCATGCTCTCCGACACAATCCGCCGATGCCATGAACGTTTCATTATTCATATCAGTAAACACAGCGATGCGTACAGCAAATCATGTGACTACACAGAATTCATCAAAACCGTGCAGGCTATCGCGGGCAATGCCCTGCAATCCAGTGATTACGCGAGCGCATGCGGCAACCTGCGACTGTGCATACACGAAGTCCACGCGCTTCTGCTCTCGTCCGAGAACGATGATGGCTCCGAACCTTTGCTCACGCTTATGGATGATCTGGCGATGCGCGTGCGATGCTATATGGAGAATGTGGCGGAATTCGCCGACTCCTCTACCGCCGGCAAGGCATTGAACACCATTGCGCAGGCCGCGAACGACAAAGACATGCGGCAATGCGAACCATTGAACAGTATGTTGCTGATTTCCAGCGCGCTCGCTTTCGCCCAATATGACGACAAACGCATATGGGCCATTGACGTGATCGAGAACGCGATAACGCGTAATCTGGAATACTCGTTCAACGAAGAGAGCGAAGAAAGCGACGAGGACGACGAGGATGAGGATAACGAGGATACGAGCGAAGTAGACGACGAAACCGACTTCATTTCGGATGAATCGTTACACGTATTGCAGTTGTTCACACTCATGAGCGCCTACGACCTATACGCTCTATCCAACGATGACGCCGGACGCGAGCAGCTTCTGAAAGACTACCCGGAGTCAATGGCCCTCACGCTGATGAACGCTGCGAACATGATTCATGAAGAGCGCTTGCGTTCCGCATACATGCTCGCACAAGGTTTCCTTCTGTCGAGCCGGGATATGGAAGATGTCGATATCGATGCCCGGCATAACGGTCTGCTGCCGGACCTGCTGCCCCATGGATGGCATACCATCATGGAATGCTGCGCCGAGGGACTCAATGACGTTGGACTGCTCGCCAACGTGTATCGGTACTACATTCTTTCCTGCAACGACAGATCCGATACCCATTACGTGAGTAAACTACGCAATCTGTTACGCATCTACGGCGGTCTTAGCGCAGAAGAATGGCATGACGTGGCTGATGGGCTGACCAGAGATTGCGCCCGGAACATCATCGACCGCATCAAGTACCAGCCGGAAATAACCACCAAAGGCGGCACACAGCGCCACAGCAGTTGGCGCAATCCCGCTTATGAGAAGCTCATCGTGGATGAGCGGCTTTCGGACGCGGCCCTGACCTATTACGTCACCGTCGATTACCCGCCGCTGCCATTGCTGCGCACCATCGCCATCGAACACCCCGAATCGGCAAAATCGATAATCCTCGACGCGATGCCATACGGCACCATGGGCACGGCCGCGTTCCGGTTTACGGTGGAACGTGGCGTCGACAATACATTGACGGCACGCCGCGCCACATACCAGCAGATCGCCAAACAGCTGCGTCGTTTCGCCGCAGTGTTCGGCGATGAGGAGACCCGTGTGCTGGCACACGAGATTGTCGAGCGTTATCCGAATCGTACTGCGTTGCGGGAGGAGCTGGCGTTTGCGTTGTAGTGACGACATTGGCAACGCGGTACGGCATTCGGCACATATCCATTGACTATGCAGAGAAATGCCAGCCTGTTCTTCGCTGAGATTCCTGATGATATTGGTCAGCTGGCTGCAAACCCAGACCTTGGCCAAATGCTCATCCATGAGGAATCCCTTGCCTTTGGCATAGCGGACGACGACACCCGGCATGTTGAGTGCATTTTCAGCGCATTCAACATCATCTGCGTGCGCTTCGCGTGCATTTTCAGCACAATATCCGTCACATACCTTAATGGATGCAGCACTCCTTCAAACGCTGCTGCAGGCCTTCGTCCACCGCGAAAAGGTACAGACCGTGGACGCCGCGCTTGAGCAGGACATTCAACTCATGCTTCAAATTTTCTTCGGCAAAATCTCCTAAATCTTTGCGCTTATTGGTTGCCAGATAGTTTTGGCTGGCCTTTGCATCGAACACGATTCCCCCGTTACGATACGTCACCGAGGGTCCAATGATCACACCGGCATAGTTCAAATCAAACCCTTGGATGGTGAAGATGGAGCCAATCTCATCTATGGTGTACGGCTTCTCCGCCCAAGACAGTTCTTTGTCGATGCCTTTCCTGCTTTTCGGAGCGGAATCTTCGAGCTGATAGTTCCAAGGCTTGCAGAATTGGTCAGAACTTATTGCGGAATGATCGAATCCATGGTCATCCGCAAGTCCCATACGCCATACGCCGGAAGTATCGCGATGCAGTTCCACATTCCAAAAGCCATGCGGATCATTCTGATTCTCAGATTTCGCCGAATACTTCCAGTCATAGGTGGCCAACAAACGGGACAGTCCAGCCCCATCCCAACCATCGGGCTTCAGCTGGGCTTTCGCGTGAATGGCATTAAACAAATCAACCGGCGAGTCGAACACCTTAACGTCATAAGGTTCTCGAATCACTTCACCATCTACGGCATACTCGCCCGTATCAACGGGCAAAGGGCCGATACCTTTCCCCGAAGCGAATCGGTCAATCCACTGAATCATCGACTTACTCGCGGCAATACGGAATTGCTTTTTCAAATGGACATGCGCAATGTCCACGGAAATGGACGGCAGATGATATTCGGCGCCCAAATCAACCGCTTTGAATGCGCCGATTTTCCCGGTCGCACATGCGATCTGAGTCGAATCAGAGTCCAGCTGAAGTTTTTCCAGCATCGCTGGGTCCCACTGCTGGCTGGACTGCATAATCTGATTGTGATCAAAGACCGCAATCACCACCCGGGCTCTGCGCAGAATGTCATACAGCTGGTTCTTCCCGGAATATCCCTGATTTCCTTGCGTCATCAACAAATGGGCCTCGTCGATGAGCACGATGTCCGCCAGGCCTTGCGGTTGGTCTGGAATGCCTCGACCATGCTCATTGCGTAAGCTGAATCGATTGATGAACTGACTGGGCAGCATGACCACTTCATCAGATTTCTTCTGCAAACCCAGTTTCGTGGCAATCTGATTATATACGTGCACCTGTTCCTTATGATTGACAAGAATGTATGAGGAAAGCCGGCCGTTCGCCGTTTGTGACAGCTCAGGATAATCTTCGTCTTCGGAATAGGTGTCGCCTTGGATGCCGATTTCAGCCGCGATTCTGTAGAACAGGTGGCTTAACAGGACCGTTTTGCCTGTCCCTGCAGCACCTTGAACAAAGATTAATTTCGGATGGCGGTCTGAAGATTGCTCATCGGCTTTCTTCTGTTGCCGGCTATCGGCAACCAAGGCGGCAAGTTGCACCAAAATAGATTCTTCGGCTTCGAGCTGGCTATCGCTGAGTTTATGAAAAGGCGATGCCTTGAACAACGCGGAATCTCGGATGATCTCCTCCGCCGGGAACAGGTCAGAATCTTCCTTGTGTAATCTCAACCAGATTTGCGAGAAAATCCGATCAAACTGGTCTGCGGTGTAATAATCGCCTTGCGCATTGGTCCGTCGATTGTTGAGCCTTTTCACCGAATCGGTACTGGACATATAGTGCATAAGACGGTTTTCGACATCCAGGGTTAACGACTTATTGAATTTGGGATGTGAAATAACATATTGCCGATATGCATCATCATTCCGCGAGACAGCATCAGCTACAGCTTTCCAGTCCTCGCGTTCTTTAGCATCTCTTTCAAGATGCTGGAATGTACGATGCCGTATATCGTTGGTCTCACCGACGTACACCGTATATTCGTTCTTCATCGAATAGCGATTGGTCTTTCCTGAATACACGACATAAACCGTTGGATATGCCAACACATATCGCAGCATGAAATGTTCCAGATCGGAATCATTAACACTGCGCCCCATCTGCTTCTCGAGGGATTCGTCAAAAGCCTTTTCAAAAGCTTCCCTACTGTATTGACCATATGGCAGGTTGATGACAAACGGCGCCAAGCTCTCACTGTTCATAATCATATTATGGTCCATCATGAGCTCTGGTACATGACCAACATTCAGCAAGTCCTATAATGTCAGTCATGATCAGTGACAGTACCATTCAATCGATTCGTGATTTTGTGTCGGAGCGTGGCTGGGGCCAATACCACACTCCTGAGAACCTGGCGAAGTCCATCAGCATCGAGGCGTCGGAATTGCTGGAATGCTACCAGTGGACGCCGCAGTCGCCATCCATGGATGAGGGACATGTCAGAGAAGAACTAGCGGATGTGCTTACGTATTGCATCATGATGGCCGATGCGCTTGGTGTGGATATGGATGACATCGTCATGGGCAAGCTCGCAAAGACCAAGAGCAAGTATCCCGCGGAAGCCGTCCGTGATGACTTCGAGGAATACGAGCACCGGCATCTGAATGCTCGTAAGACGGATGACGATGCTCAATCTTCGCCTAGCAAGTAGCTTGTTCCATGCGGCTGCTATCACCATGCCGTGATTCCGACACCACCACTCGATAATGGTACACACGGAACCAATCAAGGATGACGGATGGCCGGTGGCATTGGTCACCGGCGGCACGAGCGGCATCGGCAAGGCGACTGCGCGGATGCTCGCTGTGCGGGGTTGGCGTGTGATTGCAGTGGGACTCGGTGCGGACGAGAATATCCCTGAGACTCAGCGTCTTGGCCACAGCGAACTGTTTACCTACGAGATGGATGTCACCAAACGGTATCCATTACCTCATGTGTATATGTAATATCAAGGTCGGGGATACAGTACAACACCTCAAATATTCGCTTGACAGCATGCCAATCTCCCTCTGTCAATCCGCGATATTTCGGGAATTCATGCATCGTATACCATCTCACACAATTCAATGCTTCATGAGGAAACTCTGAAACTTGGTCTTGCGATTCATCTAATTCCCGACGTCGGCTCTCACGCATGAAGATAAGCACCGCAGCCACATGCTTGCAGTACGTTGCACGTTGGGAATATTGGCATGTGCAGGCGGCAGAAATCACTTTGCCATGGCGCAAACGAATGTCCACTTGATAGTCGTCATTCCCGCGAACCACGGTATGCCAAAGATTCTCAGCAATCATGACCGGCGGATCAACCTTGCCGGCATCGTAATAAGCTTCTCCACGCACAAAAATCCTGCGTTCAAACAATTGAAAGAAACCGTCATCCACTTCTGCTGTCATACGGCCTCCTTGCCCTATGTATTTCAGGATAACGCTTGTCGCCCGCTTTTTGTCATGTCATGCGATATTTTCAATTGCTGCGAGCATCGCCCGGAACCAATATTCGCTTTCGGCGTTCCATGGACCATTCCCTCATATTCGGGACTACAGTAAGCGACAGATATGAAGCTACTGTGCCCCAGTCCGAAGGAGGACATTATGGGATTGTTTGATTCGCTGAAGAACATGTTTGCGCATCATGAGCACCATCATGGAGCCAGCATCGGTCAGCCGCTCACTCTTACCGACACCAAAGCAGTGCTCGCTTTCATCGTGCTGCACCAACATCTGGCAGATATGCGCAAGGTGGCCGAAGCGGTCAAGCAATTGCAGGATGAGATGCCTCAGTACATCACATTCGGCATGTCGCATTATTACAGTGAGCCCAAGCGCGTGCGCTTCCAGTCCGAAGGTGGCAAGTTCATCGATGCGGACGCCATCGCCACCGCATTTGCCGAGACCACCGTATTGCAGGACGAGTGCGAAATCCAGCATCTTATGGGCGATATCGAAGACAACCGTGAGCATCGCGATCCGGCAAAGACGCCAGCAGTACCGATTGACGAACTCGTGCGCGTCACCAATGAAAGGCTTGCGACCGGCAACGATGAGGAGCGAAGTCGTGCATGGCTGTTCGCCTTATTCGATCAGCTCGATGACATTGCCGAGGCGACAAAGAACAACCTGGAGCCGCTTGTCACAGCGTTGGATACGACTCTACAAAACAGCTCCGCTACTATTGGCAACTCCGCCACTACCGACGCCGGCAGCAGCAGCAACAATGCCAATGCCGGCGATGCACGTTCCCGTATCATCTCCCTAATCGCCGACGCTCTCTTCCCGGCCGCAGAATCCTCGAAGACGAGCAAGTCCTCAGCATCCGCCGCCATCCGCGAACTGATGCTCAATCCCACCGCAACATCGCTCGATTACATGCCAGCCATAGACGTACTGCGCGCCCACGGTCTCACTATTTGCCGGTGAGTCCGAGAAGTCAACCGGTGGTTCATACGGCAGTGGTTCATGCGGCACATACCGCACGGAACTGCTATGCACGAACCACTGTGTCCGAGCAACGAGAACGCGCTACTTCTCCAGCTTCTCCAACTTTTCCAGTGCCTTTAACAGCGAATCGACATGTCCTTTGGCACGCACGTTGTAGCGCGCAATCGCCACGGAGCCATCGGGATTGATGACGAGCGTCGAGCGGATCACGCCTACGTGCACCTTGCCGTAGAGCTTCTTTTCGCCGTATGCGCCGTACAGCTTGTGCACGGTCAGGTCGGGATCAGACAGCAGCGGGAACGTGAGATGATCACGCTGTGCAAACTTGCGCAGCTTGTCAAGTGAATCCTTGGAGACACCGAGCACTGTGACATTCTTCGACGCCAATCGGGCGAGATTGTCGCGGAAATCGCAGGCCTCGGTGGTGCATCCGGGCGTCATCGCGGCCGGGTAGAAGTACAGTACAACCCTGCGGCCGGCATCAAGCACGTCAGACAGGTTGATTGATCCGCTCTCTGTAAACCCAGGTATAACCGCCGGCAGAGTGAAATCGGGCGCCACGCTCCCCTCTTGCAGACGTTCCGGCATTGAATCAGAGCTATCAACAGTAGTGGTCATGATTCCCATCATAGAACCCTTATCAACAGCGCTAGTAAAGTTATTCAGAGGTCAGTCACACAACTGCGGATCGGCAAAACGGCGATTCTGCAACACCGGCAATGTTCGACGCGCGGAATCAAGACACTCACGACTCAGCTCAGCAGTAATGAGATCGGCTTCCCTATCGCCCGCCGCCGCATCACGCGCGAATCCGTCGATGATCTCCAGATTCCGTTCCGGTTCCTCCGCCACCGTAAATTGCGCAACCGCGACGGACAGATGGATAACGCCCGTTTTCTTGCGCAGATTCGGTTGTGGGTTCCGATGAAAAGGACATGGCCCGGCTTTGGTGCGATTTTCAGTCGCTTGCACATGAAAACCGCGATTGGAAAGAAGGCCGGAAGCCATGTCCGATAAGATCATACGGTTCGACGACGCCCTGTTCGGGTCGACGGTGATCGAGCGCTGCCGGAGGCGCGAATCCGGCGTCGAGGAGGCGCTGATGGAGATGTGCCTCGCGGGCGTGGGCACACGCGGGGTGGACGACACCGGCCGGCTGCTGTGGGGCGAGCGGATGCCATCCCGGACATTGAGCGACAGACTCAAGAAGATCCACAAGGGGATCGACGAGTGGCGGAAACGCCCGTTGGAATCCGAGTGCCCGTACGTGTTCGTGGACGGCGTGCGGCACAAGCGGTCCCGGGGCGGGCGCGTGGAGAACGCGGGCGTCCTCGTCGCCATCGGCGTCGGCACGGAGGGCCGGCGCGAGGCCATCGCGGTCGACGAGGGCATGCGCGAGGACGCGGCCGGCCGGGAGCGGTTCTTCCGAAGCGTGATCGAACGCGGGTTGGGGGGGCGTCGGACCGGTGGTCGGCGACCGGTGCGCCGGACTCGTCTCCACGGTCAACTCGATGCCGCCGAACGCAAGATGCCAGCGGCGCATGGTGCGTTTCATGCGCGACGTGCCCTCCAAGACGCCGCCCGGTCACAGGGAATGGGCGTCCGCCGCCCTGAAGGCCGTCTTCGCGCAGGAAAACCGCGAATCCGCCATGGCCAAGGCGGGGACGGTCGCGGGCGAAACGGAGGAACGCAAGCTCAAGGCGGCCGCGAACCGCCTGCGCGGGGGCGTCGGCGAGACCGCCGCCTGCCTCCTGCCGGGGTTCCCCGCGAACCATGGGATCAAGCCGCGCACGGACGACATGATCGGGCGATTGAACAGGGAGATCCGCCGGCGCACCCGGGTCGTGGGCGGCTTCCCCGGCTCCGACAGCGCGCTCATGCTCGTATGCGCCGGAATCCGCTACGTCACCTCACGCTCGTGGTCGGACCGGCGATACATGGACATGTCCCGGCTCGATGACAACCCAGGCGCAGCGGCATGAAAGTCACGCCAACAGCTGGCCAACAACCAATCTGCGCAAAAAAGCGGACACTACCGACAGATGACCACTATTTTCGCATGATGAACAAACCATTTTGAATTCACAATTCTCTATGCTCGGCGCAGCATACGTTCTGCCACATCGATATAAATATTGCAATCGAAAATGACACATACGGCGGAGCTCATCAGCTCTCCAGAAGTTGCTTCAAATAAGCTGAATCATGCACCCGCACTGGTCGAGTATCCTCATCAAAGCCTTCATTGGTGTCTACCTGCTGCTTGATGAAATCAAAAGCCTGCTGAGGAGTGACACGAATGCTGGCTTCCATCTGTTCTTTCATTATCGTCGGCATAAGATCGTTCCCTCCTTCCCCGTTCAGTATATATTCAACTTATTTCTCACTACTACAGCACGGAAGGATCCTCCGTCTGAGAGCAAACGACATAGCCTCACACCAGTCCCAACGTTTTGAAGGCGTTGGCCAGGCCGTCCTCGTGAATGTCGGTGGTGGTGAAGTCGCAGAAGGCTTGGATGCCATGAATGGCGTTGCCCATGGCTACGGATGTGCCGGCGGCTTTGAGCATGGCGGTGTCGTTGTCGGAGTCGCCGATGGTGATGGTGTCGGCAATGGCATAGCCCAGCAAAGAAGCCACGTCGCGCACAGCGGTACCTTTGTCGATGCCGTTGATGAGCAGTTCGCCGTTATTCGGCGAGATCTTGTCGTATGAGCCGTGCACGAGCTCAAACCATGGGCTCAAATCACGTTGAGTCTCCTCGAAAGTCACGTCAGGATTCGGCGAGGTGAAGTATGACCCCTTGCTCACATGAATCGTATGTCCCAACGTGGAGCCGGCCGGAACCTCGACCTCGTCCAGCAGATGCCAGAACCGCGCAAACTCACCACGATTCCACGTCTTGCCCTTGGACTCCAGATGGCGGCGATAACCTTCGGAAATGTACATGCCGTCCGCACCCTGCCATTGGTAGCTTTCGATATGATGCTCGGCGAAATACGCCATCGCCGCATCAATTGCCTCGGGCGATATGAGGTGCTGGAACAGCAGCTTATCGCCAATATTCGCCTGCGCGCCGGCTACGGAAACTACACCGTCGAATCCAAGATCCAGAATGCTGCGTTCGATTTTTGGCATGGAGCGACCGGTACAGATGAAGAGCTTGTGGCCGTTGGCCTGGGCTTGTTTGCAAGCGATTTTGGCAGATTCGGGTACGACGTGGTTTTCGTCGGCTAGGGTGCCGTCGATATCGATGAATACGAGTTTGCTATTGGTTGTCATGGTTGCCTTCGTAACTGGTTGGACCTCCCCCAGTCAGCTTACGCTGACAGCTCCTCCAGAGGGGGGCGAAGAAAATCCCGCCTAAAAACCTACAAGCATCACACGGCGTAGGCGGCCCAGCGGCCGTGGGTGTGCTGGACTTCGATGGGCATACCGAACAATTCCGACAAGCGTTCGTCGGTCAGGCCATTCTCCAACGAACCGGTGTAGACGATGGTGCCAGCACCGGGATTACCCATTGAATCCACGCCCGCTTCGGTGGCGTCCTCAGCAGGAATCGGCTTTCGTCCCATGATAGCGATGTGGTCGAAACCAGCCGGAATCTCCTCCAGTCGATGGGTGACCAGCACCACGGCACGCTCGGAGCTTTCCTCGCCGATTCGGCTCAGCGTGCGCATCACCTGCTCACGACCACCCAAGTCGAGGCCGGTGGTCGGCTCATCCATGATGAGCAGCTCGGGATCTCCCATCAGCGCACGGGCGATCAATACGCGGGTGCGTTCGCCTTCGGACAGTCGCCACATCTCCTTGCCTTCCAGATAGGAGACGCGAAAATCGCGCAGCAGCTGGCGGGCGCGGGCGTATTCCTCTTGCGTGTAGGTGTCGCGCCAGCGCCCGGTCACGGCGGACAGGCCGGTGACCACGGCGTCCAGCGGGTCCTCGAACTCGGGGAACTGCCGGCCCAGGTCGGCCGAGGCGAGACCGATGCGGGTGCGCAGTTTGAATACGTCGTATTTGCCGAGTTGATGGCCGAGGATGAATACGCGGCCTTCCGAGGGGAACGTGCGGGTGGCCAGCATGTCGACCGCGGTGGATTTGCCGATGCCGTTCGGACCGAACAGCACCCAACGCTCCCCCGCGTTGATGGTGAGGTTCACGTCGGTGATGATGACGCGACGGTTGCGCCGGAATTCGACGTTGTCGAGTTGGAGGACGGTGTTTGTCATGAGTGAAATACTACCTATGATTCGCGGTCTGACGACTCCCCTCAGTACGCTTCGCGGACGACTCCCCTTAAAGAGGGGAGCCAAGAAACCGGTACCTGAGGGGAGCTGGCCGGCGCAGCCGGACTGAGGGGGGCACTCGTTGCAGCGCTACTTACTTCTTCTGCTCGTCGAGCACGGACTGGTAGACTTCCACGGTCTTGTCGGCGATGGTCTCCCAGCTGAACACGTCGCGGGCGCGTTCGTAGCCGGCCTGGCCCATCTTCTTGGCGAGTTCGGGGTCAGCCATGATCCTGTCGATGGCGGCAGCCATGTCGTGCACAAACTTGTCCGGATCGGTGGGGGTGCCGGTACCGTCGTGCAGCTGATCGATCGGGACCAGATAGCCGGTTTCGCCGTCGACCACGACTTCCGGAATGCCGCCAGTGGCGGATGCGACGACCGGCAGACCACAGGCCATGGCCTCAAGGTTCACGATGCCCAGCGGCTCGTAGATGCTCGGGCAGATGAAGGCGTCGCAGCCGTGCTCCAGCGCGTTGAGCTCGGGCTTCGGGAGCATTTCTTCGATCCACACGATGTTGCCGCGCTCTTCGTCCAGCTTGGCGAACGCGTTCTTGACTTCCTCGGCGATTTCCGGGGTGTCGGGCGCACCGGCGCACAGCACCACCTGGATGTCCTTGGAAATCAGGTGCAGGGCCTTGAGCAGGTACGGCAAACCCTTCTGACGGGTGATGCGGCCCACGAACAGCAGGGTGGGCTTCGAACGGTCGATGTTGTAACGATCGAACACCTTCCAGCCCGGGTCGTCAGGGGCAGGGGTGGCGAAGTCGGCCATGGTGATGCCGTTGTACACCACGATGACCTTGTCCGGGTCGAGGTTCGGGTAGGCGGTCAGAATGTCCTTGCGCATACCGCCGGACACGGCGATCACACGGTCGGCGTGCTCGTAGGCTTCCTTTTCGCCCCAGGAGCTCAGGTTGTAGCCGCCGCCGAGCTGTTCGCGCTTCCATGGGCGGAACGGTTCCAGGGAGTGGGCGGTGATGACCAGCGGCGTACCGTGCAGCATCTTGGCCAGGTAGCCGGCCAGGCAGGCGTACCATGTGTGTGCGTGGATGATATCGGCGTCAACGTCGTTGGCAATCTGCAGATCCACGCCGAAAGTCTTCAATGCGGGGTTGGCGTCAGCCAGCTCAGAAGGCGTGTCATAGCCGACGACCTTCAAGCTGCCCTTAGCATCGGCAGCATTCGGGATAGCAGGAATGTCCGTCTCGGTGCGCTTGCCGTCAAACGCACGCACGGTCACATCAACGCGCTCGGCCAAAACCTTGGACAGCTCCTCGGCGTGTACGCCGGCACCACCATACACGTGCGGCGGGTATTCGCGGGTTAGAATATCAACTTTCATCGGACTGCCTCTCCTTCGTGCGTCAGAAAGAAACTCAAGCACTTCTTACTTTAGGGCACCGCATACAAGAAAACGCACAACTTCCGTCGTGCGTTTTGCTTTTCAAGCCGGATTTACCGGGCAAAAGATCAGACTGCCGTGCCGTTCTGATCCAAATTCGGATTGTGCTTGGAATCGCCAGCCGTAAAGAACAGGCTCAGCACACCCACAATGAACACCGCGGAAACGGTGATGATCAGCCACATCGGATGGCTTGGCAGCCACATAACCACGAAGAACGCGATAATCGCGATGGCGATCAGCGTCCAGCTACCCACACGGAACCACTGACGCAGCGAATGCGGTGCCTTGAACATCTTCGGATTCGTGTAGTTCGGGTTAGTGGTCAGCAGGGTTTCGGTGTCCGCAATCGTACCGCCGCTGGGCTTCCACTCGGTGTCGTCGGTGCCGTCCTGCAGACGCTGGGACTTCTGCTGCAGCTGGTATTCGTCAATCATTCCCGAGCGACCGCGGCCTTGGGTCTGGTCGTACTGCGACGGCACTCCCCTGCGGCCTGCTTTGGCTTGGGCACGGCGTTCTGCACGATTCGGCATTCCACTACTCCTGTTTCGACGGTGACACTGTTGGCTATATTACTCGCTTATCGGCGGCAATTTGCCACCAGTCCATCGGAACCCACTGTGTGTCATTGTATTTTCAGTCAGTGATGCGGGCAGTCGGTGATGCGATAAGTTTGCGTATGGAAGTCGCAAGTGACCGCAGTGCCGTCCGCGAATACCGAACGCTGCACCAGCGGATCATCATCCACGAACTCGTGACGAACCAGTTCCTGCATGCCGACCCGCTCATGGAATGCAGCGACCGTATGGCAGCGTTCGATGTCGTTTTCCGTGCGAGCGCGCTGTTCGTCGTCCATGTCGCCGTCAACGCCGATGTATGCGGCATCGCGAATCAGGTATGGAGCTCCGCCGTTGAGCAGGGCGTACAGCATGTAATCGTCGCCGTTCGCCACACGCTCCATCATCCATGGTTCGATAATGCAATCATGGTAGACGAGGTTATACAGCGGCACCGGCACACCTTGGCGCGGCTCGTTGGGTGAGCGCATCTGGAAGTCGTATGGCGCGTAATGGCAGAATATCAGGCTTGGCACTGCCCAGTCCGATACCTCTTCGGACGAGGAGAGGATGCCGTGCGAGAGCAGATATTCGAAGCATTCGGCGCGGCGGTCAAAGCATTCGCGGCGGGTCATGCGGTGTTCGGGGTTCGAGCATTCGTCGCCTTCGTTGCAGGTGAAAACATCCAAGTATGCACAGTCGAGCTTGATGCCGTGTGCGGCGATTTCGGCGAAATTGCGGCGCACGTAGTCCGGTGCGAGCTCGGCGCACAGGTAGGTCTGGTGGCCGCCCGCCCAGCGTGCGTGTTCGGGCATCGTACCGTCTGCCAGCCGAATCGCATTGTTGGCATCAAAGGTTTGCGCGGTGAAGTAGTAATCGCGGTACTGGTCATGCGTGCCGAAAATATCGCCTTGCTCATGGCAGGCGTCGACCAGCGACTTCATGCCTTCCCAGCCGCCTGCCTCCTGACAAGCCGGCAGATAGTCAGGGTGTGCGTTGTCGTATCCGGGCTGTGCCCAACCATCCAAGTGCATGTACAGTCGGCCTGCACCCATGCTGTGCAATGTTCGCATTTGCTTTTCGCGCTGCGCAAAGGTGACCAATGAATCGTTTTTCTCGGGGTGATCCTTATCGTAGTAGTACGAGTCGGGCTGTACTTTGGTTTTGATGCCGATGTGCACCCATGAACGACCAATCAGGTCACGCACGGAGGGATTGCGCGCCGCCTTTTCGGCGAGCGTACGCAAGCGACCTCGTTCATTGACGTACGAACGATAGGCCTTGCACACCGCCGTGTGATCGGCGTGGTCGAGGAACTGGTAGCGTACCACGCGGCGATAATTCATTGTGCCGAGGCTTGGCTCAAACCAAGTATTGATATGGGTGTACGGGCCATCGCTGGGATGGTCGATGCCGTAACCGGCATTCCATGGAGTTTCGCAGATGGCGATATACCCGTGTCCGTCTGCGCGGAGCTGCGCGAACCACGGCATGTAACCGCCAGCCGTTTCGAAGCGACCGTCGAAGGCGATGTCTTTGGTGCTCACGGCGGTAGGCCATGTGTTGGGGATCATCACACCTTGCTCATGGGTGATGAGCGTCGTGTCATGGTCGTCGGCGCAATCGAAGTCCATGGCTGCGGGCCACGTCACATTGGTGATGTTCAGGCCTTGCTCATTGAGCGGAATCCATTCGAAGAGCACATCGCCTGAGGCACGCTCCACCCATACATAGGTTTCAAAGGAGTATGCGCTGTGCCCAAAGCCGGTGAAGATGCTGCGAATGCCGGTTCCCGTGCCGGTTTCACGCTGCTCATGGGTGATGGAAGTGGCATCCGCGAACGCGAAGGTGCCTTGCGCGCATTGCAGGGTCGGCTTGAAATCAGCGCAGGTATTCCATTCGGCACCGTCGCGCGTAAAAGCGAACTGCATTGTTCGTTCATCGAATCGCACGGTAGTGCCGGATACGGTGAATTCCATAGTTAATGTGCTCCTGTATGTTCTCGATTGCTCCCGCTTACGGGAGCTCGCTCATATAACAAGATTAGGGGTGGTCTGCTGTTTGAGACCACCCCCAGTCGGCTTTGCCGACAGCCCCCGCCAGCGGGGGGCTAGCGCTGTCTGTTTATTACTTACTGCTTACTGCTTCTTGGTCAGTGCGGTGAACACTGGGCCGCCGCCGTAGTCGAATGCGACGCCGGAGACTGCGGAGGTGCTGGCTGCGGTGGCATTCTGGTTCCACAACGGGATAGCCGGAAGGTCCTGCAGCAGAATCTCCTCACCTTGCTGATAATACTTGTCGGCTTCCTCGGTGGACGGAGCGGAAAGAGCCTTGTCCATCATGGCATCGAAATCGGGGTTCTTGTAGTTGCCGCTGTTGCCGCCCTTGCCGTCGGCCGAACTGGAATCGTACAGCTGTATCAGATAGTTGTCCGCGGATGGATAATCAGGGCCCCAACCGCTGCGGTATGCGGAGGTCATCTTGCCTGAATCCACATTGGACAGGAATTCGTCGGAAGTGGACATCGGGATGCTCTTGGCATCGATATCCAGCGTGTTCTTGATGTAGTTGCAGATTGCCTCAACCCAGTTCTTCGCAGTGCCATCAGCATTGTACGCAATGCCGAACTCACCGCTCCACGGGGAGATGGCGTTGGCCTTGGCCCACAGTTCCTTGGCCTTGGACGGGTTGTACTTCAGTACTTCATTTCCCTTGAGTTCCTTGGAGTAGGCGCTGATTGGGGCTGCAAGGAAGTCGACGGCGGGCGTGGCGGTGCCGTGGAAGATCTTCTCGGCGATGGTCTTACGGTCGATGGACATGGAAATGGCCTGACGACGCAGGTTGCCTTCCTCGTTCTGGCCGAAATGTTCCAGCCATTCAGGAATGGTGAAGGTGAGCGTATTGCCACCGGGCTCGTTGTATGCCTTCAGCGACTTGTCGGATTGGAAGGAGGTAAGTGCGGTGTCAGGAATCGTGCTCGTGAAGTCCAGGTTGCCACCGCGTAGGTCGGCGTATGCCGAATCAGGCGAGGTGTAGATCTTGAAGTTCAGGCCATCGTTCTTGGCGACACGATTGCCCTTGTAGTCAGGGTTCTTCACCATTTCGATGCTGTGGTTGTGCTGCCAGGACACGAACTTGTATGGGCCGTTGCTCACTGGGTGCTGACCGAACTTCTTCGGGTCCTTGAACGCGGATTCGGGCAACGGCATGTAGGCGTGGCTGCCGGCCTTGACCGGGAATGCCGAGTCGGGCTGGCTGAGCTTGACATCGATGGTGTTGTCGTCAACGACGGTCAGGCCGCTCAGCGTGGCCTTGGGGTCCACGTCCGGCTTTTGCAGATCATCATAGCCTTCGATTGTGCTGAAGAAGCTGGCGCTGGCCTGCTTGTTGGCACTGTTGGCGGTGTAATTCCAAGCGTCTACGAAGGAGCGCGCGGTCACCGGAGTGCCATCGGTGAACTTCCATCCGCTCTTGAGCTTGATGACGTAATGCGTGGCGTTGTCGCTGGAGGTGATGCTGTCTGCTACCTCGTTGTGGATGCCGCCCCGCGCATCATAGGTCACCAGACCGGCGAACAGCTGGTCTACAACCTTGCCGCCACCGGCCTCAGTGGTGTTGCCGGGGAATAGTGGGTGTGCCGGCTCACTGCCGTACACGGAAATGATGTTGGAATCTGAAGCATTACTGGAATTGGAGATGCCGGTCGATCCGCAGCCGCTGAGCAGCATGACGATTGCCGCACCGGCCGCGACCAGTGCAGTGACATGACGTGTGTTCAAGAATCTCTCCCGAATATTTTGGCGTCGTCTTTTTGGCGACGAAAGGCACCATAGGAGCTTCATGTTAACCATGTATGCAATATTCTCGAAATATAGACATTACTGAAGACTCAAGGCAGTAATTAATCCCAGAAACGCAAAAATCCCCTCACGAAGAAGGGATTTTCATGTTTCTGTTTGGAAAGTATTCAGCGAGGCAGCATCATCGGACGCTGGCTGGCCTTAATCGGGGCCGGCAGCTCGCTCTTTTCCTTGGAGAGGTACTCGTCCACGGCTACGGCGCAGGAGCGGCCTTCGGCGATGGCCCAGACCACGAGGCTCTGACCACGGCCGGCATCGCCGCACACGAACACGCCGTCCTGGGAGGTGGCGAACTTGTCGTTGCGGGCGATGTTGCCACGCTTGTCAAGTTCGACGGGCAGCTGGTCGAGGATGGTCTCGGTGTCCGGGTGCAGGAAGCCCACGGAGATGAGGACCAGATCGGCCGGCAGCACGCGCTCGGTGCCGGGCTGGCGGGTGAAGGGGCCGTTCTCGCCGGGGGCCACAGAGACGACCTTCAGGCCGGTGACGTGACCGTGTTCATCGGCCACGAAGCCTTCGGCGGTGGTCGAGTTGTCGATGGTGACCTTGGCCTTCTCCTCTTCGGTGCCTTCGAAGTTCACCGAGTCGGTCGAGTAGATGTACTCGCCACCCTCTTCCATGGAGGAGGTCTTCTGGTAGGTGCGGGCGAAGGTCGGCCACGGGCTGTTGTCTGGGCGTGAAGACGGCTCTTTCGGCATGATCTGCAGCACGGTGACATCCTTCGCACCCTGACGGATGGAGGTACCAAGGCAGTCGGAACCGGTGTCGCCACCGCCGATGACCACCACGTGCTTGTCCTTGGCGGTGATGTCGTGCACCGGCTTGACGCCGAAGATACGGCGCGTGGCGTCGGGCAGGAAGTCGAGGGCGAAGTGGATGCCGTCCAGCTCGCGGCCTGGAATCTTCATATCGCGCGGCACGCGGGAGCCGATGGCCACCACGACGGCGTCGTAACGGTCACGCAGGTCATCCCACGTAATGTCCTTGCCAATTTCCACGTTGGTGCGGAAGCGGGTGCCTTCGGCCTCCATCTGCTTGACACGGCGGTCGAGCAGACCCTTCTCAAGCTTGAAGTTCGGGATGCCGTAACGCATCAGACCACCGATGGCGTCGTCCTTCTCGTAGACGACGACAGTGTGGCCAGCGCGGGTGAGCTGCTGTGCGGCGGCGAGGCCGGCAGGGCCGGAGCCGACGATGGCGACCGTCTGGTCGGTCAGACGCTGCGGCGGCAGCGGCTTGACGTAGTCCAAATCCCATGCCTGGTCGATGATGGTCTGCTCGTCAAGCTTGATCATGGTCGGCGGCTGGTGGATGCCGAGCACGCAGGCCTGCTCGCACAGGGCCGGGCAGATGCGGCCGGTGACTTCGGGGAAGTTGTTGGTCATGGACAGACGGTTGTAGGCGTCTTCCCACTTGCCCTGACGGACCAAGTCGTTCCACTCGGGAATCAGGTTACCCAGCGGGCATCCGGTCATGCAGAACGGGGTGCCACAATCCATGCAGCGGGCCGCCTGCGTTTGGGTCCACGGTTGCAGGCCGGTTTCGGCGTGAACGTCGAACCAGTCCTTGATACGCTCCTCAACGGGGCGTTCAGCCAACTCTCGGCGGGTACGGACCTTCAGGAATCCTCTCGGGTCGCCCATGTCAGCGCGCTCCTTCCATAACCTGCTCGTACACCTTTTCCCAGGCGCCGGGCGCATTGAAATCTACATTGTTGGCCTTGGCTTCTTCCATGGCCTTCGTCATGGCCACGAACTGCTTCGGCACCACGTGAGTGAACCGCTTGACGGTTTCGTTCCAGTCCTCCAGCAGGGCCGCGGCGAACTGGGAACCGGTCTCTTCGGCATGCTGCTTGACCAGTGCGTACACCAGCTTGGAGGTTTCGGCATCAAGCGACTTGAAGAGCAGTGCACCGGACTTGATGGCACTCGGGTTGACCTTCTTCATATCGAGGTCAAGCACATAAGTGTTACCACCGGAGAAGCCTGCACCGAAATTGCGTCCGGTGGGGCCGAGCACCACAACAGTGCCGCCGGTCATGTACTCGCAGCCGTGGTCGCCCACGCCTTCGACGACGAACGTGGCACCGCCGTTACGAACGCCGAAACGTTCGCCGGCGCGACCGGCCACGAACATCTGGCCGGACGTGGCGCCGAAACCGGTGACATTGCCGGCGATGACGTTGCTGTGCTTGTCGAAGGTGACGTTGTCTTCCGGGCGCACGATCATGCGACCGCCGGACAGGCCCTTGCCGGCGTAGTCGTTGACTTCGCCGTAGATGCGCATGGTCTCGCCGCGCGGGATGAACGCGCCGATGGACTGGCCTCCGGAACCGTGCAGGGTCATGTCGATGGTGTCGTCCGGCAGACCTTCCTCGCCGTAACGGCGGGTGATCTCGTAGCCGACCATGGTGCCGACCGTACGGTTGACGTTGCGAATCGGCATTTCGATGCGCACGGGTTCCTTGTGTTCGAGGGCCGGCTGGGCAAGTTCGATGAGGTTGTTGTCCAGCGCCTTCTCCAGCTCGTGGTTCTGCTCGGTGGTCTGGTGCAGAATCGTGCCGGGTACCGGGCCGGCCTGCTTGAGGACGTTGGACAGGTCGATGCCGCCGGACTTCCAGCGCTTGATGGCTTCGTTCTGGTCCAGGCACTCAACGTGGCCGATGGCCTCCTCAAGAGTCCTGAAGCCGAGCTGGGCGAGGATCTCGCGCACCTCCTCAGCGATGAACATGAAGAAGTTGACCACATACTCGGGCTTGCCCTTAAAGCGGGCGCGCAGCTCAGGATCCTGGGTGGCAATGCCCTGCGGGCAGGTGTTCTTCTGGCAGGCGCGCATCATGACGCAACCTTCCACGATCAGGGCTGCGGTGGCGAAGCCGAATTCCTCGGCACCAAGCAGGGCGGCGATGACCACGTCACGACCGGTCTTAAGCTCGCCGTCGCACTGGACGACGATGCGGGAGCGCAGGCCGTTCAGGATCAGCGTCTGCTGGGTTTCGGACAGGCCGATCTCCCACGGGGTACCGGCGTGCTTGATGGCGTTGAGCGGGGCTGCACCCGTACCGCCGTCATAGCCGGAGATAAGCACCACGTCGGCATGGCACTTGGCCACACCCGCGGCGATGGTGCCGACGCCGAACTCGGAAACGAGCTTGACGTGGATACGTGCCTTCGGGTTGGCCATCTTCGCATCGTTGATCAGCTGCTTCAGATCCTCGATGGAGTAGATGTCGTGGTGAGGCGGCGGGGAGATCAGCTCCACGCCCGGGGTGGCGTGACGGACCTTGGCGATCCACGGCGGGACCTTGGCTCCGGGCAGGTGTCCACCCTCACCAGGCTTGGCGCCCTGGGCGAGCTTGATCTGCAAATCGGTGGCGTGCACGAGGTAATCGGAGGTCACGCCGAAGCGGGCGGACGCAATCTGCTTGATGCGGCTGTAGCGCTGCGGATCATTGATACGGTCGTCGGATTCGCCGCCCTCACCGGAGTTGGAGCGTGCGCCAATCGAATTCATGGCGATGGCAAGCGTCTCGTGCGCTTCCTGCGAGATGGAACCGTAGCTCATGGCACCGGTGGAGAAGCGCTTGACGATCTCAGAGGCCGGCTCGACTTCGGAGATGTCGATCGGCTTGCGGTTGGTGTTGAACTTCATCAGGCCACGCAGGGTCATGAGACGGTTCGACGTGTCGTTGATGTGGTGCGAATACTTCTTGAACATCTGGTAGTCGCCACGATGGGTCGACTGCTGAAGCAGGAAGATGGCCTCGGGATCGTTGAGGTGATCCTCGCCGGTACGACGCCACTTGTAGTCGCCGCCCGTACGCAGGTTGCGGTGCGGGGATGCGCTCCACTGGTTCGGGTAGGCCACGCGGTGACGGATGGCCACTTCCTCGGCGATCTCGTCAAGGCCAACGCCGCCCACACGGGAGGTGGTGCCGGTGAAGTATTCGTCGATGACTTCCTGGCTCAGGCCCACAGCCTCGAACAGCTGCGCGCCACGGTAGCTCATGATGGTGGAGACGCCCATCTTGGACATGATCTTGAGCACGCCGGTGGAAAGCGCCTTGGTGAGGTTCTTCACGGCGGTGTCCGCGTCGACCTTGAGGTAGCCATTACGGGCCAGATCCTCAACGGATTCGAATGCCAGGTACGGGTTCACGCAGGCGGCACCGTAGGCGATGAGCAGCGCGACATGGTGAATCTCGCGCACATCGCCGGCCTCGACGGCCATGGAGATCTGCGTACGGGTGTGGTGACGCAGCAGGTGATGCTGCACGGCGGAAGTCAGCAGCAGGGACGGAATCGGGCCCCAGGTGTGGTTGGATTCACGGTCGGAGAGCACGATGAAGTTCTTGCCGTTGTCGATGGCCTCATCGATTTCGGCAAAGATCTCGGCAAGTCGATCTTCGAGGGCCTTGCCGCCGCCGGCGACCTGGTACAGGCCCTTGACCACGTACGGACGGTAGTAGCCGCCGAGGATGCGGGCCTTGTCGAGGCGCTTGAGCTGGGCCATCTCATCAGAGTTGACCACGGGCAGCGGGATGAGGATCTTCTTGGCGTGCAGTTCGGAATCGGACAGCAGGTTCGGTTCAGGGCCGATGGCGGATTCAAGCGAGGTGACGATTTCCTCACGCTCCCAATCCAGCGGAGGGTTGGTGACCTGCGCGAACTTCTGGGTGAAGTAGTCGAACAGCATGCGGCTGCGGCTGGAAAGCGCAGGCATAGGCGCATCGTTACCCATGGAACCGAGCGGTTCCTTGCCGGTGTTGGCCATCGGAGTGAGCAGGAGCTTCAGATCCTCTTCGGTGTAGCCGAAGGCACGCTGACGGCGCTGGACGGACTGTCCGGAGTGGCTCACGTGCTCGCGGCGGGGCAGGTCGCTCATTTCGACCGAGTTGCCTTCCACCCACTTGCGGTACGGGTGCTGGGAGGCGAGGGTCTTCTTGACCTCTTCATCGGGAATGATGCGGCCTTCGGCGGTGTCGACCAGGAACATCTTGCCGGGCTCAAGACGACCCTTGGACACGATGTGCTCCTGCTCGATTTCCGGAATCACGCCGGCCTCGGAGGCCAGAACGATGTAGCCGTCGTCGGTGAGCTGCCAGCGGCCGGGGCGGAAGCCGTTGCGGTCGAGCAGGGCGCCGACCTGGGTGCCGTCGGTGAAGACGATGTCGGCCGGGCCATCCCACGGCTCGATAAGCGTGTTGTTGTACTCGTAGAAGGCGCGCACGTCCGGGTCGAGGTCGGGGTTCTTCTCCCATGCCGGCGGCAGCATCATGCAGATGGCGTGCGGCAGGGAGCGGCCGGCGAGGTGCAGCAGTTCGAGGCACTCGTCGAAGGTGCCAGAATCGGAGTAGCCCGGGGTGGTGATCGGCAGCAGCGGCTCGAATTCGCCGAGCAGTTCGCTGCTCAGGCGGCCTTCACGGGCGGAGAGCCAGTTGCGGTTGCCCTGGATGGTGTTGATCTCGCCGTTGTGGGCCAGCAGACGGAACGGCTGGGCCAGCGGCCAGCTCGGGAAGGTGTTGGTGGAGAAGCGGGAATGGACGATGGCGATGGTGGCCTTCATGCGCTCGTCGTTCAGATCCTCGAAGAAGTGAGTGAGCTGCATGGTGGTGAGCATGCCCTTGTACGTGATGGTACGGGCGGACAAGGAGGCGAAGTAGACGCCTATCTCATGCTCGACGCGCTTGCGGATGCGGAAGGTCTTGCGATCCAAGTCCACGCCGGCCAGAGCACCGTTCGGAGAGGCGACCACGAGAGTCTTGAACCCCGGCATGGCGGCAAGGGCCTGCAGGCCAAGGCCGTCCGGGTTGGTGGGCACCACGCGCCAGGCGAGAACTTCGAGTCCCTCCTCGCGCACGATTTTGGCGATGGCCTGTTCCTGCTGACCGGAGGTTTCGATATCGCGGTCGAGGAAGGCGATGCCTGCGGCATAGTGGCCGGCTTCGGGCAGTTCGGCGGGCACGGTGGCACGCATGAACTCGTCCGGCATGCTCATCAGGATGCCGGCGCCGTCGCCCGTGTTCTCCTCGGCACCCACGGCACCGCGGTGGTCGAGATTGACCAGCACCTCGATGGCGTCAGTGACGATTTTGCGTTCAGGACGCTTGTTCAAAGTGGTGACCATACCCACACCACAGGCGTCATGCTCGTTGGCGGGATCATACATACCGTCCGGAGCGTGGACCGTGAGATCGAGCGGGGCTTTGAATGTCACCGGAATCACCTCAATTGGTTGTGGACACGTAAGGGAATCGTGTCTCTTCGTTCATTGCTGTTGACACAGTACCGTTGCTCCATGTCATTTACGTTTCGCGTGTCCATATTCCGAATCAGGCGATCCGCGACGATGACGGGCGGGACGTGGTCGGCCCGCTACAGGGCTTCGCCGCCGTCATACGCACGTTCGGAGGCGCGAAGACAGGGTTCGCCCTGCACCACTTCGACCTGCGAGGGCGGCATGCCGTCACCGGTGCGTTTGGCTTGGATCCGCTCGAACAGCATGCGGAAGGATCGCTCCCCCATGTCCAGGAAATTCTGCGTGTAACTGGTCAACGCGGGATTCCACATGGCACCGAAGTTGCGGTCGTCGAACCCCACGACGCTCACATCATCGGGCACGCGGCGCCCGACCTCCCTCAGGCCTCGGATCACGGCCACGGCGATCTCATCGTTGTCGGCGAAGATCGCGGTCACCTCGTCGCGTCGTCCCAGGACGCGACCGGCCTTGACCGACTCATCCAGATCATCGTCGGGCACGATGATCGGATCGGGCGCCGCGATGCCACGTTCCTCGAGCGCATCGCGCCAGCCGTTGGTCCTGGTGTTGGCGGTCGGCCCCGCCGGGCGCCCCACGTGAAAGACGGTGCGATGCCCGAGATCCAGCAGGTGCATGGTCATCCAGCGGCCGCCATCCCTTTCGGCGTTGATGATCTGATAATCGCCGTCTCCGAAACTACCGCCCACCACGACCATCGGCATGTCTTTGGGAATGTGTTCGAGCGCGGCGATGCCGGCCCGATCATATTCGTAGACGATCACTCCGGCCGGCCTGATCGACAGGCCCATGCGCACACGCGCCTCGACGGATTCCATGTCGGATTCATCCAGGGAAACGATGTTCAGCAGGAACCGGCGCCTTCGCGCGGCGGCCTCCACGCCATGATTCGTTTCGGATGTGGAGAAAGCGGATGGGTTGGCGGCGAACACCACCACGGAATCCATCTCCCGGTTCGATAAGGCACGCGCCACGATGTTCGGCTCATAGCCCAACTGGCTGATGGCTTTGGCGATGCGTTCGCACTTGTCCTCGGCGACGTTGACGGTGCCGTTGAGATACCGGGAGACGGTCGGTGCCGAAACCCCGGCCAACTTGGCCACATCCTTGATCACCGGTCTGGTGCGGCCCGTGCTTTTCGCCATCCTCATCTCTCCCGCCATAGCCGCCGGACATGGACGCCGTCATGCACCCGCGTCCCGGTCACGAATCCTTGGTTTTCCGCGTCTCATTGTAGGCCATGGCGCGGAGGGCGACGTATGGGCCGGATGCGCCAACGAGCGGGAAACGCCGAGGGCGGAATTTCGCTCTTGCGTTTGTCATCGAACCGCGCTATTCTGAAACCGGTTTCAAAAGGAAGCCGATATATAACTCAAAGCCACAAGGCTTTGACCAACGAAAGGAAACATGATGTCTTTCAAGGATTCCATGATGCGCGGTCTCGCTATGTACGGCATGAGCTCCACGACCCAGTACGGCCGCGCCAACGACACCATCCTCGCCGACCTGATCAACGAAGCCAACAAGAGCGCTCGCTGAATCGACGGGACGCACGCCTGACGACGGATGTCGCATCAGGACCCGAACGTCATCGACAGCAAGGAAACAACAGGAGCAAGGCCGTTTTCGGCTCTGCATGAACGAAAGGCAGTGACTATGTCCTTCAAGAATTCCATGGTGCGCGGTCTCGCCCTCTGCGGTATGAACTCCGTCGCCCGCGCCGGATACGCCGACAGCAAGATGTTCTCCGACATCATCGCCGGCACCGATAAGGACGCCCGCTGAACCGCCGCGGACGATTCCCGTTCAGACAACCGATAATTCAACACAGTGATAATCAAACACAGTGATAACTGAATGACAATCGGACAACGAAGTCCACTTCTCTCTCGCCCCCATGCCATGTGTCCGGGTAGGCGGCTTGACGAAACGTTCATTTCATCCGCATGACCCGCACGATCTGCTCGGTGGTGCGCGTCACATTGGCGGCCGCATCGGCCAGCAGGTCGTTGAGGCTCGAAGCGCCGGGCGCGATGCCGAAAACCGCGTCGATGCCAAGTCCATGTAACCCGTCGATTCCCACACCAACACATCCGGCCACGGCGACAACGGGCTTGCCATACCGTTTGGCCGCTCCGGCCACACCGGCAGGAGCTTTGCCGAATCCGGTCTGAGCATCGATGGCGCCTTCCCCGGTGAACACCACGTCAGCCCATCGCACGGCCTCATCAAGACCGGATTGCTCGATGACGATATCGACGCCCGATCGAAACTCGGCGCCAAAGAAACCCTTCAACGCGGCACCGATGCCTCCCGCGGCACCAGCGCCGGGCACATCGCTCACGTCCACGCCGAAACGGCTTTCGATCAGACGCGCGAAATGCGCCAAGGCGGCGTCCAACGTGACGACATCATCGGCACCGGCCCCCTTCTGCGGTCCGAACACCGCGCTGGCGCCAGTGGGACCGGTCAACGGATTGGTCACATCGCAGGCGGCGATGATGGACACGTTCCCAATGGCCGAATCCATCGTTGTGATGTCGATGACGGATACATCGGCCAAGGCCGCTCCCCCACGTCCCAGCTCGTCGCCGTTCGCGTCCAGGAGACGCACGCCGAGGGATTGCAGGAGGCCGGCGCCGGCGTCATTGGTGGCGCTGCCGCCGAGACCGACGATGATTCGTCGAACGCCAAGACGGGCGGCGGCGAGCAACAGTTCGCCGGTACCATAGGATGACGCGATCAGCGGGTTTCGTTCCTCCGCGCTGAGTCTGGCGAGACCGCTGGCCTCGGCGGTCTCGACCACGGCGGTCGCGCCATCGGCAAGCACTCCGAACCGGCCTTCGATAAGTCGACCGAGCGGATCATGAACTGGCACGGCATGCATCGTACCCCCGGTGGCGTCGACGAGCGCACACACGGTCCCTTCACCGCCATCGGCCATGGGAAGACAGCGAATCTCGGCATCGCGATCGGCATTCTCAATCCCCCGAGCCATCGCCTCGGCCGCCTGCATGGCGGTCAAGCTCTCTTTGAAGGAGTCGGGGGCGCATAGGTAGCGCGTCATGATTCGAGCATACTCCACGACGCTCCGGTCCTAGATACCGGCGAGATCGAAGAACCGTTCGATGACCGTGTCATTGATGAGCCTGCCGCGCCGCGTGGGCACCACCCGGCGTCCATCGACCACGGTGACCAGGCCCTCTTCGATCATCGGCGTAAGCCGATCCACGGCAATGACGCGATCGATGCGCTCCAGATCGAGCCCTTCACGCATACGCAGACCAAGCATGATCAGTTCCTCGAGGTTCTCCTCGGCGGTGATCCGCTCACTATCGGCCCATGGCACACGGTGTTCATTAATGGCGACTCCCCAGAGACGGGGGTGGGCGATGTCCCAACTGCGCAGGCCGTACCCATTGGAAGACATCGCATGGCAACGGTAATGGGAATGGGCGCCGGGACCCAGCCCCGCCCAATCGACGTTGCGCCAATACCCGAGATTATGCCGGCTCTCGTATCCGGGGCGGGCCCAGTTGGAAATCTCATACCAATCAAGACCGGCTTGGGTGAACAGCTCGTCGGCGAGCTCGTATTTGGCGGCCTCATCATCGTCATCCGGCTTGGGCAAGGTGCCGGCGGCGATCCGACGGCCCATTTTCGTGGTGGGTTCCACGGTCAGCGCATAAGCGGAGATATGATGCACACCGAGATCGAGAGCGGCCTCAACCGAAGTGCGCCAATCCTCAAGGCTCTCCCCCGGCGCGCCGTAGATCAGATCCACGCTGGAACGCAGTCCGGCCATGGTGGCGGCGTCGACGCCGGCGGCCACGTTGGACGGCGTGTGCGTGCGGTCGAGCGTCGCCAGCACGTGCGGCACGGCTGACTGCATGCCGAAGGATATGCGGGTGAAACCGCCGTCGGCAAGCTCGGCTATGTAAGCCTCATCGACCGTATCCGGGTTGGCTTCGGTGGTGATCTCGGCGTCGGGCGTCAGACCCCAGATCGCGCGGATGGCATCCACCACGGCCACCAGATCGGCGGCGGCGAGAACCGTGGGAGTGCCTCCGCCGAAGAACACGGTGGAAGCGGCAGGCTCCTCGATGCCGTGATCGCACTGCCATTGCCTGATCAGAGCCATCTCCCGGATGACCATCTGGGCGTAATGACCGCGCGAGGCGCCCGCACCGAGGTCCGTGGCCGTATAGGTGTTGAAATCGCAGTAGCCGCACCGCCGCAGACAGAACGGCACATGAATGTAGATCTCGTAAGTCAACCGTCACTCCCCTCAGCCATCCGTGCCGAAGACTCCCCGGCGAGGCGAGCCTCCGGCACCCGCTCAGCCTTCCGTCTTCTGCGCGGCGCGAATCTTGTCTTTGGTGTCGCGATCGTTGGAATCCTCGCCGGTGGACAGGGCGGCGATGAACGCCTCCTGCGGCACCTCTACATGGCCGAGCATCTTCATACGCTTCTTGCCAGCCTTCTGCTTTTCGAGCAACTTGCGCTTACGGGTGATGTCGCCGCCATAGCATTTGGCGAGCACGTCCTTGCGTAACGCACGAATGTTCTCACGCGCGATGATGCGCGAACCAATCGCAGCCTGAATCGGAATCTCAAACTGCTGGCGAGGAATCAGACTACGCAATTTCTTGGTCATCATCACACCGTACGAATACGCCTTATCGCGGTGAACGATGGCACTGAACGCATCGACCTTCTCGCCCTGAATAAGGATGTCCACCTTGACCAAATCGGCGGACTGCTCGCCGTCCTCGTGGTAATCAAGGGAGGCGTAGCCCTTGGTACGGGACTTGAGCTGATCGAAGAAGTCGAACACGATTTCGGCCAGTGGAATGCGGTAGTGCATCTCCACACGGTCGGTGGAGATGTACTCCATCGTGCCCATAATGCCGCGGTGGTCCTGGCACAGATCCATCACCGCGCCGATGAATTCCTTGGGCGTGATGATGTCGGCGGCAACCATCGGCTCGACGATCTTCTTGATCTTGCCGTCCGGGAATTCGCTCGGGTTGGTCACATGATGCTGGCTGCCATCCTCGGCGGTCACGTCGTAGGTGACGTTCGGGGCGGTCTGGATAAGGTCGAGGCCGAACTCGCGGGAGAGTCGCTCGTTGACGATTTCCATGTGCAGCAGACCCAGGAAGCCACAGCGGAAGCCGAAACCCAGAGCCACGGAGGTTTCCGGCGTGTAGATCAGGGCGGCGTCGTTGAGCTTGAGTTTGTCGAGTGCATCACGCAGTTCGGGGAATTGCGCGTTGTCGATCGGGAACAAACCGGCGTAGACCATCGGCTTGGGGTCGCGGTAGCCAGGCAGCGGCTCGGTGGCCGGGCGGACGGCCGAGGTCAGGGTGTCGCCCACCTTGGACTGACTCACATCTTTCGCACCGGTGATGATGTAGCCGACCTCGCCGGCACCCAGCGCTTTGGTGCGAGTCATGTCCGGACTGATCACACCGATCTCGATGGGATCATGGGTCATGCCGATACCCATCATGTGCACTTTTTCGCGGTCGTGCAGTTCGCCGTCCTCCATACGGATGTAGGTGACGATGCCGCGGTAGGAGTCGTAGACAGAGTCGAAGATCAGCGCGCGGGCGGGGGCATCGGGGTCGCCGTGCGGGGCGGGCACGTCCATGACGATCTGGTCGAGCAGGTCGGCCACACCTTCGCCGGTTTTGCCGGAGACGCGCAGCACGTCGCTCGGCTCGCAGCCGATCAGACCTGCGATCTCCTCGGCATGCTTGTCCGGTTCTGCGGACGGCAGGTCGATTTTGTTGAGCACGGGAATGATGGCCAGATCATGGTCGATGGCCATGTACAGGTTAGACAGGGTCTGCGCTTCGATGCCCTGGGTAGCGTCGACGAGCAGCACCGCGCCTTCGCAGGCGGCCAGTGCGCGGGACACCTCATAGGTGAAGTCCACGTGGCCGGGGGTGTCGATCATGCCGAGCGTGTATTCGGTACCCTCAAAGGTCCATGGCACGCGCACGGCCTGGGATTTGATGGTGATGCCACGCTCCTGCTCGATATCCATACGGTCAAGGAAGCGATCGCGCATCTCTCGCTCGGGCACAATGCCGCTCAACTGCAGGATGCGGTCGGCCACGGTCGACTTGCCGTGGTCGATGTGTGCGATGATACAGAAGTTGCGAATCACCGACTGATCAGTGGAACCCGGCTGATTGTGTTGGACGACCAACGCATTCCTCCTCTTGGCATATACTCAAACTTCACCTAGTGTAGCCGAGGGACTGTATTCGGCGTGGCATTGCGCGGGTTTTTCCGGGGCTCATGCTATCCTTTAACTCTTGTATGTCCTTATAACACACATCGTTTGGAGTAAACGTGGCAAACATTAAGTCGCAGAAGAAGCGCGTGCTCACCAATGAGAAGGCGCACCTTCGCAACGTGGCTGTGAAGTCCGGCCTGAAGACCGCCATCCGCGCCACCCGCGAAGCCATCGCCGCCGGTGACAAGGCTGCCGCCGAGGCCGCCTACAAGGTTGCCGCCCAGAAGCTCGACAAGGCTGCTGGCGCTGGCGTGATCCACAGGAATCAGGCCGCCAACCGCAAGTCCGGCCTCGCTGTTGCGATCAACGCTCTGTGAGCATAAGCCTCTTAAGGTTTTAGCAAGTCCCCGCAAGTCATCTGGCTTGCGGGGACTTTTTATATCTCCGTTCAAAGAGGTACATTGGCGGTCTTGCGAAATGACATCTCCGTTCAGAGAGGTACCGGATACGGGAAAACCCAATTATAAACGCCGTCATTGCAACGCTTATACTCGATGTTTCGTGCTTCAGGTACCTCTTTGAAAGCAACTAGCCCTGAGGCGGTCTTGAATCATCCTGAGGCGTACCCCCATCATCCATGGTATTAGCGTGGTCTCGGCCAGCTGATTGCTGAATATGCCGTTTTTCGCTAGGCAGATACACACGATGACGTTCGACGGCTCCGGGCAGAGTGACGTTGAAGCCTACCGAAAACAGTCGCAGCGCCACCACGATGATAACGATCAGTACATCGAGCAGCATTTCCGAGCGCATGTCGAACCAGCCGTATCTCGCGCCACGCCATACCAACACAGTCAATATGCAGCCGATAAACGAGGGCACAGCATAGAGGTGTTTGTCCCGAATAATCATTGGCACGTCGCCAATGAAGATGTCACGAATGAGGCCGCCGGCCAGTGCTGTGAACATGCCCAGGAATACGGCGGTCATGCTTGAGGAACCGTATGCCAGCGCTTTTGCGGTGCCGTTGACTGCGAATAGTCCGAGGCCCAGAGCATCGATGACAGTCATCGTCCATTTGAGTTTGGTAATCTCCGGGTGGGCCACCACCACGATAATGCCGGAAAACAGCGTAGTGAGCACAAAGCCTTTGTCGGTGATGCCGACCGGCGGCAGGGCACCGAGCATTACGTCGCGCACAAGACCGCCGCCGAGTGCAGTCAGCCAGCCGCACAGCATAATGGTGAAGATGTCATAGCCCTTGCGAATGGCGGCAAGCCCGCCGGACAGTCCCCAACACAAAATAGCGAAGTACTCGATGACCACAAAAACGATGTTGTTCTCCAACGCCACCTGCATGAGCCGCTCCCCTCTTGTGCCGCTTCGGTTCGTTTCAGTCCGTCTTCGTTCTGTTCCCATTCATCCTTATCCGGCGCTACCGCCCGCCGTACCCGAGCTTACAACAGGCCTTGCCTGACGCAATTGGACTAGAGAACAAACCGAATAAATGCTATTGCCGGTTCGACTCCACTCTTTTTCTCTTACAGCGTCGCCAGCGCGCCAAACTTTGAGCAGCCACCGACGTTAGTCCTTCTCATTTGTCGGAGGTCGGCCAAAGTTTGGCACGGCACCAACGATCATGCGCTCCAGTGTCGTTGCCGTGCCAACTTATGTACAGCTAACGACGCTAAGCCCCTTTTTATCGTCGTTTGATCGCCAGAACTTGACCCGTTAACGACGCTAAGGTGTCTCAGCGACGTCAGCAGTCCAAACCTTGAACCATTACTGACATTGAACATCCCCCAGCGTCGCCAGAAGCTCATGTCTTGTCTCACCACCGACGCTATAGTAGTGGAGGCCTTCATCAAGAGCCCAAATATAGATTCACTCATCGCATCCGAATGTAGTTTTCAATGGATTCAACGCGTGATTCAACATCGCGTAGACGGTTGCACAATGCTGCTTCAATATCGATACCGTCCGAGAGGGCTCGACGCACGATGGCGAGGATTTCATCGGCGTAGGCATCGGCCTTCTCATGTTCAGGAGAATTGTCACCGTTTGATTCGGATTGAATCGCCGCTTGAGGCTGCTCGTCATCTTGCTTCGTGTCAGCCGCAGCCGGCTCATCAAACGCCGCGAACAATCTATCAGCATTCGGCGATTTGGAGATACGAGAAACGACTTTGGCCGCGCGAGGCGACGAACCTTGAGCGTGGGAAATGCCCTCAAGCACGGATTTACAATGCTTTTCCTGTTGTTTCATCTTTTCCCATAGAGCCACTACGGCTTCCGGGGATTCGGGTTGGGTAGTCTCTCTCCCGTCGTTGCCGTCAGCATCAAAAGCATCAGAAGATTCGGAGGAATTGCCGGCATCATCAGCCGCAAACACATGCGGATGCCGAGTGATGAGCTTGTTCATCAACCGGTCGGCGACCTCGTCAATACCAAAAGGATCCTCGGCATCCGATTCGCAGACCCGCGCCTGAAACACGGATTGCAACAGCACATCGCCCAGTTCCTCGCGCATGTTGTCACGGTCGTGAGTTTCCACCGCGTCGACGTATTCGTAGGTTTCCTCAAGCAGATTCTTGAGCAGTGACTCGTTCGTCTGCTTACCGTCCCACGGGCAGCCGCCCGGCGAATACAGCACGTCCACCACGGCCTTGACCCGGTCCGGCGCCGTAACCGCCTCAACCACCGGCTTTAATTCCGAACAATGCTCGAAGCCTGACGGCAAACGGTAGGCTGAAGCATGGTATTCCGTCATGTCACTCATCTTGCTCATAGGTTTGCTCCTGTTCTCATCTGGATGAACCATAACCAACCCGCGCAACGTGTAGAAGACCTAGATCATATTATTTGTTGCGAAATGTTGCTAAATCCATCTGTATCCCTCTAGCCAAGAACATTTCCAATACGCCAAGACCCCTTGGAATTGTTGATGTTCCAAGGGGTCTTAATCAGAAACAAAAGGTGCTAGTTCAGCACACCTTCCACATCCAGTAACGTATAATGAAATCAACGGCTCCCACGGAAAGAACGGCGGAATTCCAACGATTTGATACGATTGGTATACCATTGGAATACCATTCGCCACGGATTGTTTGTTGGAGAATGTTGGAGAATGAAGGATGCTGAATGCCTAGGATAAGGAAAACCGGAGCGGTCTACCCCATCCGCCACGAGCAGCGGAAAACACTCAAGGACGGCACGGTAAAGACATACGTGAACTGGCAGGCCAAGGTGGACGGCCGATGGGTGTCCGCCAAGACCTACAAGGAATGCGACAGGAAAATAGCCGAAGCCCTCAAGGAGAAAACCGAATGGGGCATGGGCGTAGACCGCGCCACCCGGCTCGGCGAGTACGCGGAACGATGGTTCGAGCTGAAACGACGCGACCTGAAACCCAAGTCCATCAACAACTACGCGAGCCTCATAAGCGTGCACCTGTGCAAGTACGCGAACGAGAAGCTGGGCGAAGTGACCGCCTCGGCGGTGCAGCGCATGATAGCCAACATGCGCAACCTCGACGGCACCCCATGCTCGTACAACCGGCAGCTTGGCTTCTACAACATCCTTAACCAGATATTCAAGGCGGCGGTGGCCGACCGGCTGATACCCACCAGTCCGGTCACCAGCGCGGCAAGGCCGAAACGCAGGGACACGGGATTGGCCGGGGACCGGCGCACCATCAACGGGCCCGTGGCCGTGTCGGCGGACAGGCGCAGCGGCACGCAGGACCGCAAGGCGTTCACCGTGGAGCAGATGCAGGACATGCTCGAAGCGTCCTCCGACGACCTGTTTCTGGGCGCACGCCAATGGTGGCGTCTGCTCACCGGCATGAGACAGGGGGAGATACTGGGAGCCACATTGGACGATCTCGACCTGTGGCGGGACAAGACGTTGGAAACCCCGGACAGCGGCGAGATATGGATAGGCACCTACACGGTGAACTGGAAACTGGAAAGCCTCGACAAGGAGCATGGGTGTGGGGAGCCCGGCAGGGACGGAAGATACCCGTGCGGCTTCAAACGGCCTTCGAGCTGCCCCCGATACCGGTGGAGGGTGCCGGACGGATACGACATGATACACCTGTGCAAAGGGTACGCTTTGACGCCGCCGAAGTCCGCGAGAGGCAAGGTCGTGCCGATAATCCCCCAGTTGGGCACCGTCGTGCACCGGTATCTGGAGGCCACGGAGAATATCATCCCGAACCCGTACAACCTGATATTCAGGACGCGCGAGGGTATGCCGTTGGCCGCGTTGGATGACAGGGCCAGTTTCCGCGACCTCATGCGCAGGGCGGGCATACCCGACTACGAGAACCGGTACGGGCATGAATGCCGCAACTCCGTCGTATCGCTCCTGTTCCACATGAAGGTTGACCCCGGCATCATCCAACGCATCGTCGGCCATTCGAGCATAGCCATGAGCGAGCATTACCGCACCGTGCCGGTAGAAGATTTGATGCGAGGCATGGAGACGATAAGCGACGGGCTCGGTCTGAAGCAGATCGAATGGAAGGCGTGAACTGGCGCGCCGAAACTTGCCGGCCATACAATGGAAGAGTAAGTTAATCACCTTGAATGTCCAGCGGAAGGAACGTTACGGAGGCGCACCATGACAAGCATATTCGACGTGGCCGCTTACGTGCTGGACAAGCTCGGCGTCATGACCACAATGAAACTGGAAAAGCTCTGCTACTATTCACAGGCATGGTCCCTCGTATGGGATGAACGGCGTCTGTTCCCCGAACGGTTCGAGGCATGGGCCAACGGCCCGGTATGCCCCGACCTATACCATGCGCACAAGGGCATGTTCAAGATCACGCGCGGCGATATTCACGGCGACCCGTCCAACATTGACGAGGACGGCATCAACACCATAGACGCCGTGTTGAAGGCCTACGGGAAAATGGGAGCCTACCAGTTGAGCGAACTCACCCACAGCGAACGCCCTTGGAAGGACGCTCGCGGCAATCTCCCCCAAGGCGCCATCTGCAACACCGAGATAACTGAAGCCGCCATGGCCGAATACTATGGGAGCCTCACCGAATAGTGGGCCACCGCAGCAAAACCAAGAGCATCAAGGCCAAAGCCCCGAGCTCTTCAAAACGTGTGCCCGCGCATCACGTGGCGAAAAGCTATCATGTCCCCGAATCCGCCACGGAGATTCCCAAAGATTCCGTGAACCGTCGCATCGTATTCCGTTTCGACTGCGTTGACCTTGAGGCCGACTGTCCATGGTCGCTCGCGCACATGAGCGACGAGGAGCATCGACTGCTGCTGTTGAAGATGCGTGACTTCGAAAAGGCCACGGTGGGCGAGATCATTAGCCCCTCATATCAGGCGTTCACCTGCTACCCTGATTTCACCCAATGCCCCAACCAGACGCCACAGGACCGGCTGGCGAAATACTATGAACGCGAAGGCGATGCGTTGGCCCGGTTCCGCTTGGGCGGCACCGAACGCCTGTACGGTTTCCTTGTAGGCAACGAGTTCCACATTCTCTGGTGGGACCCGAACCATGAGGTATGGCCCTCCACTAGGAAACACACCTGACCATCATATTGTAGTGGTATACAAAATGGTCCCGTTCTCCAATACAGGAAGACGAGACCATTGTCTTTCGTTTACTGCTTCGCTGTATATCCGACAGCAACACATGATTCCATGACGCTATTCAGATCAGATAGCACTTGAAGGCTGTCGTATTGGGCATCAGCGTAACCAAGATTCTGTGTCGCATACACAATCTTCAACATCGGAGCATTCAATGCGGCAAGACTCGCTTTCATATCGGGGTCGGCCTTTGGGAATGCCTCGTTGATTGTCTTGACCGCCAATGAAGCTCCCGAGAAGGCTTGGACGGCATCATGGTTAGCCGGATCGCGGAAGTACCCAGATACCGCTGCCACATCATCAATCAGGGACTGATTACCATCGAAGAGGACACCGCAGGCTCCCATCGTATCGGGCGCTACGCTCGGAGCGCTCACATATCCGTTCAACTGGACCTTCGCGGCTTTGTATTTATCCTCCCATGCATACGACGATTGTTGAGCGGAATTGACTTCTTCGCTCATGGCTCCGACACCGAAAAGCATGCCCACGAACAGTGCGACGATGATACCGATAATCAACAAGACGAAAACCGGCACCGGAATCGTGATTCCTTTTTTACGCCTATGAGATACAGGCTGTGATGGTTGCATGCCTGCTGGCGGCATGGGCTGGTAAACCGGCGAGCTCATGTTGTTTCCCCTTCTCTTCATTGGGTCAATGGTTTATGAATTTTATGTCCCATGCTTGATTATCATGGTTGCATCGGTAGGGACGATAGAAAGATGTCGTCCGGTGAGCCGCTACCTAGACTCAGCGCATCATAAATATTGTCGGAGGCATGTTCATTGACTTCCTTCGTTTTGGTGTAGTCATGAATGACGAAGCCGACCACGGCGATGATCACCGCTGCGATAAGAATGCTCACAACGGATTTGCCGATGCCGGTATCGTGATTGTCGGATTGAGAATCCTTCTTCCTTATCTGCTGTTCCTGCAATTCCACGAGTCTTTTCTGTGTCTCCAATAGCTGGCGTTGCAGTTCTTCCTGCGTCATTTCCGGCTTTGACTTGTCCGGTTCCGATTCAGGCCGATTCTGTTCAGGCTCGCTCAAAATTATTCCCTTCTATCCATTGAACTGGTGCCTTAATCCTAACTCGATATGGTCAGGTTGTCGTGCAGCCAATGCCGGTAATCCTGCAGAACGCTGACGGTGATACCGAGTTCCTGCGCCATCGCGTACGGTTCTCCCCCGTACAAGTCCTCGGCGTGCATATAGTCCACGGGGTTTATCAACGCCAATGCGGTCTCCTTGCGCGTCAGGCATTCCTCCTTCTCACGGCTCAACAGACGCAGCCCGTCATCGAAGTGCTTGGCGTGGATAAGCTCATGCTGCAATGTACATGCCCGTTGTTCCATGCTCATTGTGGGGTCAATGTAAGCGGTGCGGGTGATGGGATCGTATTCCCCGCACTGCGAACCATCGAACTTCCTATCCTCTATAAGTACTCCCATATGACGCGCCTCACCGGTGAGGTCAGTCCATGTTTTCACGCCCGGACTCCGCATTCTTGTTCTTATCCTCATAGGCCGCTTTCTCGATCTGAATCTTCTTGCCGAGAACATCTTCAAGCTGGGAAGCGACTGAGGCATATTGCGTTTGAGGCTCCGGCGCAGAGGCTTCTTCCAGAATAAGGAAAGGATCGCACCCTAAGGCTTCGGCCACTGCGTCAATATCTTCGGTGTTGAAGCATCGTTCACCACGCAATTTTGCGTAATAGGAATTACGGCCTATCCCTGAAGCTTTGCATAGGTCATCGATGGTCATTTTGGCGTCTCTGCGCCTGTTTTCAATTGTCTCTATCACTCGTTGAGTGAACTGCGATTCATATTTACTCATAACTACATTGTACCGAATTTCGGTACGTTTGTAAATTTCGTACCGTTTCCGGTTGACAAGCCGTACCGTATGCGGTACGTTAAAGATATGCAAACGAAAACAAAACTTTCAAAAACTTCGGTGGGACTGATTCAAGCAGTTCGTGCTGAGGCAGCAAGACGAGGGGTAAGCACCCCGGAGCTTGCCAACAGAGTGGGGCGCAACAAGAAATTCTTCTACGACCGCTTCAATTTCAGGAAGGCTTTCTCCACCGACGATCTCAACGACATCGCCGTGGCGCTTGGCATAACAATGGCAGACATCATCAGTTCAGCTCGCTTAGCCGCCGGCATGAAGTCTCCTGACTTGGAGGTAACAGCATGAGTGTCTATCAGACCCCAACTTGGACTCGCCGCCACGCGAGACTGACTGGCTCCCCCCAGTCAGACCCACGTAGCGACATGAACGCCAGCCGCCTCACGAACGGGTTTGCTGCAACTGAGATTGCAGCACGGCGTTTTCACGAGAGATATGGACGATTGCAGCCGCGAGATTCGCTAGACCGTACGCCATCTTCCGCTGAGCTGGGTCAGCTGACAGCCTTACTGCTGCATTGAAATCATCGCAAGCGGAACTTGCATAGTTCTCCGCTTCACTAGCCATAAAAATCACCTCCTCTCCGAATCGAGAAAACAATGCTTAGTCAGAATCGTAACCTCTCCCAGAAGCTCGTTGTGGAGGAACGTCGCACCCGTGAATACTTCACCGGCAACGTCACCGAAGATGGTCTAATCAACGCGGAAATCGACACCGATTACGGTGCCCGTCCCCTCACTCCGAGTCAGGCGCGTTTCGTCGCCAAGGCCCTTGAAGACCTGGCCGACTGCGCCGACGAGAAGAACGAGGAATAACAAAGTCTTGCCGTGGCCGGTCGGTTCCCTTATTCACCAAACAAGACTACAGGCGAACAAATACTGACCATACTACGACCGTTCACGGCAACCATCGGCCCGTCCCTTGGCGATTAGGGGGAATCGGAGACGCCGACAAACCGTCACCCATTAGACACTCCTGTCTCCGTTTGAAATTTCATGACGGTTGGCGTGGGAAGTTCAAATCTTCCACGGGCCACGGAAAGGATAAATGATGAACACCAAGGATTATGGACATCACTGTTCGGGCTATCAGCACCCTGACGGTTCGCCCACACGCTATGAGACACGGGCCGTGAGCCTGTGCATGGCGGGCTTGGTTCTTGGTGTTCTCACGCTTCTCTTCCAACCCAGTGCGGGCCCGTGGAGCATTCTCGCGGGTTTCCTGTGCTGTTCCCCCGTCGCCCTGTGCTTCATGTTGGACGACGAATAACTGAAGATTTCCGGGCGTGGTCTTTTCCTCATTTCTAACTCGTCCGGTGGTAGCCAAGCGCACGGTGGCCGCAGCCGAGAAGCCTTCCAATGGTCATGGACTTCAAAGACTGCACCGGGTTCGACTCCCGGCTTGGCGCTCAGAAAAATTGAACCCCTTCGCGTCCTTGCGTCGGAAACCAATAAAAGGGTTTCGGACGTGTCAGCACCGGCGTAGAAGGACAACCAAATAATCAAGCCCAGTGGAGGGAAACAATCATGGAACTCACCCCATTCGACCGTATGAGACTGCTCAACGAGGCGCGTGGACTATTGCCGCAGGACGAGCTTGAACGTCGGGCGCGCGTGATTCTCGACGATCCCGCCGCTCCTTCTGAGACATCGAAGGAACCCGACTCGCCTCGTCTTATCATCAGCGACTTCCTGCGCTCGAAAGGATTCGAGCCGATGAAGAAAAGCGCTCTGCATTTCGGCTCCCGTCTGGCCGAGAACTACAAGATGAAGTTCGGCGCCTACCCGCCGAAGCACGGGAAGGCCTACATCTACTACGAGATCGACCGGCCTCTCATGGAGGAGACGTGGGCTCAGATTCAGACGGAGGACGCCGACTGATGGCATCTGATTTCAACTCCATCGCCAAAGCCATCCGTTATCTCGGTGATTGCGTCCGTTATCTCGCGGACAAGTATGTGGCCGTGAACGATCGTGTGTACTCGGATTGGAACGAGGCCTCGAAGGTCGTGGGGGACGTTGGCCGTGACCATGTGGCCGATTATGCGGAGGCGTCGCACAAGCAGGGCAAGTCGCGTACTTGGCGTCACAGTCACCTGATGGAACGCGAGGAACAACTGTCCATGCAGTCGAGGGGTTCTCATGTTGACTCCGAATGATGTCCGGCATAGAAAGTTCCGCACGTATCGTTCCCTGCTTTACGGAGAGGTCTACGACGCGGAGGACGTTGACGATTTTCTCGACTCGGTGGCCGACACCATCAAGGTTTTAGGCAAGGAAGTACTCAAAGCAAGAAAGAAAAGGCAATGACCGTCGAGCAGATGACCGATGACGATTACTTCGCGTTGGACGCGGTGGATCAGACTTCGTTGAAGAAAATGCTGGTAAGCCCGTTGGCGTATTCGGATTACCTGACCGGTGAGCATGGTTACTCTTCGGCGTTGGAGTTTGGTAAGGCGGCGCACAGCATGGTTTTGGGCAGTGGCCCGCAGGTTGTGGCTAAACCGAATCTGCGTACCAAGGAGGGCAAGGCTCTTCGTGACAGGCTGGTCGAACAGTATGGTGCGGACGACATCGTGTGGCTGTCCTCTGATGATGTGGAGAAGGTTCAGGCCATGCGGGACATGGTTGGAGACTTTTTCACGAAGCTGGATGGTCAGCCGGAGGTGGCGATGATCGCCACCGACCCTGATACCGGGTTGTTGATTAAGGGCAAGGCGGACTGGTTGCCGTCCACTCCCGACCCGGATGGTGTGCTGCGTATCCGTGATTACAAGACCACGGTGAAGTCGCCGGACGAGTTCGAGCGTTCCTGCTGGCAGTACGGGTATCACATTCAGGCCGCGTTCTACATGAGTCTCTACCGGTTGACGATGCCCGACTATAAGGGGCCGTTGGGTTTCGAGTTCATCGTGCAGGAGAAGAACCCGCCGTTCGACTGGATGCGCTACGAGATTCAGGAGGATTCACCCATCATCACCGAACTGGCGGAACCGAAGATAAACCACGCCTTGCAGAGCATCAAATGGTTCCGCGACAACACGGAGAACCCGTTGGAGGCGATGAGAGCCTACGGGTTGCCCAAATACCCGCAGGATGTCGTGTTCCCCGACTGGAAGCTGTTGGAGGAAGAGGAGGAGATTGAATCATGGCGGTAGTCAAGAAGAACCGTAAGGCTTACGGATACGATTACGCGGATTTGCCGTCGATTCTCCTTTATGTTGACGAAACCCTGCACCTTGAGGTCAGGCAGCATGTGATCTACGATGTGGCCCCTCATTTCCCTTATGGGTGCGTGGTCACGTCCATCAGGCAGAAGGACGGCGAATGGTCCGACTGGCTGGCTCCCATCCCGGTTCTCGTGGGAGACGAGACGGAGGGCGGCAACCAGAAAAGGAAGAACACGCTGGCGCAACGGTATGGTTCCGCCGAAACGTATGCGCGACGCTACTCGTTGAACACGGCGTTGGGATTGTCTTCCACGGATAATGACGCGCAGACCTCCGGTTTCCAGAAACGTTCCGTCAAGTTCATGACCGACGAGCAGAAAACACAGATCGACCGGATTCTTGAAGACTGCAAGATTCCGGTGGGTCAGGAGAACGGTTTCATCGGCAACGTTCTGCAAACGCGGGTCGCCTATGGCACGTTGACCGAATATCAGGCGCAACGGTTCATCGACGCTTATCAACAGCACAACGACAAGGTTAAGGAGGCTCCCAGTGAGCAGTGAGATTGGTTTAAACGACGCGAAACCGGGCATGTGGATCGAGTTCGATGATGCGTACGGGCATTATGCGGGTGAACTGCATGAGATGAAGGATTCGGAAGATGTTATACACTCTCTCATCCTAAGTATGAGCGATAGGCCTCCACTGTACATCGAGACCGAGGATGAGGGCAATCTCGTGATTCTCATTGATTTTGGTGATGGGTACCGTCACGGTTCCGCCCGGAACGTGCACGTGTATGAGTCGAAGCCCGAGACGGAATCCGTCAAGCAGGCTGAAGATGATGGCGGGCAACCGTTCTGGAAAGGCAAAACCTGCGAGGAGCTAGCCGGATTACGTGTCAAGGTAACATACAAGAACGGGGCCGTGCTTACCGGCGTCACCAACGAAGATGGCGACGTTGTGATATCTGATTCAGGTCGCGTTGCCCCCTTGTCTCGCTACTACGGTAATGGACGCTTTGCTCCAACGATTTATATCAAGTCCATTGAACTGTTGGATGATGCCCCGCGTGAGCGTATCACCGATATCGCGAAGGTTCGTCCCGGCGACAAGGTGGTAATGAAGAACGGCAACGAGTACACGGCGGTGAATGTGCGTCCTGAGTGTACGGACGGCTCGTCCCTGCAACTGAACGTCGAGGGTTTCGGCATTGCAGTCGCTTTATGGGCGGAGGACTCCGCCTTCCAATATGCGTATCGAGAACCGTACACGATGGCCGACCTTCCGAAGGAGCCAGGATTCTACAAGGCTCGCACCGAATCGGTGTGGAAGCATGACGGCAAACGTTGGATGCCGGTGCTCTCCCACGATGGCACCATCGCCCCCGCCTTCCCATGCCAGTCCCAATCCCGCAGCCAGTTCTTCAAGACCAGTGTCCGGGATGATCGTTTCCCGTTCACGAAGGTGGAGGCGAGCTTCGAGTGACTTTCACCCCGAGACCGGGCTGCAAGTGCGCGAGATGCCTGTGGGCTCACGGGGACAAGATCACGCTCCCCCAATGCCCTACATGCGGCGCCACTGATTGCGCCGGAGCCCAATCACACATGCTGGTCTGCAATCAGACGGCCAGCAAGAAACACAAGGTCTACCCGTATAGGAGGTACAGCTGATGGCCGGAGAGGCACGAGTCGTTTTGGAGAACGCCAGTCTGGGCGCTGACCCGGAACAGAAGCAATCACAGTCGGGACAACCGTATCTGAGTCTGCGGTTCGCCATTACTCCTTACTGGAAGAACCGTCAATCCGGCCAGTATGAGGACGGGGAGACGGAATGGTGGCAGGCCACAGAGTTCGACACCCGGCAGATGGAAACCTATATGCGTGAACTGCACAAGGGCGATTCGATTCGCGTCGAAGGCGTGTTAAACATTCGTCTCTATCAGGACAAGCAGGGTCAGACGCAGATCAGCCGCGAGGTTCGTTTCGCGCGCATCTCGAAGAATCTTCCCAAGGCGAAGCAACAGCAGCAGGGTTTCCAGCCGAATTACGGTCAGCAGGCGAACAATTACGGCCAGCAGGGCTACGGGGTGCCGAACTACCAGCAGTCCGCCCAACAGCTCAACCAGCAGTTCCAGCAGCCTCCTGTCGACCCTTGGAGCCAGCCGCAGGGCACTGCCTCTCAGGACGAGTTCGGCAATGGTTAGTTCTAACCCTTCGCGTGAGACGTGCCGTCTTGTGGATAGACGGGATGGCGAACGTTGCGTGAGATGCGGGGCGACATGGAATTGGGCTGGTTTCTCCCGTCATCACCGACATCTGAGAAGCCACCCGTTCCCCGGCCTGCACTTGCCATCGAACCTGATCCTGCTGTGTGGAAGCGGTTCGAACGAGGGTTGCCATTTGTGGGTGCATACCCATCAGCGTGAGGCGATGGAACAGGGGTGGATCGTCAGCGGTTTAAACGACCACCCCGAACAGGTGCCGGTACGAATCTACGGCAAGGGCCTTGTGCTCTTGGACAACATGGGAGGCTACACGTTATGCAGTTAGACCCCATCGAACAACTCTACAAACTGTTCTGTCGTGAATCATCGTTCAGGCCAGCCTTATACAAGCTAGACCCGGTGTTGTTTCGCCGGTTCACGAACGGGGAGATTCGAGTATGACACAGGCGAGGAAGGGCCCACGACTGCCGTTGAACCGGTTGGGTGAGGCGATACTTGCCGGCTCGTGGCTGTCAACCCAGTTGGGCAGACGATTGTATGCGGCTGAGGCGCAGACATTCGGACGCATGGTGTACGACGAGTGGGCGAAAACCCATCCGGGCACACTCCCCTACACGGTGAGAATCGATTCCAGTCAGAAAACCGCGTACCTGCCAGAAGACATGCCTCTGCTGCATAAGGCGCTCACACGGTACACGAACAGCAGATCATACCAACGCATACAAGCGGAAATCAAAGGAGAAACACCAATGAGTGAGAAACCATTCTGGGAAGGCAAGACCTGCAAGGAGATGGCCGGACTGCACGTCAAGGCCACATGGAAGAACGGCACCATTGTTACTGGAGTGTTAGATGACGCAGGAGATATTAATTTAGGCGATAATTGGTCTTTGTACACGTCACGTGGCTATGACTCTTCCTGTGATTTTGAGCCAATAGACAATATCCAATCCATCGAACTGTTGGATGACCCCGAGTATGAGCGCATCGACAACATCGAAAACGTGCAGGTGGGCGATATTGCCTGCACGACGGAGGGAAACCATTTCCGCGTCATCGATCTCAAGCCTGACCCTCTAGGCGACATGCTCCTGCGTATCCGCATCAGCGAGATAGACGGTGAGTACTGCATCGACTCCGATGATTTCGCCTACGCTTTGCGTCGGAAGCCGAAGCTGCCCGACCATGACGGGTTGTGGCGGGATAAGGACAATGCCTTGTGGAGCGTCGCCATCTCCGGCCTGGACAATTCGAAGTTGGTCGCTTTGCTTATCGGTGACCCGGAATCCCCCGTCACCGGGTCTGTTTGGTCGGGCCTCAACAGCAAGCACGTGACCTCTCAAGCTCCGTTCCGTCCGGCCAAGGCGGTGGAAGCATGAACATCCACCCGATCATTGATAAACCTCCATCGTTTCCGCAAACTGTCTTACGCCTGCTCACAGGAAGCACTCATTGCTGTGACTGGTGCGAGAAACGCTGGATCAAGGTTCACCGCACTGGCCAATTGGAATGCCGAAACCGTCGATGTCCCTACTGCGGGCAATACGGATGCCCCCGAGCCGAAAAACACTGGAAGAAATGCCCCGTGTGGAATCACACGATCCCGCCTGCATGGCTATACCCCGTGTTGAATCGGCTCTGCGAAAGAGATCTGCAACGAATGGCGAAGAAATCGAGGAATGATGCGTGACACGATTCTGTGCCTATGCGACCTGACCGGTGTCATGGCCCGCCCTTGGGTGGAACACGGGTATCAAGCCGTGTTGGTGGACCCGCAGCATGGTTGCGACCATGAAGACGGTGCCTACCTGAAACTGGCTTGCACCATCGAGGAAGCGTTCGACCAGATCAGCGTACTGGTCCGTTCCGGCCGGCTCGCGTTCGTGGCCGGGTTCCCGCCATGTACGGATATGGCGGTGAGTGGAGCGCAATGGTTCGCCCGTAAGTACGAGGCCGACCACATGTTTCAGGCGAAGGCCGTGAGCGTTGCCGAACAATGCCGGGTGATCGGTGAAATGAGCGGCGTCCCGTACATGGTTGAGAACCCGGTGAGCGTACTCAGCCGTGTTTTTGGTAAACCCTCCCACACGTTCGACCCGTGCGACTACACGGCCTACGAGCCCTTGGACAATTACACGAAAAAAACGTGCCTTTGGACGGGGGGGGGGATTCCAGATGCCGCCTCGCAGCCAGGACATGAGCCTGCCGGCTCCTGACCGGAATCGTATCTGGTACATGAGCGGCAAGGACAGAGCCAACAACCGAAGCAAGACGCCGCTCGGCTTCGCCCGCGCGGTTTACGAAGTCAACCAAGGAAAGGCAACGGAAGAATGAATCTTTTAGGTGAAACCAAGGATGCGATATCACGAAGCGGGCATTCGACCGATGACGTTCGATTCGTCGGCTCCCGCGACGGGGAGCTGGGAATTCCGTGGAGTCAGGCCGAACCGGTGCTTGACATCGATTACGACGAAGGATACGGCGGTCAGGAGATAGCCGCCGATCTGGTCGTGGTGTTCACTGATGGCGGGTTCCTGCGCCGCGAGGAATACGACGGCAGCGAATGGTGGGAGTACGAGCCACCGTTCAGAGGCCCGGAGACGCAGAAGCCGTTCAAACTCGTGAAGCTGACCAGCTATCGCACACGGTTGCTTGTGGAGATCAATTATCCGATGGAGGCAACGGAGGAATGAGCGACATGAGGAGCTTCATCAAGGTTAGCCATGAACGTTTCACTTTGATTCTGCGCAAGGGGATGCTCCCGTTCCACTGGATTGCGGAGTCTCATGTCTTCCCGGACAAGGGTTATGTCACATCGGTGCGAGAGCGCGCCAACTACGGCGCAGTATGGGCGTTGAGCAGTATGGGCGCTCTCGATCAGGTCATGCCCTCGATCTGGGAGGACATCAAATGGTTGGACGAAAGGATGGACTGATGCGTTTTCACAAAATTAGCCCGTGTCCCAAATGCGGGGGCAAGGTCAAGGCGAAATGGGAGGAGCAGCATTATCTGTCCGCTTTGGTCTTCCGGTGCGGCGGATGCAGGTATAAGCCGTATGTTCTCGCGTTGAAGTCGAAGCCCGCAGTGGAGTGGGAGTGGCCGAAAGACATGATGCTCGCAGCCGCCATCCGTCGTTGGAATGCGATGTGCAACGGGGACAAGCGTTATCGGTTGATCTACGAGAGTCTGGGAGGCAGACGATGAGTGTCCTGTATCACGGCGGCGTACCCGATCTGAATACGGGCGACATCATCGAGCCCGGTCACAGCCGGGACAATTTCGACGACTGCCCGATATGCCGCGCCCGACGCGAGCAGGGCGCGGACGCACCCATCGACGCGACACTGCACCCCGACCAGGTGTACTGCACCCCCGACCGTCTCTACGCGCACTTCCACGCGAGCATGTACGGGCGCGGGAACGTCTACCAGGTGCGACCGGCCAATTGCACGCTCACCCGCAGCGGCGAGGATTCCATCGAATCCTACCGGTGTGACCGGCTGGAGGTGGTCAGGGTGGTGGACGTGCACGTGACGCTGACATGGAAGGAACGCCGCAAACTCGCCCGCAAGTGGGCCAAGGCCGACAAGGAGCACGACGGCAAGGCGTTAGACCCGAATCCGGTGCCGCGCAACGCGACCCCTGAAATGCTAGCCCGCTGGCAGGAAAGGGAAATCGCACTCGCAGAAAGACAGATGGGAGGCGGACGATGAATGAACCGTTTGACGTGCAGAAGATCATTCACGACCGCATTGTGATGCACTCCAAGTATGGCGTGCAGGGTGCTTGGAATGACGGGTATATCGCGGGCTTGTCGGCCGCATTGTGGGCCGTGGTAACGGCTGACGGAGTGAACCGTACCGGCTGCAAGCATTTCGATCTGCACAATCCCGGACAAAAGGAGATGGGCCTTGAGCATTGAGACGGAATCGTTCGACTTGACCTTTGGCAGCATCCACTATGCCGGCACGAGGCTCACTATCCCGATTGACGATGACGAATACATGGTTTATCGGGTAGAGATCGCCAATCATCGGCGTGGCTCTTCCAGCTTGGTGACGTTTCACCTCGACCGGGACGACTCCCGCCCGGAGCACAAGACCGTTGGCCAATCTGCAAGCGCTTATCTGAGCGTGGACGAGGCGAAACAAATCATGCAGGCACTGCAACAGGCAATCAAGGAGGCGGACGATGAGTGACAAGGCGATGCCGTTGGGCAGGAAGTTCAAGGTTCGGTTGACCATCACGCCGGAGGAAACCGGAACGCCCGTGGACATGCTGGGATTCACGTTCACCAGCGGCCGGAACGGGCATACGGAACTGGACGCAATGTACAGCAACATTCCCAAACTGGTTGACGACGGGCTCGACTCACTGTCGATTCTTGTGATCTTCAAAACACTGGAGATGTGGGCCCAGAAGGGATATGAGCTGTGCCAGCCCATCGTTCAACGATTTTACGGAGGCAGACGATGAGCTATAAGGCGAAGATATTCACCCGCGAGGAGTTTCGAGAGGTCGTCGCAGCCGCCATCTACGACTACGAACAAGCGCCCGCGAAATGCCTCTACACGACCAAGGATGCGGCAGACCAACTCTACGGCCATTACGGCGAGGAAACCGAGGTGGAGGAATGAACGGAGTACAGCTTACCAACCATCTGACCGCGCAATTCAGGGCCTCAGCCCTGAGCCGGTACGAGGCCAGAATCACCGAGGACGGCGACTTCAGAGCCTACATATACGCCATGAGCCTCAAACGTCTCAAACGCAAGTGCGAGAGGTACGCGAAGCGTGAACGCAAGGCCATCGCATATGTCGCCACGCTCAAGGAGGGATCATGAGCGTAAGTAGTCTCAAAACGCGAAGAAGGAATTGAATTGAGCGGCTGGCGTGACAAGGCCGCGTGCCGTGACATGGACCCTGACCTGTTCTTCCCAACCACGTCCAGCGAGGAACGATTGGCGCTCAAGGCCTGCGCCCAATGTCCGGCGATATGCGAATGCGCACGGTACGCGGCGCAACACGACAGAATCAGCGGCTACCCATTGCAAGGCGTATGGGGTGGCGTGAACAGGAGCAGAAGAAGGAATCGAAATGAGTGACAAGGATATGGTCACGGTTTACGAACGACGTGACGGCAGCAAACCCGGATTATGGTCCGTGTACCGGTATTTGGGGTGGGACGTGTTTTTCTCGTTCTCCCTCGCGGTGGGCATCACGTCAAAGAATACGATGATGGCCATTGTTCAAGCGTTTTGTCTGCTGGTTTTTCTTGGACTCACCGTCTGGCAGTTGAACCATCTGACTTGGAGCATCACCGACTATCGGGTGCGTATCAGCTCTAATTTGGAGAAGGGGGCTCATGTTGAGCAAAGCGAAAAGTAAAGCATGGCAACTGCTCATTGAAGACTCGAACCGTCCGGCAGAGGAGATTCGCTTGGCTACCGGACTTCGGGTCGATGTGATCGAGCAGATGCGCGGGGACGTGCAAAAACGACTACGAGACAACCCGGAGTTCTGATTATGAGACCGAGTTATCTGCCCGTCCAGTATGAGCATTGCCCGTACTGCGGAGGAATCTTGAACGTATTCGGGGACTGCGTGGACTGCCAGTTTCACGATGACCCGACTGAATGGTGGATGGACGAATGAGCCGACAGAAAGCCAAAGGCACACTGCTTGAATCCAAGGTGGTCAACTATTTGCGCGCCCGGTTGGGTGACAGCGAGCAGACGATACACCGTGAAGTGTTGCATGGGACGAAAGACCAGGGCGATATCACCGGTCTGCGTATCCACGGCCAGCCGGTCGTATTGGAGTGTAAAAACTACAGCACCTATACGGGGAGACTCAAGGAGTGGATGCAGGAGGGCCGTACCGAGGCGGGTAACGCTGACGCACCTTACTGGTTCGTCGTGTTCAAACAGAAGGGTCTCGGCTTGGACTCGCTGTCAAGCATGGACAACCAGCCCGTGCTCACCGACTTAAAGACCCTCGCATTGATAGCAGGACATGGAATCATCGAAGGAGACGAAGAATGAGCTACGACCTGTTCATAGTGGACAAGGATGTGCCGGAACCGGAATGGTTTGACGTATGCGAACGGGACGGCGAGCATGTGCGGACCGCTCATGGCCATTATTTCAACTACACGTATAATCTATCCGCGTTTTTCACCGATTACAAGGTCCATCCTAAGCATGACCTGGACGGGTTGACGGCCGGGGAGGCCGCAGCCCGTATCGACAAGGCGTTGAAAGACATCTACTTGGAACCATTGTATGTTTTGCGCGGCAAATACAATCCGCCGAACTATTGGGGCAGCGTGGACAGCGCCATCGCATGGTTGAAACTGATATACGACTATTGCCGGGAACACCCGGACTATATCGTGAGGGAACGCTCCTAAGGGGAAATGATGGAAGATAGGAAACTCGTTGATTTCGCCCGTTGGCTGAACGATCATCCGGGCGAATGGAATCTTTGGCCGTATCTCATTCTCATACAGGCCGACCGCAGGGATACCGTCGCATCGATGAGGCTTGTCATGGAACGCATCAAAAACCATCAGTACGACGAGTTCCGCGTGGACACCGTATTGCTCGAATACGAACTATTCAACGGTTTCATGGGCTTCGATAAGGGCAGCGTGCATGAAAACGGTCTCGCGTTGAAGATGAGGCTCAAAGCATGACCGCGCGGGGGGACGACCGGAAACTCATGCACTGGATAGCCTCACACGGATACACGGTGGTCAGGGCCACGACCGGCCACTGGAAAGTCTACGACAACGGCGTGCTGCTCACGGCGACGAGCGGCACGCCATCGGACTGGCGAAGCCGCCACAACTTCATCAAGACGTTCAGGAGACGATCATGTCAGACCCCGTGAACCCGGAACGGCTGCTGGAGGAGGCGGAATGAGCATCGTCGGCTTGGCGCATTTCATCGAACTGGCCGTGTTCTTCATCATCGGGATACAGGCGTTCCGCTACCTATTCAGGAAATGGAATATATCCCTATCCGATGAAGGCGGCGACGCGATGACGATCGTTGCCTTCAGCTTTGGATTGATAGCGGCTTTCGCAGCGCATGGCGTCTGCTGGGCGTTCATGCAAATGGTGTTCCCCGATTACACGTACTGGCTGATAGGAGCATGACAATGGTACGCAAAGGATACGTTCAACTGGTCAACAGCTTCTACATGAACCGTAAGGTACGCAAGCTCAGGCACACATGCCCGAGCGCAATAGGCGCGTTCACGATGATGCTTACTTTCTGCGGAGACAATCTTTCAGACGGACATATCAGCGAAGACGATGCGTTTTACGTGTTGGATATCACCGATTCAGAAATCGATGCGCTTTGCGAAGTCGGCATGATCGAGCCGGACGGGAACAACGGGTACTACATTCACGACTATCTCGCACACAATCGAAGCCGCGAACAGGTGCAGAAGAAGCGCGAAAGCAATGCTGAAAATTACCGAAAAGATAAAAACGAGGCGAAAACCTCCGATTCAGATAACTTTCAGACGGCTGAATCGCGTCTGAATCGGGACAAACACCAGAACACCAGAACACCAGAAGAATTATCTAAAGATAATTCAACTCCCCCTACCCCCTCGAAGCCGGACTTCGGTAATCTGCTTGACCGTATCGAGGCTTTCTATCCGACGAACAGGTTTGACGGGAAAACCTCCCAGTCCCGTATGCAGCTGGAGGTCGATTGGCCGAAGATCGTGAAAGCCGCTGGAGACTCCGACCCGAGCATGTTTCTCGAAGCCAAGGCTCGAGCGTATGCGGAGGCCACCGACGAGCAGTACGTGAAAACGTTCAGCCGGTTCATCGGCGGTGAACTGTACGCCCGCAACTGGGAGAAACCCAAGCCCGAAGCGCCGAAGCCACGACCAGGGCAACCGTTGAAATCCCGAAGCCAGCAGAACCTTGAGGCGAATCTGGCGAAAACATGGCAGTACATGACACCCGAGGAACGTGCAAGATACCAGCAGCAGGGAGGTTTCAATGCTCAGCAGGGGTGAGGCAGCAGCTGTATTGTCGCTTATCAACGCGCATCACGGCAACGCGCAATGGGATGACGTTCAGCTTGAAGCGTTCCATTCGGAACTGAGGACGGACATCACCGCCGCCGAGGCTCAGGAGGCGGTGAGACGCTTCTATGCGGAGAACGATACCGGCCGTTGGTGTGGTTCGGGTGACATCAACGCCATCGTCCGCCGACTGCGCGTCAAGGCGAAGCCCTCGGAGGCGGAGATCGCGCGTGAGTGCGATGCGCGGGGCTTGGAGGGTGACGCGGCGTGGCTGTACCGGCGTCAGCGCATGTTGGGCCGTCAACCCGAGGAGGCGGCTCGAATCACGGCCTCGAGTCGCAACCCGTTGGAGTTGGAGCCGGCGAAGCCGAAGCGGCGTACACCGGTACGGCATTTCCTCGGCGCGGGCGACTTGGGGTTGGGTGACATACTGCCGCGACACGCCGAACCACATTTGGAAAACTAGAGACGCCCGTGCATTATTGGTCTTGCTGACACGTCCGAAGCTCTTAATGAGTGAAGGTCTAGGTCAGTTTGTCTTTTTCCCCTGAAAACACGAGGCTCTGCCGCTATGACGGTTGCTGGCGGGAGATCGTGACCGACGCGCCGTCCATGCTCATCGGGCATGGGATACCCGAGAACCGGAGCCTGTTGTGCGCATGGCATGAACGCCAGCTCTCCAACGACCTGCAATGGTTGGAACGCAACCTGCCCGACCTGACCGAGTATCGCATCAACCGCGCCTACGGGCACAAGAACGGTGGCGGCGGGAACGCGGGCACGGCTCCAGCGCCCGTAAGGGAAACCCTGCACGACCTGCTGTACGCTGACGACGACCACGGTTATCCGGGCTTGCAAGGCACACTCTACGAGTGGGTGCGCAGCCTGAAACTGAACCTGCGTGAATCGGCGCCGCTGGCCGACATGGTTTACCGAATCGCCAATCACCCGAAACTCGACGAGCACCCGTCCACGCCCGTGTACGCGGAACCGGTTCACGGGCTGGTGCGCAAACTGCGTCGTTTCCTCACGGACGATGACGGGGAAACCGTGTTGTACGGGCCATGCCCCGCCAACGGGTGCCTGGGCCAGCTCTCCGGCTATGCGGACGCGGAGACGGCGAAATGCCCGCAATGCGGTTTCAGTATGCCGGTCGCCCTTATCAGGGCGGAACGGGTGAAGCGTCTCCTCCAATCGGAGGCGGTGAGAACCCGTGGCGAACTGTTGGACATCATCAAGGCGTGCGGAATGCGCGTGAACCGCAGCACTTTGCGTAGTTGGATACATCGAGGCCAGTTGCCCCAGCAGGGCGAGGATACGTACAGCAATCCGCTTTACCGGTTCAGTGATTTCTACCGTCTCGCGTCCGGCTTGTCGGAGGACGCGGACGTGTGGGAGATCATGCAGGTTTCGCAAAACCAATCCAAGGAAGGAGACAACAAGTGAGCAATCAGATTCAACCATTTGACTTCAACGGCATTCAGGTGCGTGTCCTAACCGATGAACACGGCAACCCGTGGTTCCTTGGAGCGGACGTATGCGCCATTCTCGGTACGGCCACCAACCATATTCGGGAATACCTCGATGCCGATGAAATCACCAATATCCGTAGTACGGATATTGCTCAGAACGGCGGCAAGGCACCCGTTTTCGTGTCCGAGTCCGATACCAGCCACTCAGCCCCATCCACTCGTCAGGACGGGGCACACAACTTCAACAAGCAAAGGGAAACCAATGAGCGACAACCTCAACCACATCAACGCGCGCATCGGAGGTGAGGCATGAGCACGATACGCTACATCAGCCTGTTCAGCGGGATCGAAGCCGCCACCGTCGCATGGCGCCAGCTCGGGTGGAAGCCAATCGCATACGCGGAAATCGAGCCATTTCCCAAAGCCGTGCTCAGACAACACTATCCGGAAGTACCAGATTTAGGAGATATGACCAAAGTTGACTGGAAACAATACCACCATGCGGCAGATGTCGTTGTGGGAGGAAGCCCCTGCCAAGCCTTCTCGATCGCCGGCCTCAGGAAGGCTTTGGACGATCCACGCGGCCAGCTCATGCTCGAATATCTCCGAGCTTGCGCAGAGATTGATCCGGAATGGATCGTCTGGGAGAACGTGCCCGGAGTACTGTCGGCTGAACACGGACGGGCTTTCCAATCGCTCCTTGAAGCCGTGGCCGAACTCTGGCCTGATGGCGGGGCGGCATGGCGAGTGCTGGACGCTCAGTTCTTCGGTGTGGCCCAACGACGCGAGCGTGTGTTCCTTGTCATCAACACTCGAGACTGGCGACGTGCCGCCCCGGTTCTTTTTGAGCGCGAAAGCCTGTGCTGGGATTCTGCGTCGAGCCGAGAGAAGAGGGAAACCCTTACCGGTGGAACTGCGAACGTCATTGGAAACGCAGATTCACACGTTGGAGAATGCCTGACACCCGGTGAGAGCCAGGCACGCCGCGTGTATGCGGCTGACGGCGTGATGCCGACGTTGAACGCGCGTGAGCATGGCGGGCAGAACCAGCATGCGGTCATGCTGGACTTCCACCAGCAGGACGGCAGGTTCCAGGCGTCGAACCATCCAGACGTGTCGAACACGCTCACCAGCCACATGGGAACCGGTGGGAACAACGTTCCACTTGTGAAAGCGTTCAAATGGAATCAAGGGGAACGCTCGCGCAGTCTGGCGATCGGTGATGTGAGTCCGACATTGAGCACCGACCATAATCCAGCCGTCTACGAGATAGCGGGAAACATCATCGGTCGCGGCCCAATGAACGGCGGATACCAGCTTGGTGTTGCCGACCCGGACGAAAACGGCGCTTTCACATTGACTTCCACCGATAGACATGCGGTGGCTGGAATCGAGAGAGAGAGAGAAGTGATGTGCCGGGCGGACAGCCAGGCGAACGCCGCATTGGACTCCGACCTCGCGCCGACCTTGATGGCGCACTCCGCGAAGGACGCGCCGATCATATACCCATCATGACAAGCAACGGAGATGACGTGTTCCCCGCGCTGTGCGCCACTGACGGAAGCAAACGGTTCATCGACAACCAGTCCATCAACGGTGGGCGACTACTGATCGACAGGAGGCGAACATGAGTCTCGCATTCAAAATACGCGGAGGGAAAGCGGGGGGGTAAGGGATTCCTGGGACAGGAAGAGCTTTCCGCCACACTCAGCACGCACAACGACCAATACCTATACATGGAAGAGGATTCGATGAAAGGTTTAACGGTTCGCAGGCTCACCCCGTTGGAATGCGAACGGCTCCAGGGATTCCCGGACGGGTGGACGGATATCCCGTGGAAAGGCAAAAAGCATTCGCCGGACAGCCCCCGTTACAAGGCGTTGGGGAATTCAATGGCCGTTCCGGTCATGAGATGGATAGGCGAAGGAATTCAACTCGTCGAAGACAACAAGGAACTTTTCAAGAAGGACAACCAATGAGCACTGAAATACAACGATTCGACTTCAAAGGCGCTGCACTGCGTACCTTGACCGATGAGGCGGGGGAGCCTTGGTTCGTCGCCAAGGACGTATGCGACATCCTCGGCATCGATACCAATCATCTCGGAGAAAGCCTTGATTCCGACGAGATGAATACCCTCCGAATTACGGAGGGAAATACCAGAGGCAATCCGAATAAGACCATCATTAGTGAGCCTGGCCTGTATCGTCTGGTCATGCGTTCGCGGAAGCCGGAGGCGAAGGAGTTCCAACGCTGGGTGACGCATGAGGTGCTGCCATCGATTCGCAGGCATGGTGCGTACATGACCGAATCGACTTTGGAAAAGGCAGTCACCGAACCCGACTTCCTTATCCGGCTTGCCACGCAAATCAAACAGGAGCGGGCGGAAAAGGAGAAGGCCCAAGCACAGGTCGAACGGATGCGTCCCAAAGCGTTGTTCGCTGACGCTGTGGAAACCTCGAAGACCAGCATCCTTGTGGGCGACTTGGCGAAAGTCCTGAAAGGCAATGGCGTGGATATTGGCGGCACTCGCTTGTTCGCGTGGCTGAGGGACAACGGATGGCTGATGAAAACCGGCAGCTCTCGCAACATGCCCACGCAGAAATCTATGGAATTGGGCTTGTTCGAGATCAAGGAAACCACCGTGGTTCACTCGGACGGTCACACGACCATCAACAAGACGCCGAAAGTCACGGGCAAAGGTCAGACGTTCTTCGTCAACAAGTTCCTCGGACACAGGGAGATTACTCAATGAGCATCAATCTTGGTACCACGGAAGTGGAATTGAGCTTGTACTCCAAGGCGCTTCAACTAGCCACGTTCACCGTGGAAGTCCCGGTGGTGGGCGAACTGGAACCGGACAGCGTGTGCATAGGCGACGACATGCAGCCACGCGCGCACGTGACAGTGACGCTGCCGCCCGACGGTTCCGTCGAAAAGGCCGTTAAAGCCGGGGTTTATGCGTTCCAGAAGGCGTTCAACGAGTCGATGGAATCGAGGAACGTATGAACTGGCTGAAGCGACTGCTGCACTTGGAGGAGCCGGAACCTAAGCTACCGGTGTTGGAGCCATGCCCTATCTGCGGACGCACACCCAAGCCGAAGTATGTATACGACGACATCCTTACCCGCTACTACTGTCAGGAAGACTCCGTGTGGCTGCTCTCGGAGTGGTGCGATCATTCCGCGAGTATCTTCTCGTTTGCCCCGTTTGAGGGCAAGGACGTTCCGAAGTGGAATACCGGTTGCAGACTGTTAAGGACAATTGCTGCCGTGCCAGTTCCCGAATGCCCTGTCTGCGGGGAGAAACCCACCGTGCAACCGGATACCGAGTCGGATATTCCCCAGCTTGTCTGCTCATGCAACGAACTGTTGGGCAACGATGGGATAACCAACGTCTATCAGCGCAAACACGAGTGGATACGTCGTTGCGTGGCGTTGAAACGCAAGCAGGACAACGTGAGTGAAATGGAACAACTGATCGGAGAAACACAATGAACGGACATTATCTCATGAGAATGCTCAAAAACCCGTGGAACGACTCTATTCCGAGTGTTCCACGGGTTTTCTTGTATAATCGGGCCCATATTTATGGTTATCAGTTATTAGCATCGTCATTCTATAACAGATAATCGATTATCTGTTATCGTCTTAACGATTCCGCCACGGTTCGGCTAGCCTCGTTGGTGACGGCCAGACGGTTCATGTCGTAGCGGTCAAGCATCTCGCGCGTGCTCCAGCCGCCTGAGGCCATGATCTCCCTGTCGGGGACCTTGCGGCGTCGTGCTTCCGTGGCGAATGAGCGGCGCAGCGAGTGCGGCGTAATTCTCCGCGCTGCCTTCACTTTTTCGCCCAGGCTGGTCACGACGCCGGCAAGCTGCGGATAGGTGACGCGCTTGCCCCTCCAGACAAGCAGCGGCCCTTTCCGACGTTCGCCTATCGCTCGTTCCACCGCCTTGGCGGCGCGTTGCCGGCCATCCTCTACCAGATGATCGCGGATGACCGGCAACCATGATGGGGTGAGCCGCAGTTTCTTCTTCCGGCTCATGCCTCTTCCACTTTCTCGGCTTTGAACGTGGAATCGTATTCATCGTAAGAGATGTCGCTGAGCCGCCTGTATCCGGCCTCCTTCAACGCCTTGTCGATATCCGGCGACCAATCGGGGCCCGAGGGGTCGGACGGTGTGAACGCGATAGGCTCGATACCGTCAGTGTCCTCGGTTTCGGAATGCAGCCACCAAGGGTCGTCTTCGTACACTTTGTCGGCACCGTCTGCCGGATAGAGGCTGAAGCGGAATGTAATCATGATAAATTTCCTCACTTTCCTGTGAGGCGTGCTATGCTAGTGCACGCCTCAAATTCGTTGAATGGTTTTGTTGGCATACGGCTGGAAGGGCCTAATCTTCCGGCCGCATTTTTTTACTCGTGGTAACCGCCCGTCAATTAGCACCGGACACGCACTAGTTCCAATCGACTGGGGCAAGCACCCGTAGGGTTTCGTCATTGTTGACGATCTCCCACAATCTCGCCATGTCATCGGCCTTGATCTGCGGGTAATCATCATTCCTGTCATAAACGATGTCGAAACCGTCCAATCCGGTGAGATAATCCTTGATATTGACCAAGCCTTTATCCTCAGCCTTATCGATGGTGCCGGTGGAAACGAGCGTGTCACCGAACGGGGAGAGTCGGGGGACGCCATGCCCCGAATACGTCCAATTGCCGATAATCACGTCATTGTTGGGGAATATGATGATTCCGCTCTCATTGTTGGTTGCGTCGAAAAGCGTGTCGAAGTCAGTCATGGTAGCTCCTTGGGTATGGTTGCAAAACGTCCCGAACGATATGCTCGGGACGCACTGATGGTAAGAATGTTTCAATCCACGCCCGGAAACCGGGTGACAACACGGCATTGAACGCCGGTAATGGTCAAGTCTAGCACTTTTTAGCGTCGGTGTACCGGCTCGGCACGGGCGTGGAATCGCCCCACTCGTCCATTGACTCAGAAGTCAGCTCCCACAAGCGTTCGACCTTGAGCTTCCCGTCCTGGAACAGCGTGTCCGCGTAATCTCGGAGTTCGTCAGCGTCGCTTGCGGACAATCCGGCGCGGCCGCAAGCCTCCATCACATCGTCCATCATGGTTGCGTCGCCTTTATGAGCCTGATACCACGTGACGATACGCTCGAAATAGTCGAGCGGAAGCGCCGAAGCGTTAGAGTTAACCTCGAAATCTGACCTCATGGCCGCGTACAGGTTTCGACCCAGCTCCTTGAGTTCCCTGACGCTCTGAGAAACGTGAGTAGGCATGATATTCCTCCTGAAAAATGTTCGGGCACGACAGTCGCCGTGCCCCTTGTGTTTTGGTTTGCTAATTCCCAGAAGGTCACAAGATAGTCCTATGGCCTTCAGTGTATCAAGATTTTGAGTATTCCTTGCATAGATCGGCGGCGAACTTGCTGAGATTATCCGGGTCAAGCACATAGCTTTCCCCGTCCTCCCCCGCTTCGTCATACCATTTCCACACCTCATGCAAGGCAGCTTCCATACGCTTGGTGTTCAGACCGCCGATATCCGAGTTGCCGGCGTTCCCGAAACCGTCAACGACTGAGAAAGCCTCGGTCAGATTTTTAATGCCAAGAATTTCAACGCCTTTTATAACGCAAGAATCAATCTCAGTCGCCTCGCTATCCTCAACGCTGAGATAGTCCAGAAAGCTCGAGTATGGCACCAAGACACGCTTCGCGCCATGCTTAACCGCGTAGGCCACTACGTCCTTGGCGCTAATGGGAGTGGAATGCACGTCACCATCGGCATTGATTTTGCCGATAGCCACAAGCCCCCTAAGCCCAGCCAGGTAGACGTGGAGATCATAATCTGGATTATTATTGTATTCAGCCAGCCCTCGAACCACCAACGCTATGGCAAGGTCACAAATTCCGTCAGCCTTGCCCATTGACGCCGGCGCAAGATTCACGTTGATGCGACAGTCGGGCCATGTGATACCGCTTGCTTGCATTCCGACCTTGATACGCTCTCGCGTATCGGATAGGCTTGCGTCCGGTAATCCGATAAGACTGAAATATGGTAGTCCCTTTCGTAGAAACGCTTCCACCGTGACGCCATACAGGTGCTTGCCGGTCGTGTTAATTGTCTTGCATACGATGCTCATTTGATTACCTCCTGATTCCAGTCCAACATGTCAGCGGCCAACCATTGACCGCCGCCCGAAGCATTCGCGTACAGCCAAGCCCGATATGAGATTCGAGCCGCCTTATCGCGCTTTACCCATGCCTGAAGCCACATGAGACGCAACCTCCAGCCGGGTATGCGCCGCCACAGTTCCGTGTTCGTGGCCGGGTCGAAACGCTCATAACGGTAGACAGCGGTAATCATTCCGACTCCCTGGAATCAAGTTCCGTACCATCCTGGCGACTGGCGGCGAACACGTCACTGCCGATATCGTCAACGTCGTATAGATCGCCGTCACCGTTCTCCTCCACCCAATCGCACAGTTCAGCGAAGGTCAATCCCTTGGGAGCCTTGACCTGCCGGTATTCGATTGTCGTGACATGCTGGGAGATACGGTAGGTCTCCATACCGTCGTCTTCCGCCATCGCGGCGAAAAACTTCAAGCTGGCGCGGACCTTGCGCATACGACTGTACGCCGTATCGACAGGCACAAGGTCATTCATCATCTGGGCCACGTCATCGTCGGCGTCATAGCCGCCGTCCGCAAGCTCCCTCAACTGGTTTTGTACGTGCTCCAGCGAATCCCATTCGATGAAAAACTCACGGCCGGACGGCAACCCATCAACCTTATATCCATCCAATACCCACAGGACCCGCGCCTCGGACATGCCCCGCACCTTTTGGCATACATCCCCTAGCCCCGAGCCCTCAATCAACGCCTGCAAATTCTCCAACTTGTCTTCCATGACAAAACCTTCCTTTGTATTGTTCGGTAAAACGATTGACGGAACAATAGAACGCTCTAAAGTCCCGTCTAAATGCTGATTTATGTGAAAACCGCACCATAGAAAGCCCTATGATGCGGTTCTAAATGATGGTTTCTATAAGAATGGCCTCATAGAACAAGTCCATGAGGCCATGAAAACGATAACGGCTATACGCTCCGCCTGTATGGTGGAATGTCCAACGTGGCTTCCAATCCGTCGTTAACATGCTCCGCGTCCCTCAACGAGAGTCGTCCGAACCATTGCAGCAGTTCGCTCCTGTTGAAGTAGAAGCGTTGCGAACAGCGCACGAGTGACGGCTTCAACAGCCCCTCGGCCTTCCAGTCGAGCAGCGGCACGTCGCCGGCCTCATCCCAATCAGTGTTGCCGGTTATCTTCGCCACGATACCCGACACCAGATCACCGTCAACCTCGGTGATTACCACGGGACGCGGCTTGCCGATACCGGGATGGTCGGGAAACTCGACCCACATCAGCCACACGTCATACAGGCGCGGTTCACTTGGCGTACTGGTCATAGACAGCATCCTCCGAATCATTCCAATCGGCGGGCAGTATCACATGGCCCTTCTCCGAACGCTCGAACATGTAGGCATTGTGAACAGGCGGCACCGGATAGCCGTCCGGCGTGTGCCGCGTCGGCTTGAACGGCAACCCGTTGTCCACCAGAGACTGGCGTAAAAACATGTTGACTGCGGTGCTCAGGCTCATGCCCATGGAATCGTAGAGCGCGGCGGCACGCGCCTTGACATCATCATCGATATTGGCGACCAGCTTACCCATAATAAACCTCCTTAACGGTTAACAGATGGTATCAATCATATACCATATTGGGATAGAATAGTATCCGAATTTTTACTAGTAGATGTAAATCTCACCCGCCTTGTGTTTCCACCCGTCCGGCGCGTCAGGGAACGCCTTACGCCATTCAGGTGTCAGAGATCCAAGCAAATCGGCGTAATCATCAAACGAGAACACGTCTTCATACTGTGCCTCAATATCGTGTGCCACACCGTCCAGTTCGCCCAACATATTCATGAACTGTTGAGTTTCGCCATCGGGATACACGTATTGGGTGATCATAAGGTTACTCCGCCAGTCGTCCAAGTATTCTCGGACGCGGTAATCGATCAACGTAAGTTTGATAGTGGCGCTCATAGTAATCTCCTAAAAAAGTATTGGTTTGGTTTATAGGTATGGGATGCCGTCCAGCGGAAGTGAGGAAAAATGCTGGACGGCAAGAACTTAGAACAGCGGCAAAGCAAACCGCTTATCGGGTAAATCGGTGGCGTTCAACGCCGCCAGAATCAGATCGGACGTATGCAGTGGAATGTTGGCACGCACGGCCGCGATATTCCCGGCAGTGTAGGCGCAACCGGACGATTCCAGCACCTCACGAATCTTCGCCGTGGATATCCTGACTTCCATCACAGCACTCCCAGCAAATCATCGACAAGCATGGCGATAGCGGTTTGATAACGCTGATACGTGGTGGAATAAGCACAGTCGTAAACCTCACGCGCTCTCTTATCCAGCACGTCCAACGTGAAACCGCTATCAGCGGTCAAACGTTCCATTTCATCATTGTCAGGCGGCGTACTGGGCATACAGCCGACACCCTCCAAGGTGTCCATCGCGCGCCGGCGTAAATCATCGATGAAACCATGCTGACCATCGAACACGGCGGATAGCTCATCTTCGTTGTCATCGGCCATTTCCCACGCCGACTTCAACAACAGTCGCGTGGCCTTGTCTCTCAGCTCGCTCATGTCACGCCGCCTTAGCCCACAGGTTACGGGCAACGGCCACGTAATCGGCCACCGCCTGTTCTAACTGCTTGTCACTGCCACGCTCATACCTTGCACGGTAGGCGACTACGCATTTGCCGTTGGCCGAAGCGATGTACGCCACCTTTTTACCCTTGCTGGTACGGAACGCCTTGATATGGCCCAAACCTTGCAGTTCCGGGCATTCCTTAGCCATCATCAGGTCAGGCAGAGTCGCGTAGGACACGGCAAACGTGTTGACCTTGGGCGGGACTTCAGGGATCTCTTGAGTGATCGGGGCCGGTTCATCATCAAGAAACTCATCCTCACCAGCCCATTTGCTTTCATCTTCAACCTCGGTAGGCGGCAGATGACGCACCATACCTTGCTTAGGCCAATGGTCAATAGTCGTAAACCGTTCGTTCTCGCATGTCCAACGGGACTCAAAATCAGCCACCGTGATACCGGAAACGCTTTTAGCATCCATCCCCGTCAGCACGGGAACCGTGAACCCGTAAGCCTTACGCTCATTGTCAGGCACCAGAAACCAGCCATGTTCAAGGTCGGACTGGCTTGCTTTCATACCATCCAATAGTTCGGCGTATTTCTTCTCACCCTTGGCCTGAACATTCCAAGACGTGCCAGCGGACGTTTCCGACAATCGCCAGATACGCTTCAGCCGGGCGTTTACATACCGCACGTCATACTTACTATTGTCCTTACGCAAGCGTACCCACATGCCGCTCACGGCATTCACGTTACGCGACGGGTCATTAGCCAGCTTCTTCATTTTGTTTACCTCATTTCAAAAAAATCGATTGTCAGATCTGCACGCCACGGTGATAGGCGTAATCGCCATACACGCAAGTGGCAGTGTCGTTAACGCCGTAAGGCGTGGAACATTGGGGAGTCGGCTGGATAAAACCAACCCACCTGAGAAAGAGAGTGGCCGCGACTAGCGCGGCCACAAGCAGAACATGACGGACTCTCAACACTCGCCATCCTCAGTGGCTTCAGTGTAGAAAACGTCGTCCATCTGGTCATTATCAAAACGCTCATTGATGTAATCGGACAACGCTTCAACGTCGCCGTCGTTGTAGAGTCGGGCGATTCTTCCACACCCTACGCCGTTGCCTTCCAGCATGTAAGCGTCCTGGGCCCAGTAGGGTTCGCCTTTGAAAGCCGCGTTATATTCGGTTTCGGTGACATACCCGTAATCGCCCAGACGGTAGATGCCCTCACAAGGCTGAAACCCGTCATACCGGCATTTAGGCGTAAGTTTCGCGTCAACACGCTCCACCATATCCGTAATATCCTTAGCGGTAATCATTGTTAGCTCCCTTAAAACAGCGGGGGCACGGCTCCCATGCCATGCCCCGAAACGATTGATTTAACGATGGACTCGCACCATGTAGCCGCGTCCCCAGTGGTCGATCACGGCAATCACTCTGCGTAATACCTAGCCGGGTTATTCTGCATGTCAACACGCCGCCATGCCCTGACCAGTTCGACAGTCGAAGCATACCGTTCAACAGCCGACCGACTACGGTCGTACCGGACGGCCATATCATTGTCGAAACCGATAACCGTGTCCGCCATGATATGACGCGCCTCTTTTGCCGTGATGGCCTCACGATGCCAGTTGCCATCAAAAACGTCGTCGGCAACCCAAGCGTCACGCTCAGCCCTCGAATCAAACACCATGAGATACCCCGGCCATGACCCGTCATCCCATTTTTTGCCGACACCGTAAGTCCAGTAGAAAGCGTAATGATAGCGTGCCATCATGCCACCTCGCCATCGAAGTGACGTTCGGCGGCTACCGCGTACAGCACGTCATGCATGGTGTCGGTACTGTAGCCGTTGATATTGGTGACAACTTGCAAAGTCTGCTCGGACACACCGTAATCATCTTTTAGCGCGTCCCACATTTCCTCGATAGACATTGTTGAATCTCCCTTGAATTGATGAAGCGCGGAGACAGCCGCGCGACTGAATGAACTTGGGCGGAGAATGCCGCCCGACATGTAAAAGGTCACAGCCACGGGTTACGCGCGAATACGCTCACCGTCATGGTGTCCTCATGAGCTTGGTACCCGTAACCGTCAGGCATATAGACGATATCCGTGTAAGGCGGTTCGCTACCGTCGCCCGCACCGTCATGCCAATAGCACTGCGGCAGGTCGGAACCGTCTTCGAGCTCGCAGTAGGGCGAGTTGACGGCAAGATTGTAGACGTCCTCAAATGTGTAGGATCGCGGCGCGGCCTGGGGCACCGACTGCGCCGGCGCGGACTGTACCGACTGGCTGACAACCGGCGCGGCCTGAACCGGCTGGCTGACAACCGGCGCGGCAACCGGCACCAACTCGTTAACCCGCGCTTGTACAGCGTCATAATTATCACCGAGAGCGGCACGCCTCGCCTCACCGTCACCGTACTCACCACGGATAACAGCGGCGGCGAGAGCGTCAATATCCACCGGTTCCGGCTCACTGACAAGCTTGGATTCCGGCACTGGTATCGGAACCAGCACGTGAGGGGTAACGTCCTCACGGATAGGCTGAGTAGTCTCGGCGGCATTGGCCGGAACCGACACCATGCCGCACAGGGCGGCGAACGCGGCAACAGCCGCAACAAACTTCTTACGCATGATAGTCCTCACTTCCATGTGAGGCGGTACAATGAGTACCGCCTTTTTAATCTCTCAATTGATAAAGGTCAGCCCCGCAAGTGTTGGCGCACTTACGGGGCATTTATGTTAGGCCAATAGGCCCAGTGCCTAGACTATGGGATAAACCCAGTGAGCTAGGCCAACTGTGTACAATGCCCACAGTCAGGCAAAGAATTGATTAGGGCGCACACCTAGCTTTCGCTAGTGTTTTCTTTTGGCTTATCAGCCTCTAACAGCTTGCGCGGATTACTGACCTTGAGCGCGTCAGCCACCTTGATGACGACGTTAAACGAGGCGTCACCTAGGTTCCGAGCGCCGGTCTCCCAAGCAGCTATGCGCTGCTGGTTCACACCGTCTACCCTATCGGCCAACTGCTTCTGCGTCAGCCCTCGCTTCTGCCTTAACTCCCTAAGACTCATGGCTCACCTCGCTCTTCGCTACAGTGAGCCCAATTATACCTTTGGCTTAATCGCAGACGGGGTTTCTGATGCCATCGCACCGCGTTCTTTCAGCGGCCCCCGCACTACTCGCAAGGCCTCTGCCTTGCTTCGCTATCCCTCACCGGCCTGTAGCCGGGATGTCGGTATCACTGTTCAGTTATCAAACTTCTGGACTCACAGACTGGAGCCTGTCTAGCGCCCTGAGGTCTGTGGTCTCTGCTTGGCTTTCCGCCTTGCGTGGTTCCCACTATACACACTCCCAACTGGGAGTGCAAATCAGGTACGGCACGACACCACGCAACCCGTTGCAAACACTCGCATCTCTCGGCGTGTCGAAACCCACAAAACACGACACAAAAACCGCGCGGCACGACACCACGCAACACACCACCAGATCACAGACCCGCAGACACAGACACAGCCATGACATAGAGGCACACCACCACGTCACAACTCACAGACGGATAGGCCACGTCACCACCACGTGACGGACTCACACGGACGGATAGACGGAGAGGGACACGAGACAGTCAGGACAGCCGTACAACACGACCACCACGTCACCCTCACACTCAGGCAACAACGCATAGGTACATGCACACACGGGTACCACGACCACCAACATAGGGGCGGAGAGGGGTACCGGCACCCGTTATACATTTGGCCGCTAGGTGTCTGGTTTCGCCCGTGAATGCCGCTCCCAGACTTTTTTGAATTAGCGTGACATGGTGTGTCGCACCAATGATTGCAACGGTTTTCGGGCTGTGGTCTTTTCCGGTTTCTGTGCAACGCTTGTTGCAACGCTTGTTATGAGTAAACTGTCGTGTAGATGGATTGTCGGGGATTGGAGCAAGGCTCAGATTCCTGACAAATTATTATTCACCCCGTATGCCATTGGCGTCGGGGTTTTGTTTTTGCCGTGCCTTCAGATCACATCAACAGACAGTGTTGGTGTCGTTTCTTGAACCGGGGCGCGGTGTGGACGGTTGGCAGAGTCCGGTTGATTGCAGTGGCTTGCTAAGCCGCCGAACGTCGTTTTGGCGTTCCGCGAGTTCGAATCTCGCACCGTCCGCGAAGTATCGAGGGTCGCTCCCTTGGTGCTTTATGAGGTTGGCTGAATAAACCCGGATTGCATGTATGCCGGGTTAAGGCTGCGTCACGGCTTAGCGGCACCCTTTAGCGGGGGAAGTGTGACGAGGAACGCTACAGCGGTACACGGTTAGTGCATCACATGCTCGGCGTTGGTGGTAAAACGCAATCCACCACCTCGCAATTCTTAGCTCATCTACATGTCGTAGAAGGAGTTTCCTAGGTCGTTTCTATGAAGCGGCCTTTGTTTTCCCGATCTGGTCTGCTACGTAGGGGCTGGGGGTGGATGACCTACGGGTCGCGCCACAATCGGGGTCTGGCGGTAGGCACGTGGAGTGCGCGTCGGCTGTAACCCGACTGCCTTTGGCAATGGGAGTTCGATTCTCCCTGCCGCCACAATCGCAATGTAGTGCCAAATATCTGGTTGTTAGGACTGGGGCTGAATACCTAGGGGGCCCCGGTCGCAGAGAACGTCGGGTAGCGCCCGGAGATCGTCGCATTATATTCGTGCGGCGCGTTGCGAGATTTGGAGAGGCCAGCCGATTGGCGGCGGCAACTGTTCCGAAAACAGTCTGCCCTTACGGGCGTGTGGGTTCGACTCCCACTCTCTCCGCGGAGACGGCTGGTCGGACGTCTGACGAGCGAAATATTACGACCTATATGCCCGTGGCCGAGTGGTTCAGGCACCGGTCTCCAAAACCGGTTACGGAAGTTCGATTCTTCCCGGGTATGCGATGCCTTGAGAAGAGGCAGCTCTTGGCGGTGACAGCTTCTCAGTCATCGCCAGTCGCCGGCGGCGGCTTCACGCCATGCCGTACGGCAATAACTGAATAGCCTTCCTCTAGTGGGAGGCATGGCATTGTAGCTCAGTTTGGTGGAGCGGACGCCTCGTAAGCGTCAGGTCGCCGGTTCGAGTCCGGCCATTGCCTCTAGGTGCCGTCCGACCGCAGAACACGGCCTTTCTCTCGCTGCTTATGCTGCGCAACGGACGGCACCGTCCCCTTTATCAAGGAGTCGTCATGGCTTGGTCGAGTTCGAATCGCAGGGAACGGTTCAATCCGGGTTGGGAGCGGACTCGCAAGCTGATATTGGAGCGCGACCATCATCGCTGCCAGTGGCCGGTGACCGACGAGTTCGGTTTCACTCATATCTGTGGCCGTCCGGCCAATCAAGTGGATCACAAGGTTCGCAACCCGTCGCATGACGATGACTCCTCCGAGAACCTGCAATCCCTGTGCCAATACCATCACGAGCAGAAAACCTGTCAGGAGTCCGCCGAACAGCGTCGTAAGAACAGGGAGCGTCGGAAGGAAGAGGAATGGTATTCGCATCCGGCGTATCGACGGACTGTCTCGTAACGGGTTGCGGCGAGCTTGCCGCGGCCGATGGATTGTGCCGTAGCCATTACAATCGCAAGGCTTATTCCGGTAGGCCGGTGACGCCTATCCGTGCCCGTGTGTGTCCGATGTGCGGTATGGCGTTCCAGTTGACCCGATGCTCGAAGATTTTCTGTTCCCCTACTTGTCGCAAGCGGTTTCAACGGTTTCGGGCGAAGCACCCGTATACAACATTGGCCAGTGCCCCCAATCCGATTATCGAATCGGAGCCTTTGACTCCCGAGCCGGTGCGGAGCATGACGTATGGGGCTTTCACGGAGGCTGATATCTGGGCCAAGTGTGATGGTACTTGCAGGGGTTGCGGCAAGCCGGTTTCAAAAGACATTGACAGTCCGGACGCCGGTACTCCCGCGTGGATTGTCCCGCCCGAGGACGGTGGTGAGCCATCGTTCGAGAATCGGGCGATTTTCCATTACAGGTGCGTGCGACGCCACGTCTGACGCGCCTTCTGCAGAACGAAGCCCGTCATGGGACGAAAGTGGTGAGTCATGGCTGGGAACGGAAGGAAGGCGGCGAAGCCCAAGACGGGTGGCGGCTATGAGGTCGGAGCGCCGCTGGCCGAGGTGCCGGAGGATTGGACATTCGAGGAATTGGAGCCCATCGGCCCCGAACTACCGGACGCTTCCGAACTGAATCTTCTTGATGGCGTGTGGAGCCCGTTCGTCCGTAAATACTATGACGCTTTCCGTCGTACCCCTCAGGCGCGCCAGTTGCGCACGAAATGGGAGTGGTGGAATTTCTTCTACAAGCTGGCCGTCATGGACAAGAGCATCAAGAAACGCTCCTATGACGGTCTGGCCCCGGAGATGCGCCAGTCCATGAACCAGTATGGTGATACCCCCGACGCTAAACGCAAACTGAAGATGGAGGAGTCGCAGGCGAACGACATGGCCGCTGGGATCGTGGGCTTCCAGATTCCCGATGACCCGAACAACGATTTCGATGATCGTGCGCGGGCGGTGCTCTGATGCATGATGTCATCCCGAAACTCAACGCGAAGGACAGGCAGCGTTCGCTGGGCCGTCTTGCGGTGTGGTGGATCGAAACGTTCACGCTCATCGGTCGCGGCGACGCGAAGGGCATGCGTATCCGCCACTCCCCCGAATACTTCCAGTTCATCATCGACTGCTATGCGCTCGACCGTAATGGTAGGCGTAGGTTCGGTCAGGTGTTCCTCGCCCGTCCGAAGGGCTGCAACAAGAGCGGTTTCGCCGCCGAGATAGCCATGTTCGAGGCTTTCGGCCCTTGCCGGTTCGCTGGTTGGGCGAAAGGCGGGGAAACCTACACGTTCCTCGGCAAGACCTATACGTATCGCAAGGGCGAGCCGATGGGCCGTCCCGTGAAATCGCCTCTCGTGGTGTGTCTGGCCACCGCGGAGGAGCAGACCGGCGAGGTCTACGACACCATCTACTACAACTGCACCGAAGGGTATCTGAGGTTCCTTGCCGGCGATGGCATGGATGCGGGTAAGACCCGTATCCTGTGGCCGAAGACCGGCATGGAGATTCGATATTCGACAGCAGCCGCGCGAAGCAAGGACGGTGGCCTTCAGACGTTCGTGTGCTTCGACGAGGTTCACCAGTACAACAACAAGCGCCTGCGTGACCTGTTCGACATCATGACGCAGAATCTTACGAAGCGTGGCGTCGCCGCCGACCCGTGGTATCTGATGACCACGACCATGTATCAGCCGGGCGAGGACAGCGTGGCCGAACGCGCGTTCAAGACGGCGCATGATCTCATGGAGGGCCGTCTGCGCGGCTGGGAGGATTTGCTGTTCGACCATCGTTACGCCGACTTGGCGTTGGACGATTTCGCCGACGACGAGAAACTTGAGCATGCGGTCTACGAGGCGTACGGTTCCGCGATGAAATCGCCTGACGGCAAGGACTACATCTTTCTCCCCGATGGGCGCATGGTGCCGGTCGGCCCTGATGGGCGTTCCGCCGAAGGCTGGTCGTTGAGGGACGAGGGCGTCGAGCCCGGCCCTTCGAAGTACGGTTGGTGTGATTTGCGGCGAACCGTGAAGAAGATTCTCGACCCCGCGTATGACCCGAACAACGCCATCAGGTTCTACTTGAACTCGTTGGCCTCCGCCGTGGATGCGTGGCTGACCGAGGACATGATTAAATCGCATGCGGTTCACCGCGACATCGTGGACAAGGCCATCGCCTCGCGTGACCTGAACCGGTTGAACGACGCTTGGCAGCAGGTGGTCTCCGACACCGATGAAATCACGTTGGGCTTCGACGGTTCCGTGTCCGATGATTCCACCGCGCTGGTGGGTTGCAGGATACGCGACGGCATGCTGTTCCTCATCAAATTGGAGCAGAAGCCGGACGGCCCGCAGGGCGCGAAATGGCGTGTTGACCGTGATTCGTTCGACGGCAGGGTGCGTTGGGTGTTCAACCATTACAACGTGGTCGGCATGTTCGCGGACACGGACGAATGGGAGCCGTACATCGCGCAATGGGAATTGGATTACGGCGACAGGCTTCAGGTGTATCCGAGGTCGAACGGCTCGCACATCCGCTTCCCGATGAACGGCTACAAGCGTGACGTGATGAGCGAACTGAAGACCATGCGCGCCGCGTTCAACGAGCCCATGAGAACCGTATCCAAATACGACGAGCCCGATGTGACGAACATCCAACTGTTCGCCGACCCTCGGCTCATCGACCATTTCCGCAACGGACGCCGCAAGGACAAGCCCGAAGGATACCTCGTGTTCAAGGAGACCCCGAACAGCCCTCATAAGATCGACGCCGCCATGGCCGGGCTCCTCGCCTACCGTGCCCGCGACATCTACTTGGGTGCCGCCGTTTCCAACGAAGAGGAGTCGTTCGCCCCCGTGCGCGTCTGGTGAATCTGATGAAAGGAGGCCGCATTGGCCGAACTGCAGAGCCTTATCCCCGGCGACGAGGAGCCTGACGGCGATGCCATGCTGCTGACCCAGCTGGCGAACGGCCTCGTATCCCGTATTCCGACCCTATGCACGTTGAAGACGTTCTATGACGGCAAGGAGCAGGTGCCGGTCAAATCGATTCCGAAAAGCACCAACCAGTCCGGCTACGCGGTCTACCAGAGGTTCGTCTCCATCTGTCAATTGGATTTGGCGAAGGCCATCGCCGATGCGGTGATACACCGCCAGCGGCCCACCGGGTTCCGGCTCATCGCCGACAAGACGATGCGTTCCACTAAGGCGGACGACATGTGGTCTCAGTGCCGCATGGAATTGAAGAGCCGTCAGATGTTCCACGATCTCGCCGTATACGGCAACGCCTACGCACTGGTCAACAAGAACAAGCTGCCATCGCATATCACGGTGCTCAGCCCGTGGAACACGTACGTCTCCTCGGACGAGGATTCGGCGGTCAACTACTGGTACAAGGCCAGCGAGGGCTGCGAATATCTCGCCCTCTACCGTCTGATACGCAATGATGACGGCAGCGTGAAGGACGTCTACTGCCGCATCGCCTACAACGAGACCGACTCCCGAAGCCTCCTTGAAGAAGGCGACGAGGAGGAGATATACGGCATCGCCAACGACGATTCCAAGATTCATCCAACGCTGTCACCCACGTTCCAATGGGATGGCGGTGCGGAAAGCTCCTATGATTTCGCGGAGAAATGCGAATGCCTTCCCATCGTGCGCATGCACGCGCCGGGCGGCAAGGGCCAGTTCGAGCCGCATATCCCTACATTGGGCAGCATCGACCAGCAGCGTTTCCAGCGTTTCTGCATTCAGGAATTGCAGGCGTTCAAGCAGCGTGCCGTGTCGATGAGCAACATGCCTCAGTTCTACAAGGAGTCCGACCCGCAGGTTCGTGACGGTTTGGCTCAGGCCGGAGACCGTATCGACTACAAGGATCTGTTCCAGCAGGGGCCCGACGCATTGTGGCTGGTTCCCGGTGACGCGAAGTTCTGGGAGTCCGGCGTCACGGACATCAACCCGCTCATCACCGCCGTGGCTTCCGACATCAAGCATCTCGCCGCCTCCTCCGGCACCCCGTTGGATATTCTCAGCCCGGACGTTTCCGGCAGCGCGGAAGGCGCACAGCTCAAGCGCGAGGGTCTGGTGTTCAAGGTCGAGGACATGAACGCGCGTGCCAATGACGGGTTCACCCGTCTCATGCGCATGGCGTTGGAGGCCGATGGCAACAGCGCCGCCGGCGAACGGTTCGAGACCGTGTGGAAGCCCATCAACCCTCCATCACAGTTGGAGCAGGCTCAGGCCGCGAACTATTCGAAGGGCATTCTTCCCGTCAAGACGAACATGCGCCGCAGCTACGGCATGACCGAGATCGAGATAGCCGAGGCCATGCAGGACCTCATGGACACGCAGTTCGCTCAGGCCATGGCCTCCGAGAACGCGATGATCGAAGGCAAGACCTCCCAGCAGTCGGCGGGCGTCCTGCCCGACGAGACGGATTCTCTCGCGTTCACCGATACCACGAGTGAAAACGACGTGGTGCAGGCGGATGAGCCCCCGACCGTGGACGGTGAATGATGGCCGTTATGACCTTGGAGGTCGCATCCAACGCGCTCCAATCCTCACGTCAGAGGCTCGTCAACGAGTATGTGAGGCTGGCCCGCACCATGTGGCTCAGCCTCACGCCAGCCGACTGGTGGAACGACGCCGTGACCTACGGCGCAGCCGCGAGGCTCGCATTGCTGGAACTCGCCCTGATAGGCCAGGTGCGCAGGCTGGGAATCAGCTACGCTGACCAGACGCTGCGCATGGTGGGCGTCGCTCCCGCCGGCAATGTGCAGCAGCTCGTCTATCCGAGGGTCAACACCGACCCGTGGCTGGTGGCCGCACGCCCCGCAGAAGACTATCGCGGCGAGGCCGTCAAGAACCCCGGCATAAGGCCGGAAACATGGCCCAAGAAGGGTGATGAGCTGTTCGATGAGGTCAACAAGTGGCTGCAATCCGCGTTGCAGCGATTGCAGACCAACGTGTGGGACAACGTGGAACGGGCCTCCACCGACGCCACATTGGGCCGGTATCGCGGCAGCAAGGTGCTCGAATACCGCAGGGTGCTTCATCCGGAGCTTTCCCGTTCCGGTTCGTGCGGCCTGTGCATAGCCGCCGCAGACCGATGGTATTCGACCGCAGCCCTGCTCCCCCTGCACGCGAACTGCAAGTGCGGCGTCGCCCCTGCGGGCTCCGACTACGATCCCGGATTCCAATTGAACTCCGACGATCTCAAAAAGCTCTACGAACAGGCCGGAGGCACCACGGCGGCGGCGTTGAAGAACGTGAGGGTCAAGACCATCACGCACGGCGAACTCGGCCCGATCCTCATGGCGCAGGACGCGAGGGATACGCCGAACCCGGTTCCCGGCAAGGATTCCGACAAGTGGACCACGCCGGACCGGAAAACCACGCTCCAACAGTTCCAGCGGATGAAGGACCGTGCGATCGAGTTCTCCAAACGCTACAAGCAGGTGTCCGACACCGGCAAGGAAGTCCACTTCAGATACGAGGGCCGAACCTACAGGTTCAAGCCGTCGATCCATCTGAGGCAATCATGGGCATACCAACGTGCCCTGCTCAACCAAGTGCAGTCGATGCTCGGCACCGCTGCCTAACCAAGAAAGGCCATCATGGCTAACAATCAGGAGAATCAGACCGTCACGGACGGTTCTCAGAACGCCGGTCAGACCGTCACGGCCAATACCGGTACGGATTACATCGCGAACAGCTCGATCACTGGTCCCATCACCGATTCCAATCTCGCCGCCAATAGCGTGACCCACCAGAGCATCATCGCCAACGCAGTGACCACCGAGAAACTTGCCGCGAACAGTGTCGATGAGACGGAAAACGGCCCCGACTGGAAGGCATTGTCCCGTAAGCACGAGAAGCAGGCCAAGGACAACTACGAGCAGCTTCGCAAGACCGAAGCCGCCTACGAGGAGTCCCAGAGCCAGCTGCATGACTTGCAGGTGGAAAACGCGCGCATGAAGGCCCAGAAGGCCCACCCGCAGATCAGCGATGACGTGTTCGCCCTGTGCGGTGAGACCGAACCGGAGAAGATTTCCGAATGGGCCGAAAAATACGCGGCACTCAATCCAGTTACGTCTCCGGTGAAGGCAGAACCTGTGCGGGAGAAGGCCGAACAAGGGGCACGTACCCGTGGCGAGGGAGCCCCGAAGATTCGTTCCGGCACATACGCAGACGGATACGCCGCCGCCAAGGCACGTCAGGAGCAGCGGCGCCAAGCCCGCTCCGCCAAGTAACCACAAACATTCAATCGAAAGGAAAAGCACATGGCATACGAGAATGTGCGCTCCACCGGCACCGTGACCGTGGAGGAGAACAACGAGTGGCGTTTCGGCAACCACACCGACGACGGCATCGTGAGCGTCACCCTCGACCTGTCCACGTTCAACGTGAACGACAAGACGAAGCGCGACAAATACCTGACCGGCCTGGGCGACAAGGCCACGACCATCTGGATCAAGAGCGGCATCCCGCTGGCCAAGATCACCGCCAGCGGCGAATACGGCCCGTATGACCCGAATGCTACCGATGGCCGTCAGAACAAGATCGCCGGCCTGCTGGAAAGCATGGTGGAGATCAGCGTCACGTTCGGCGGCTGGGATGTGGTCAACGGTGCGAACGTCGGCATGCGCTACCGTGGTGACATCATCAAGAGCAAGCTGCCGGTCGTTCCCGCCGACGGCGCGGTGTGGGGCGGCAGCTTCTTCGACATCGAGGACGATACCGTCACCCCGCTGTCCAACGCTTCGGCCACCTCCAACATCACGGTTCCAGCAACGGTCACCGCGGCGAACATCACCGACGCCTCCACCGTCGGCCGCAGCATCCTGACCGCCAACGATGCCGCCGCAGCTCGCACCGCCATCGGCGCCGGCACCGGCAACTCGAATTTCGACGGCTCCTACAACAGTCTGAAGGACAAGCCGACGATTCCCCCCGCCTACACGCTGCCCGCCGCCACGGCGAACGCGCTCGGCGGCGTCAAGCAGGTGACCATCGCGGCGGGTGCCAGCGCGGCGGACATCGTGACCGCACTCAAGACAGCCGGCATCGCCAAGTAACCAATCCAACAACCCTTATAAGCCCGCCCATTGTGGCGGGCTTTCGTATATCTGAAAGGAACCCTCAATGAGTGGAACCCTGGAAAAGAACATCATCAGCCCGTCCGAGGCGTCGGGCGTGGTGCAGTCCGGCTTCGATTTCATCGACGGCCTGCTGCCGTTCGGCTCCGTGTTCCCCGTCAAGTCGAATGACGGCAAGGACACGGTGACGTGGCAGAAGATCATCCCGCCGAAGGAGACCGACGCCATGAAGTTCCGCGCCTGGGACGCGGAGGCCGCTCACGGCAAGACCGTCGCCCAGTCCGGCGAGAACTACACGGGCCTTATCCCGCTGTCGAAGATGGGCCACATCTCCGAACGCGACGTCATCAACCACACGGGCGATTCCACGTGGCTGCATGACAAGGCCGTGGAAATCCTCACCCAGTTGGGCCAGGAAGCCGCCGTACGCATCGAACTGGCCCGCATCGCCGCCATGGTTGACGCGAAGATCACCGTCGAGGAGAACGGCCTGAAGGCCAACACGTGGACGTTCGACCGTCCGAACAGCATCTCCAAGCTCACTCCCGCCAAAGTCTGGTCGGACGTGAAGTCCGATCCGGTCACCGACGTGCAGAAGTGGGTGGACGCCATCAAGAAGGAGCGTGGCCGTACTCCGGGTGCCGCGCTGACCACCAGCAAGGTCATCGACGCGCTGCGCACCAACGAGTCGTTCATCACCGAATACACCGGCGTCTCCCTCGCCAACTCGAAGCCGCGCCTGACCCGCGCCGAAGTGCTGGACGTGCTGCGCACCGCCTGCGGCCTCGCCGACGTGCGCATGATCGACGTGCTGTACACCGATCTCGAGGTCAACAACGGCTTCAAGATGCCGGTGGACACGAACACGCTGATCCCCAACGGCACGTTCATCATGTTCCCGTCGTACAACGACACGGGTCTCGGTTTCACCGCCTCCGGCCCGACAGCAGAAGGACAGGATCCCGAATACGGCATCAACAAGAGCGTGAACGACGGTTTCATCGGAGCCATGTTCTCCGGTGGCGCCCCGGTCAAGTACGACCTGTGGGCCAACGGCACGATGATGCCGATCCTGCAGGAGGCCGTCAGCACCGCGAAGGTTTCCGTCCTCGGATAGTAAGGAGGGGTCGTGGCTTCCATCGATTCCATCGACTGGCTGAAATGGTTGCGTGTCAACGCGCTCGACCAGCCCGACCTTCTCCTTGACCGGTTTCCCAACGCATGGCTGCTCAATGAGTGCGGGGTCGCTGCCGACATGGTTCAGGCTGAATGCCAGAACGTGGCCCCGCGTTATCAGAACGGCCTGTTGAAGGAGCGCACGCTTGGCTATGTGGTGAGCCAGATGGTGTTGCGTGTCGTCCGCTACCGGCAGTTCAAGACCGAATCGAACGGCAGCTACTCGTATACGAACTTCGATGCGCAGGACAATCCGCCCGGCAAGGACGGTTCCATGAACCTGTACGTGTCGAAACGTGAGAAGGCGCTGCTGGAAGGCCATTCCGACTCGATGGGCCCGATGGGTACCGTGCATATGGGTCTCGACCGCGCCTACGGCCTGTGAGGCGCTTATGGAGACCTATGACATGGGCCACCTCTACGACGGGGTGGACATCGACGAGCTGGGCGGAGGTCACCTGTACGACCGTACGGAATTGACCGGCCATGGCGTCCAACAGTTGTTCGATACGGATTACGTGATCGTGGTCAACCGTCGTCATGTGCAGGACGCGCATGGAGGCTATCACGAGCAGGTCGGCGACCCGGTGAAGGTCGTGTGTTCGGTCGAAGGCCGGGCGCAGCAGGCCGGCATGTTCTCCATCAGTGGCGCCGAGGACAAGAGTCCTTCCGGGCAGAACGGCGGGGGCCTTCAGGAGGTCACGCCCTTGCAGATTCTCGCACGCCAGTGGCCCGGTGATATTCATTCGCGTATCTGGTACAAGGGCGACTGGTATGACGCCGATGGCTATCCGACATGGCGTGGCAGCGGCAGCGTGCTTTCCCGTCATTGGGAGGTTCGCTGCCGTCGCGTGGTCATCGGCGGCTACGTGCCCGGCGGCATTCCCGAACCCGTATGGTCGAAGGAGGTGGGCGCCGATGGGCCGCGTGACCATCAGACCGGGGATAGGCCGTGACGTGGCGCTCATGTTCGGCCCCTCGATAACCCTCGCCGCAGCCGAGAAAGCGGCCGTCATGGTCAAAACGCAGATGGGGGTTGGAACGGTTGACGACCGTAATCATGCGGTGGCGCGAGCGGACTTGACGGATCGCATCGACGTCTCCGTCCGCCCCGGCCATGCGCAGGACCATTCGGTCGTTCTCAGCGTCAAAGGCCGTGAGGGAACGGAAATCGCCTCGCATTTGGAGTTCGGTTACGTCAACAATCGTGCCGGACGTCGTTTGGCCGGCATGCATTCCATGCGCAACGTTGCGTCGAAGCTGAAGGTGTAGGCCGTCATGGACAACATCTTCAAACACCTCGCCATCGATGTGAGGGAAAGCATCGACGCCGAACAGGTCGTCTACGAACTGTTGAACCGTGAATATCCGAACGAGGATTGGGCGTCGGTCGCAGTGTACAGCGAAATCGACCTCGACCTGAACGCCGTGACCGAGAACGGCCGGGTGATTCTCTATGAGGTGTCTCCCGGCCAACAGGTTGACAGGGGCTTGTGGCGGTTCACCGTGTCGTTCACCGTTCTCGCCGCCGACACGAACAATCCGAGCGGTTTTGCCCGCGACCTGTACCGCACCGTCATGGGATGGCCGTTCGAGGAGAAGACCTCGGCGGGCAAGATCAGCCGCATCAACAGCATTGATTCCCCACAACGTCGCAGCGACGCCAAGGAGAACCAAGGCAAGAACATCAAGGAATACGGTTTCGACGCATCAATGGACGCGCGGGACCTTATCTGACCTACAGGGGTCGGCCACATGGCCGGCCCTTTTCTTTTACCCAAATCCAATATCCGAAAGGAACCATCATGGCTATTAACGGCGATGCGCTGCTTCAGGCCGCGCGAGGAACCGTGTTCACGGCCCCCGCCAAGACCGCCATCCCGACTGCCGGCGTCAAACAGTTTCTGTTGAACTCCGGTAGTGTGAAGGTCGGCACCGCGGACACTCCCGTTTGGGATAATCTCGGCCACACGTCCAATTCCAACAAGATCAGCTTCAGCAAGGACGGCGGCGACACCAACACCATCGACACGTGGCTGATGGCCGCCGCACGCACTTCCACCGAAGCCCCGACCATCACCGTCAGCGGCGCCAGCGTGCAGGGCGACAAGGCGACCCTGCAGAAGGTCACCGGCGGCTGGACTGGTGACAACGGCGGCGTGATCGTGCCCATCAAGCCGATCGTGCAGAAGCTCGCCTTGTTCGTCCTCGCCTACGATGACGGCGACAAACTGTCCTTCGGCCTGTACCTGCCGGAGACCGATTTCACGTTCGACACCATCGACCTGACCGGCGACGAGTTCGCCGAGTTCAGCTTCAACGCGGTGGTCAAGTCCACCGATGCCCTGAAGAAGGGCCCGAACGGCGAGATCGGCGGCTACGCGCTGTTCAGCCCGGAGGATTTCAAGTAAGGTCCGCAGCCATCCGCGCTGCGGATGGTGGAGACCCGCCAGCCACAGTCGAGGCTGGCAAGGATATCCGGCTCGCAGGCCAGTCTTCCACTCTCGGCGGGGTGAAGCTGCCGGCTCCCCCCGCCTGACATTGATTCATCCCCATACGGTTCTCCTATCCGGGCCGTATGGGGATTCTCCATTCACGGATAGGGTTTCACGGATAGGAGGACGGCAATGACCGCCAAGAAAAACGACACCAAGACTCCGAAGAAGGAGTTTCCCGAAACTTTCGGCCAGCTTGTCGAGGAATACCCGGAGTTGAAGGGTCTTCCAGAGCTGGTTCCCGCACGCGACTTCAACGCGGAGCAGTCCGCTGATTTCACGGTGCTTCTCACGCTTCTCGACACTCAGATGCCGGAGCTCGACACCAAGGATGATTCGATGGACGCAGCCCTGCTCGTCGCCCGCGTCGTATCCATCTCCAATGATTTCTACAAGGGTCTTGCCAAGGACGAGAAGGCTTACGAACAGTGGGCCACGGGCCGTGACGGCAACGTCCTGTTCTCAGCGTTCCTTGCCCTGAGCATGTTCTACAGGGTCGAACTGGGAAAATCCGAAGCGTCGAGGACGCCTACCGAAACTGCCCGGTCGAACTGACCTGCGACTTCAGACGCTTCTACAACCTTGATATGCCCGCCGCCATCCACGAGTATGACGGCGGGTTTCTCGTAAGGCTCCTGCAGGGTTTGTCGGGTTATGACGAGTCCCTGTACCGCGAATGGCTGCTGAACCATCCCATGCGATCCGAGACCGCCGATGAGGGCGAATCACGGCGCATGCTCTCCTATCACCGTTATTCGCAGGACACGAGCCTCCTGTTGGGCATTTTCAACCATGTAGGCGCGTTGACGTGCGGGCTCATGGAAACCAAGAACGGCAAGCACCCCGAGTTCACGCCGATTCTTCCCCCGGACACGGAGCAGCCGGAAAAGCCGGTCGAGGCGAGCCTCGATTCGATGAAGGCCCTGTTCTCCTCCTGATAACCGAAAAGAGGTTCGCCAATGGCAGTATACGAGGGCGGTGCCGTTGGCATCAGCATCTACCCGGACACCACGGAGTTCGGTTTCGAACTGCGCCGCAAGCTCGCCAAGTACGCGGATGACAGTCTCACCATTCCGCTGAACATCGACGTGGACGACGCGAACTGGACGGCGGCGAAACGGCGCATCAACAACGACCGTCTCTCCAAGACCGTCGAGGTGCGAGGCGATACGAGCGCGCTGCGCAAGGCCGTGCAGGATATCGAGGAGCGTGACATCTCCCCGAAGGTCGATCTGACCAAGCAGCTGCGCGACCTGCGTTCCCTGCGTCAGAGGGTCGAAGCAGCCAACCGTTCCTTCCAGAAGTTCAACCGTTCGGTCGATACGAGTTCCGCCAAGTTCAAGCACAACAAGACGCTGGTGAAGCAGTACGGCGACGCGATGGACAAGACGTCCACGCTCACCCGCAAGTACGGTGACCGGCAAATCAACGTGCTGGATAAGACGAAGCGTCGTATCCGCACCCTGCAGGACGCGATTCTCAAGTTCAAACCGTTGGGTTCGAACGTCGTGGAGATGAAAGAGGCCAACCTCGCCATTGCCCGCATCAGGCGCGATATCAAACAGCTTGAAAACGATCCGGGCGCGAAGATTCGCATCGACATCGACCGTTACGCGAAGGTCATTTCCGACCTCGAGAACGTGGCCCGCAAGACCGACGAGCTGAACCGCAAGGAAGCCCGCGTCAAGTTCTACACGGACGGCGCGGACAAGCTCAAACGCGAGCTGGACGACCTTCGCCGCCGTTACGTGAACCTGCCCAAGGAGATAGAGGACTCCTACAGGCAGGCCATCGACCGCATGAACACAGCCGGCCATCTCGCCGGACGTGACAAGGACTTCAAATACGTCGCGAACCTCGATCTCGATGTGAGCGAGGCGCGGCGCAAGGCCCGTGATTTCCAGAACGACCACGACAAGCTGGAGATGGACCTCGACCTCAAGTCCGCTGCGGCTTCCGCCCACCTCATGTACCTGACCCGCCCGCGCAGCGTGGAGATCTACGCAAGATTGCATGCCACGGACATGGGCAAGCTCATCGACGGCATGCTCTACGGGGCCACCGGCCTTCGCGGCGTCAACAACCAGTTCCAGCGATTGGTGAACCTGTTCGATACGTTGGACACGAAGGTTCCCATACTGGGTGCGGTGGGCGCCGTCATCGGCGGAGTGTCCGCCGGCGCGGTGAACCTCTCCTCCAGCGTGCTCGGCGTCGCCGCCAGTCTCGGAGCCATGAGCAAGGCCGCGTTCGCGGCTCCCGCCGCCATCACCGGCTTGGGTGCGGCGTTCGTCGTGCTCAAACATGCGTGGGGCGAAAAAGGCACCACGTTCAGCGACCAGATCGACATCGCCACGACGAAGCTCGCCGGTTTCGGCGACGCCATGGACGAGGCGTTCTACGAGAAGGCGCGTCCAGCCATCAGAAGCCTGATGGACGATGTGAGCGGCACGCTTATCCCCGGCATGACCGGCATCGCGTCCAGCGAGGGCAAGGTGGTCGAGGGGCTGGCGGACATCATCCGCGAGTCCGACAAGGCCGGCGAGCTGTCCACCATATTCTCCCGTACTTCCGAGGCCGTGGACAATCTCAATCCGGGACTGCGGAGCGTGGTGGAGTCGTTCCTCCGCTTGAGCGACGGCACCAGCCAGTACCTGCCTCGCGCCGCCTCCTATTTCAGTGATATGGCCTCGAAGTTCGCCGACTGGGTGGATAAGACCCGAGCCACCGGCGAGATCGTCGCGTCGATGAAGCAGGTGGTCGAACAGGCCGGTTATCTGAAGGACTCGTTCAAGGGCGTGTGGGGCATCGCCACAGGTCTGTATTCCGCGTTGGCGGAAAGCCAGAACGGGCTCGAGGGGTTCAGCACGGCTGTAGGCAAGGCCGACCGTGCGGTGAACTCCGCCAGATTCCAGACCACGCTCAAGGCGTGGGCCAAGGGCGCGGAAGCCGCGAAGAACGAGATGCGCAACGCCTTCTCGGACATCGGTTCCGCAGCCTACGAGCTGCGCGACACCACTGCGGGCATGTTCACCGATGCGGGCAATACGATCAGCTCGTTCACCCGTAACGCGAGCCGTCTTCTGAAGAACTCGAAGGACGGTATCAGCGGATTCTCGTCGGGAGTGTCCGAAGGCTTCCAGAAGGTGTTCTCAGCGGTTGGCGACGCGAGCCCCGCGTTCAACCAGCTGTTGAAGACCGTGGGCCAGTTGTCCAGGACGTTCGGCGGTACCCTTGCCGCCACGTTGAAGGCCAGCGCGCCGCTCATCACCACGGTCGCCAAAGCCGCCGAGGCCACCGCCAATGCGTTCAGCAGGCTGCCCGAACCGGTTCAGGCCGCGATAGGCCTGTACGCCACGTTCGGCAAGGCGGGCATGACCGCTTGGAACACGGTGAAGACCGGTCTGGTCGAGAACACGCTGCGCATGGTCGAATACCAGAAGGCGTTGAACGGGCTCGGCGTGACCACCAAGACCGCCGGCGCGAGCATGAAGGATGCGGTCAGCGGTTTCATCGCCGCCAACCCGTCGTTGAAGGGCATAGCCGACAGTGTGAGGAACGCGAACGGTGTGCTAGGAAAGACCGGCGCTCTGGCCAAGGGCGCGGGCAGCGCCGTGCTGGGCGCGTTCGGCGGGCCGGTCGGAGCCGCCGTGACCGCTGGCGTGGCCGTGGTGACCGCAGCCTACTCGGAGTATGTGAAAACCGCTCAGGCCAATGAGCAGGCGTCCGAGAACATTCGCACCGCGTTGGAGAAGGTACCGGATTCCGCTCAGTCCGCAGCCGAGGGAATCACCGAGGTTGGCAAGGCCATCAAGGAGAATTTCGACAACACGGATTATTCCGGCACGAAGTTCGACTGGTGGTCGGATATGACCACGGGTTTTGATTCGGTGAGCGACGCGGCCAAGAAGCTCGGTCTCAACGTCAGCGATCTCACCAAGTCCGTTACCGGTTCGCAGGCCGAATACCAGGCGACACTTGACCGGCTCGATGCGACGATTGAGAAATACAATGTCAACGTCGGTCATGGCATAGGCAAGAACGCCGATCTGGCGAGGGCCGCGCAGAAGGTGAAACCCGCGCTTGAGGATCAGCGCAACGAGTACATAGCCAATTCCGAGGCCATTGCCCAAGCGAACGGGTATGCGGAGGGTTATGCCACGAAGCTCATCAAGCTTGGTGAGGATTCCGATTCGGTGTCCATCGCCATTTCCACTCAGGCCGAACGTACTCAGATGCTGGCCAAGGCTCAGCAGACTGCTGCGGATTGGGCAGAACGTCAACGCACAGCTCAGCAGAATGCGTTGAACGCGGCTTCCGACTACGGTGAAACGTATTCCAATATGGGGGATGCGATAGCCCGCGTCAATCAGTTGGCCGCGAAGAGCGGCCCGGTTTGGGATGCGAACGCTGCTGGCATTCAGGGCGTGACGGGCTCGTTCAACACGATGAGCGAGGCCGGTCGTGAGGCGCAGTCCGCGTTGGAGAATCTGGGCAATTCCGGTCATGACCTGTTGAAGAGCATGGTCGAGTCCGGTGCCAGCGCGGATGAGGTGAAGGCGAAGCAGGCGGAATTGGCGAAGCAGTTCCTCGCCACCGCACACGACATGGGTGTTCCCGCCGATGCCGCGACACGGTTGCAGGAGATCTATGGTCTGACCCCCGAGGAGGTCACCACCCTGTTCAAAGCCGAAACGGAGCAGACCAAGACCGCTCTCACCCAATATCTGAGCAATCTGCGAGCCATCTTCCCCGGGGACGGTAACACGGCGGTGTTCCAGACCATTCTCGAAGGCATCAACAGTGGTGCCATCACGAGCATGGATCAGGTCAGCTCGAAGATGGACGAGCTACGCAAGAACGTCAGCACCGACGGTTCCGGCAAGTACACGATTGTCCTTGACGCCGATGGCACTCAGGCGATCGTCGCCACCAATATCGTCAAGAAGCATGCCGAACTGTTCAAGGCCGGTTCTGATGGTAATGGTTACACGACCAAGCTGAACGCCGACGATCTGACGAAAGCCACGTTGGATTACGTCGAAGGCAATCTCAACGCCTACGACCAGTTGGCTCCGTCCGCCGACCTGAACGCGAAGGACAATTCAGGCCCGGCAAAGGCCAGCGCCGATGCGAACGCCAGCAACTGGGATGCCCAGCATCCCACCGCGTCGTTCGACGGTGACGCGGCAGGAGCCGCAAACGCCAAGAGGTCGGCCTCAAATCAGGGCTGGCAATGGAACGGCAGCAGCTACAACGCCCAGTTCGGCGCTAGTACGGCAAGCGTATCTAGCTCCTTCTGGAGCGCCATGCAATCCGGTTGGGAATGGGCGAAGCAGAAGTTCTTTGCCGTGTTCGGCATCAAACGCCAGAACGCCGAGGGCGGCGAGGTAGCTGGTTCGAATGTCACCAAGACGGGCCGTGTGGTCGGTCAGGGCAACAATACGAGCGATTCGGTTCCGTTGAACGCCTACACGGACGTGAGCACCGGCGAATACGTGGTGCGCAAGGCCGCTGTGCAAAGCATGGAATCCCTGTACGGCAGGGGAATCATGGCCGCTATCAACGCGACCGGCAGCATTCCAAGCAAGTACATCGCGGATGCGCGGCGCACCAGCCAGATCACCATGCCCTCCGGTGGGCTGAACGGTGGTTCCAAGTCCGGAGGCTGGTCGATGCCCATCGAAACCAGTTCGGGCGACACGTACAACCAGACGTTCATCTATCCGAGCGTCACACCAATCGAGGTTCAGAAGAACAACAAGCTCGACCAGTACGCGAGTCTCGGTCTCTTGCAGTAGGAGGAAACGATGCTCTCCACCATGTCCTACAAGCTCAACGGGGTCGCATTGGATACGGAGAACTGTCTGGTCATCGTGGGCTCCACGCTCATGCCGGGCATCAGCACCCGTAGAACGGTCGCCACGGTGCCCGGCGTGAGCGGAACCTTGAACCTCGGTGTTCCGCCCGTGTTCGAGGAGCGTGAGATCACGTTGAAGGTGGACGCATTCACTCCGAAAGTGTATGAGGAGTCTTCCCGGATAATGCGATTATGCTCCATGCCGAATCTCACTCTCACTCGGGTGAAGGACGGTGTGGAGCAGTCCACGCGGGTGGAGCTCACCTCGTTGACCGCCGATGACGACAGTTCCCATCCGAACAATCTGGTGTCGTTCACCGCGAAGTTCGCCATGCCCGACGTGTGGTGGCATGAACCGGAGTATTGGGATCGTCCGTTGTCGTTGAACAAGGACGGTCTCGTGTTCCCCCGACCTGTCACCATCAACAAATTCTGGACGAGATGGTCGGGAGAAGCGAACAACAGTACCTCACTGTTGGCGGATTTCATCACCATGTGGCGCGGCGAGGTCAACAATTCCGAGAGCCTACTGTTCGAGGATGGTATCCCCGGCGACGGTTTCTGGGGCGACGCCCCGTTGACGGACATCGTGTTCCGTTTTCCCAGCACCGTCACCTCCGTCTCCCTGACCGACCCCACGTCGAACACCGGCATCAGTTGGACGGGTGCTGCGGACAGTGCGAAACCCCTCTATATCAGGCCCGACATCATGCGCGCATGGCGTTCCGACTATGCGAACTCCTGGACTCCGACCGGCACGGATGTTTCCACCGGTTTGGATTATCCGGCGGGAGGAATCCTGCAGGTATGGCCAGACGTTTCCGAACTTTACAGATTGAAGGTCACCGCCACGGGCGCGACGGGCGATGCGCTCATGCATGTGCGACGCGCATGGTGGTGACGGGAAGGCACTTATGAAGAACCTCTCCATCCGTTTGAAAGCGTACAAGCCGAACGGTGACACTCTGGGCCTGCTCCCCCAGCCGTCCTCGTTTTCCGCGAGTTTCCTGCACGATGACACGGGCGCGCTCCGATTGGAGTATTCCCGTAAGGCGTTGAATGGGTCGATTCTTGAACGCAAGCTCGAAACCGGTCTGGAAATCGCGGTCGAAGTGTCCGATGGCGGCAAATGGCTGGAACCGTTGAACGGTCGTTTCGTGCTCATCTCCCGCAGTCGTGACGCCTTGGACTCTTCGGATACGGTGACGTTCACCTGCCCCTCCTATGCATGGTTGTTGAACAAGGCGCTCATGCTCGACCTCGCTCATCTGGAGGGTGACGGGGACGATAAGGGCAAGCGTGTGTTCAAGAAGGCCTCTGCCGGTCTGGTCATGCGCACGTTCCTTGATGAGAACAAGACCCGTGGCGGTATCCCCGTCACCTGCGGTTTCGACACGGGCAGGGATTCGGCGGGCGCTGCGTGGAAGAGCGTCATGACGCTTGCCTACACGCCGGGCATCAGCAGTCTCACCGCGTTGGCGAATCTCGCCGGCAACAAGATTTGCGACTGGGCTTTCGACAAGCGGACATTGAAAATCTGGAACATGGACTCCACGGCATTATGCCGTGATCTGAGCCGCATCTCCGTCCAATTGGCGCATGACGTGCTCGAAGCCCCGGAAGAGGAAAGCATCGAGGCATTGGCCTCGCATATTCTCGTGCAGGGAGATAACAACAAGGCTTTCACGAGGGATAATCCCGCAGCGCCTTCCCCTTGGGGCAAGTGGGAGACGTATCTATCCCAGCAGGGAATCAGCGATGATGATACCGCCGCCCTCTATATGCAATCCACTCTGGATACTGCGGCACGTGTTCGAGGCCAGTATACGAGGGCCCTGCGTGTCAACGATGCTCCGAGTCTTCCTCTCATCGATTACCGTCCGGGTGACTGGATCACCGCGCCAACCGTCATGCATGGGGAGAAGGTGCGTGTCCAGCAGGTCACGTTGAGCTTGGAATCCAATCAGTTCAAAGCTTCGGTCGTGTTGAACGACAAGGTTTACGATGCGACCGTACGTCAGGCGAAACGAGTACAGGGCATCACCGGTGGCGCCATCAACGGCGGCACCGGTGGTGGCCTGCCCGCTCCGGAAAAAGACCATCGGACGCCGAAGGCCGTGACTGGTCTTGTGGTGCAGACGGACGCCTATATCTCCAGTCGTGGTACCGCGTTGGGTTTGGCTACCTTGCAGTGGGCTGCGGTCTCGCAGGCGACGGATAATACGGCCATCGATATCAGCTCGTATCGGGTCGAATACCGGAAGAATCTTGCGGGTGCGCCGTGGGTTTCCGGTGGCGTGACGGACGCGCAGCGGCTCACGTTGGGCATCGGCGGTCTGGAATGCGGGCAACGCTATGAGTTCCGCGTGCGCGCCGTGCCCACGTATTCCGACCGGTTGGGTGACTGGTCGAACGTGGTCGTGGCTTTGGTGGCGTCGGACGTGACGCCGCCGAGCATCCCGTCCAAGCCGATACTCACCTCGAAATTGGGTGTGGTGGACGTGCAGTGGGACGGCAGGAACAATGCCGGCGGCGGCATGGAGCTGGACTTCGACCACGTGGAGGTCGGCATTTCCGATTCGAACGGGAATTGGAAATACCGGGACAGCGTGGCGCGTGACGGCTACTGCCATGTGACCGGGCTTGAACTGAACAGCACATGGTGGTTCGCGCTCAGGAGCGTCGATCATTCCGGCAACAAGTCGGCGTGGAGCGCGGGTGCCAGCGTCAAGGTCGCCCCGGTGCTCACGCAGGAGGATCTGAACAAGAGCGCCGAACAGATTCTGGCGGCGGCGAAGAACGACGCGGCCCAGCAGGTCGCCGTGGTCGACAAAAAACTCACCGAGACCGGCGCGCGGATCGAGGCGAACAAGGAGGCGCAGGACAAGGCCGACGCGGCGATAAGGGCCGACGTGTCGAAGAACGCGCAGGCCATCACCGACAACAAGAACGCGCAGGCCTCAGTGGACAAGGCGCAGGACGCCGCCACCAAGAAGGTGTCGGACGACCTCGCGGCGGCGAACAAGACGATCAACGCGAACAAGGCCGCCACCGACAAGGCGCTGGCCGAGGCCGAGAAGAAGGCCCAGGACGCCTACGACAACGCGGTCAACGCGCAGAAGACCGCCGACGGCATGCACTCCATCTTCAAGGGGCCCGACGACCCGCGCAACGACAAGTCGAACACGGTGAGGGCCGGCGACTTCTGGTTCGTAACCCAGAAATACTGGACCCGTTGGCTCGGCGAGGCGAACAACAGCACCTCACTGCTGGCGGACTTCTACACGTATTGGGAGGGCGCGGCGAACGACAGTGCGAGCGTGCTCGTGCCGTTGAGCTCGCGCGTCACCGCCGTGAGACAGTTCGACGGCACGCAGTGGAACGAGTTCAACCTCGTCGCCAGCAACATCATCGCCACCGGCTCGATCACCGCGCAGCTTGTGGACGCGGAGTTCTTCCACGGCCGCACCATCGTCGGCGGCACGTACCGCACCGAGGGCGGCAACGTGACCATCACCGACTCGGGCATCATATTCAGCTACCGCAACCGGCACCTGCTGAGCTTCGCCAGCGATTCGAGCGGCAAATGGCAGCTGACCATGGACGCGCCGATCGTGTCGGACGCGAGCATGAGCGCGCCGACCATCACGGGCGGCACGATCACCAGCGCCGTCTACAGGACCGCGAACGGCAGGCTGACCATCAACGACGCGGGAATCGTTCTGAAGAACGCCTCCGGCACCAGCACGCTGGCGGCGGACTCGGCCACCGGCAGCGTGACCCTCGTCGGCACCGTGAAGGCCAGCCAGGTCACCGGTTCGACGATCACGACCACGAACGGGCGCATGCTGTGGAACGATGCCGGCCTCGTGCTGAAGGACGCCAACGGGAGCATAACCCTGTACGCGAGTTCGATGGACGGCAGCGTGACCATGAAGGGCTCGCTGACCAGCGGCAGCACGCTCTCCGGCGTGACCGTCACCGGCTCGATCATACAGACCACGGGCGCCGCGAACAGGGGCGTCAAGCTCACCAGCGGCGGACTCGTCGGCTACGATTCCTCGGGCAACGCGAAATTCGCGCTGGACACCAACGGCAACCTGAAGATGGACGGCGGCATACTCGCCAACGGCACCCTGACCGCGCCCACCGTCAACGCGGGAGTCATGACCAGCACCGTCATCAACGCGCCGGTCGTCCAGTCCAGCACTGCGGATAACACGGGTTGGAAGCTGCGGGGCAACGCGCTGGACATGTGGGACTCGAAGCGGAACCACACCGTGCATCTGGACGGCGAGGGCGCGAGCAACCTGCTGACCGGCACGTTCCAGACCGGCCTCACCGGCTGTCGAGTCGTAATATCACCGACGTTCCGACAGTCGACGATCAACAGCGATGAAAAGACCGAAGGCTCAGGCATCGAATTCAGGCACGGGCGCGACGGTCACGACGCCTACATCGCGTCGGAATCCCGGACCAACTATAAGGGCGAGGTCTCCGCCATCGTAATCAACGGAGGCCGGTTGAACGACACCGATCCGGGGTCGTTCATGCGTGTGGGCGAATACAAGGCTACGGACAACGCCACCAAAACCGGCGAAGTCTTCCTAGCCGCTTACCGTGATTATTCCAAAGGCAGCAAGAGCGGTAAAGCGCAACTGTTATTGCAGGCCGACCCGACGTCCAAATACCATACATCAGCCGAACTCTCAGCGAGGGACCCGAACGGCAGTGTCGGCGTGGAGGCGGACATCAACTCCGGGTATCTGTACCTCGGCGGGTTCCTCGGCCTGTTTGGCGCGGGGCGCGGAACGTTCAGGACGGCCTATTTTCGTAACGGGATAATGAGCGGCGAAGGGTGGCTGACGCAGACGTACACGTATGCCTCCCCGGCCAAATACGGCTTATACCATGCGCATGTCTCCGCCGACGCAATGGGGTCGGTCATGGTCGGTTCGAACAATGATTCGGCGAGCGGCTGCGGCCTGTGGGCGCGTGGCGTCGGCAACGGCGTCAACATCCCATACGGCACTCAGCTACTCGCCATCCTGGCCGAACAGTAGGAGGTGCCAATGGAAACGGAAATCAACGGCGACGTGTTGACCGTGACCGGTGACGACGGGACGGGTCATCTCATCCCGTTGGACGCGATCGCCTCGTGGGGCGAGCTCCTCGGCTGCGACACGGACATGGAAGCGGTCGCGGCGATCATACGGGTCCGGACGAACAGGTCAGACCCGGGCGTCATCGACCCGGCCACCGGACGCAACGCTTGGACCAGCGCCTACGAGCAGTTGGAGCATGACGCGCTCGTCGACCTGAATCAGGTGCGCGCCGCATCACTGCACCGCGCGTTCACGCCCACCGGGGCGCTGGCCGCCGACGGGCGTGCGGAGACCCGCCGGCTGTTGGGCTTGGATGCCACGACCATAGTGGACTCGTACGAGGCGGACGCGGCTCTCGCCGCCGCGCGGGCGTTGGACGAACCGAACGCCGGCGAGCCGGTGGAGCCGTCGATACGGTTGCCCGCCGGCGTGGACGCCACGAGCCTCGCCACCCTGCTCGCCGAACACGCGACGGAAATCGACCGGGCGCGAACCAGATTTCTGAACGACGTCACACCAACCATCACCGATAGGAGATAACCAATGACAGACACAACCGAAAGCCTCGTGCAGGCGGACATCAACGACGTGCTCGACAACATGAGCGCCCGTAACGCCACCCTGACCCGCGAACTCGCCATCAGCCAAGCACAGGCAACCGCACTGCAACGCAGGGTCAAGGAGCTCGAGGCCAAGCAGGCCGAAAACAAGTAATCAGCCAAACCATTTTCCCGAAAGCCACCCCACGGGGTGGCTTTTCTCATACCCGAAAACAGAAAGGGGCCGGAATGACGTATCTGCGCAACCTCACGTATCCGCGAATGATGCTCGGCAACCCCACCAACAGCACGGTCTCCATGATCGCCGGCAACCAGAAGGGCGTCACCATAACCGCCCAGGAAGGCCGACAGGACTGCTTCACCCAAATGTGGTTCAACACGCCACGGGACACGAGCCTCGTGTTCCAGACGGACATCTGGAACGTGGTCGGAGACCAGTCCACCGTGCGCAACGGCTACGTCCTCATCGCCGAGATAGACCCCTGGAATTCACTGTGCTCCGCCGCGTCTGCAGGCAGAACATCCCTCAAGTTCACGCCGACCAGAGACTTCATTATCCGGCTCGCCTGCCCCGATTCGGGCAGCGCCAACTTCACACAGCCCCTGCTCATGACGGAAGCCGACTGGAACCAGATGCGCGCACTCGGCGAAGGCTACTTCGACGGCGACCTCATGCCATTAACCAATGGGGGGTGTTCCTATGTTTTTGTCAACTCCTTGGGGAGTTGACGTGTCGGGATTCCGGTTGGCTGTCGTGGGCGCGCTTCGCCCTGCCGGTGGCGTCCGGCGTCCTTTCCCGTGTGGCCCGGTTCAGGCTACGAGGGCTGGTTCCTGGTAGAGGGTTCCGTTTTTGAGCATGCTGTAGATCACGTCGCAGCGCCGACGCGCGAGGCAGATGATGGCGGCGTTGTGGTGTTTGCCCTGTTCGCGTTTGCGCTTGTAATAGGCCACGGAGGGCGGGTGTTTGGTGGATGCGACGAACGCGGTCTGCCACAGCGCGTTCTTGAGGCGTTTGTTGCCCCGCCTGGAGGGCCGTTCGCCTTTGATGCTGGTGCCGGATTGGCCGGTGACGGGCGATATGCCCGCGTAGGCGGCCAGATGGGCGGACGATTTGAAGTTGGCGATGTCGCCGCCGATGCCGAGCAGGATGTTGCTTGCGGTCCTGACGCCTATCCCGGGCATCGACGCCGGGACCGTGAGAAGAGGGTGGTCCTCCAGGAGCTTCTCGACCTGGCGGCCGACCTCGCGCCGCCGGTCCCTGATCGTCTTGATGTCGCGGGCGATGGAGGGGATGATGGTCTCGGCCATGAGGGTGCCGGGCACGGTGACGGTCTGCTCGCCGATCGCCTTGAACATGTCGTCGATGATGCGGCCGGCGCGAAGCCCGTTGGACTTGGCCCAGTCCTTCACGTCCTCGATCCCGGCCCGTTTCACGCCCATGGGCCCGCCGTATCGTTCGAGCAGCGCGAGCGTCGCGTCGCGCGTGATTCTCTCGCCCTTGAGCGCGCGTTCGAACGCGGGGTGGGTCTGCAGCAGCAGGCTCCGCAGGCGGTTGACGTGGCGGGTGGATTCGTGGGCGAGGTCCTCGTCGTGGCCGGCGAGCAGCTTCAGGGCGGCGAGGGTCTCGTCATCCGGGCCCGCGTCCCTGAGCGTCTCGGGCAGCTTGAGCGCGGCCCACGCGATCACATGCGCGTCCCTGCGGTCGGTCTTCGCGTCCCCGGGCAGCAGCTGCGCGGTCCTGCGCATGGCCGTGCCGGGAAGGTAGGCAACCGCGATCCCCATGTTCCGCGCCACCGTCAGGGGCAGGGAGCCGATGGTGTTGGGCTGGTCCACGACCAGCAGCACACGGCCATGCTTGGAGAGCTTGCCCAGCATCGTGCGGATGGCCTTCTCGTCCTGTTTCAACGGCTTGTCGTACAGGGTGTTCCCGTCATGGTCGAGGGCGTGCGCGTGGTGCGCGCTCTTGCCCACGTCCAGGCCGACCCACACGTCGATGTCGTCCGGGGTCATCATCGTTCCTCCCGTCATGAAGGTTTTCCGGTCGCCGCGGGCTCGGAGGAGTCCGGACGCCCGCGCCGCACCCACATTACGACGAGACCTGCGCCATGCGCCCCTGAAGCGTCCGTGTAGCCGGCCTGGTTCCTATCAGCGGTCATCGGGCGTCCCCGTTCCCGGCGACAACACCCCCCGGATCATCGACGACAGGGCAGGAAAGTCATACCGGAACCGGCGACCCGGCCCCGACCATCGGGGCCTACCAAACATGGTAATGGGGTGTAACAATCCTCATCCCGTTCATGCCGCCCACCCTGATCATTGGGGGTTGGCCGCATGACGCTGATAACCAACCATTACCCCAACCCGTTGTTCAACTCGCGTGGGGCATTGCCCTCCCCGAGTGGCGGTTCCGGCACCATAACCTGCATCGACGCGCAGCGGCAACTGCGACTGCAGTCGACCGACGCTGGAGGCGTGCAGGCGGCACAGGCGTTGACCGGACTGCCGGCATCGACGCGCATGGTGTTCCAGTTCTCCTACTGGACGTCCGACAAGTCGCTGCGCAACGGATGCCTGTGCATCATCGGCCGCAACGCCTCCGGCTGGACGGAGCTGGCCCGTGGCGGCAACCCGCAGTCCAATGGCGTCCACGACACGGTGACGATCGAGTTCACCACCCCGCAGGATGCCAATGGAACCCAGATCGTGTTCGACAGTCCCCTGAAAACGGGCGCGGTGACGGTGTTCGACCGGCCCACGCTCATGACCAAAACCGACTGGGACTGGTGGCAGAGGAACAATCACGGCAGGCTGCTCTCCGGCGATCTCATGCCACTCAGCTGACCGCTCCCCGATTGGCGGTGGCGGCATGACCTACATCACCAACCTGTACACCGACCCCTCATGCCGCAGGAACTTAAGCACGTGGTCCAACGGCAGTGGCGTGAATGTCGAGCACATCGACGGGCACTTCCGCTACACGAATACTGGCAACAATAGCTGGTCGATAATCGACTGGTATAGCTGGCGTGAATTGATGAGACTGGGCCGTGTCGTGGTCATCGCCTACACGGCCACCAGCGGGCTGAGCGTGGCAGTGGAGAGCGGCATGACACTCGTCTCCGGCACGACCCCATCGGGTGCCGCATGGACGGCGGCGAAGATCAACAGGGACGGCAACCGCAGCATCTACTGCCGTGGCAGTGGCAGTTTGACGTTGGAGGCCATGGCCGTGTACGAGGGCGACGATTGGCCGACCGTCCAACAACTCCTCCCCCGGTTCCCGTGGTTCGACGGAGGCTCGATGCCCCTCCGGAACAATTAGCGAAAGGAAAGAAGGTCATGACCTAGATGACCGAGACGATACCCGTATGGGCAACGATCCTGGTCTCCGTGATCACCACGTGCGGCGGCACGGTCGCCGGATGGATACTGCGCCGCATCGACCAGGCGGGCAAACCGGACCCGGCCCTGTCGCAGAGACTCGATCAGGTGGACGCGAGCCTGACCCAGCTCGACCAGCGTCTCGACCCACTGCAGGATGGGGTGAAAACCATGCTCCTGTGCAAATTGGAGCAGATGCAGCGTGAGATGGTCGACGCTGGCGGTATCGCCGACAACGACCTCAAAACCCGCGCCGAAGGCGTCTACGCCACCTACCACGCGCTTGGTGGCAACGGGCACGGCACCCAAGTCAATCAGGACATACAGGACGCGCCGATAGCCCCGAGAAAACCACAGGCTTAGCCCCCGCCGACCCCGACGGGGGCTATTTCATGCCCACCCCACACATAGGAAGGAAAACGAATGGGCAGATTCAAAAACAGAAGCAAGCCGCTGCAGGCCCTCATCGCGGCACTGTTCGCCGTGCTGCTCGCGTGCACGCCGGCGATCGCGATGGCCGACATGGTCGGCATCGACGTGTCCGGCTGGCAGGGCTCGAACGTGACCTGCACCGCCAGCTACGACTTCGCCGTAGTCAAGGTGTCCCAGGGCGTAGGCTTCGAGAACTCCAGTTGGCGCACGCAGGCCAAGTGCGTGACAGACCGGGGCAAGAGCCTCGGCCTGTACCACTACGCCGGCGGCAACAACGCCGAGGCCGAGGCCGACTACTTCGTCGGCCGGGCGCGCGACTACATCGGCAGGGCCGTGCTCGTGCTCGACTGGGAGTCCTATCAGAACGCCCAGTGGGGCAATTCCGACTGGGTTCGCCGGTTCGTCCAGCGCGTGCACACGCTCACCGGCGTATGGCCGATGGTGTACGTGCAGGCCAGCGCGCTGGGCCAGATACCCGGCGACGTGCGCGCCAACTGCGGCCTGTGGGTCGCCCAGTACGCCAGCAACGCGCCCACCGGCTACCAGAGCCGACCGTGGAACTACGCGGTCTACGGCGAGGCCATGCGCCAGTACACCTCCAACGGCTGGATCAGCGGCTACAACGGGCCGCTCGACCTCAACTACTTCAGAGGCGACGCAAGCCAGTGGCAGGCCTACGCCAACCCCGCCGACGCAGCCAAGCCCGCAACCCCGCCGCAGACCGAGAAGCCGCCGACCCAGACCATCGACCTACAGGCACTCGCGACCGCCACCATCCGTGGCGACTACGGCAACGGCCAGCAGCGGCGCGACGCGCTCGGCGCGAACTACGACAAGGTCATGGCGATCGTCAACCAGCGCCTCGCCGGCACCGCGACCGTAGCGCCGCAGCAGGCCGCGCAGGCCAACACGACCCGCGTGGCCGTCCGCTCCGGCGACACCATGAGCGGCATCGCCTCGCGCACCGGCCTGTGGCCGCTGTCCAAGTGGAGCGTGCCCAGCGGCAACCTCAACCTGATCTACCCCGGTCAGGTCGTCACCTACAACGGCGGCGGCAGCGTCGCCACCGGCAGCAACGCCCCACCGTCCCGTACCGTGACCGTCCGCGCTGGCGACACGCTCGGCGGCATCGCGGCACGCCTCGGCATCGGCTACACGCAGCTCACCGGCTATCGCAGCGGCAACCCCAACGTGATCTACCCCGGCGAAGTGCTGCGCTACTGATAACCCGACCTACCTAGGAACCCTGCACCCGACACCGGGCGAGGTTCCTAGGTTCCAAATCACAGAATCGAGGACAATATGACCGACGAAAACACCGAACTGAAGACCGCCGGCACGGAGCCGACCGTGCCCGATTGGCTGCTGCCGAACCGAGCCTATGACGTGCTCAAATGGCTCGCGCTGATCGTGCTGCCGGCCATCGGCGTGCTCGTGCAGACCCTCGGCCCCGTATGGGGCTGGACGTGGGCCGATCAGGCCGCGACGACCATCAACGCCGTCGCCCTGGCCATCGGCGTCGTCATCGGCGCAAGCACCCTCAAGGCCAAGGCATCCAAAACCGAATAACCATAAAAACACCGCCCCTCCATCCGGCATAACGCTGGACGGAGGGGCGGTTTTCACGTTTTGGGAGTAGCTTTCCGAGGCTCATTTTTTGCCCACATTTTGCCCACATTTTTCGTAAAAACAGGTTAAAAACCGTTAAAACCGGTTAAAACGAAAAAAACCGCTCAGCCCTACTCCCGCAAGGCAAAGCGGCCATTTTCCAACCCACTCTCAGCTCAGCGCGTCCTTCAACAAACAGAAGAAGCACCATCCGCGCCAGCCGGGACATCCGAATCACAACCCGCACCCATCCAACAGCAACCATCAACCAACACCACTCGCCCAGCGCCAGACACTCCCGTCACCCCTCAGCCCACACCTCGACCGTCTCCCTCAGCCCCATCATGGGACGTGCCAAGCACCGACTCACCCTCAACTTTTCCTGACACTTTATGAGGGGAAGATGACGTTGATGTCATCTGAAACTTACATGGACATCTAAAAATAGGGCGTTTTTTGACGTTTTTCATTGATTGATGTAAGTTTTGGCGTGCCAAAACTTACATCAATCAAAATCCACGGCTTTTCTGATGACGGATAATGGCACTGGAGCTGTGTCTTCGATAAGGTCAATATCGAGCGTTTGATCGCCGCAGGATTCGGAGTCGCATACAACCCGGTACGCATGGCCGGCAAGTAGTCGCAGCGAATAAATACCACCGCCCCTCCCCCAGCAGTAACGCTGGACGGAGGGGCGGTTTTCGCGTATTTACGCTTTCATGGGCGGAAGATTGAAATACAATCGGGCGATTCGCTCAGCTTCGCGGTTCTCCCTCTCATTACCAAGCAACAGAAGCCAGATGGCATTCTTCCCCGCTAGAGGAATCGGAGCCTTTAGCTGCTTTATACAGCCCTGCTCTTGTAAAAACTTTGCACCACGGCTCAGTCGGTTTCGCGCTGTCCGCGTGCGGGCCATTGTTGTTTCTGCGGCAGTGTCTAAATCATGTTCCTTGGAGGCGATGACCATGCCCATACCCTCTATCATCTTGTCCCAACCCTCCCAATAACACCAGTAGGCACGGTCTTGATATACGACGGCGTCCACATCCTCTTTGTCGATTACCTTCGAGGCCATGTAGGTCATCATCGACAAAGCCAGTAGGTCTAGCGTCTGCTTGCCGTTTTCATCAGTCTTGGAGAATTTGCCTTGGCTTGCGAGAGCATATACGCGATCTACATTGCGGTAGCCCATCTGTTCCGTCATCTTTCCTCCACGCCCTCGACTAAACTTGGGAGTGGAACTCTTGCTAGGGTTTCGTTTTTCAACCCTGTGGAGTCTTCACCTCCATAGGGTTTTTTATTCACACTCACATGATAACAGATAGTCACACCATAATGGGAATAGTGAGTCACAGTCAACGCTGATTATTGCTCACACCGACATGTGAACATACATAAATAGATACAAAAAGGCTTACATGAATATTTATACAAAAACCGATTTTTGATTTTTCGAGCGAATCACCGTCGATTCCGCCACGCCGAAACCGTTCCGCAGCCCAACCCGAAGATTTGTTGGAGAATGTTGGAGAATGACATTCCTAGACGCCGGAAATCTTACCCGAGATACGATGAGACCCCTTGCAAACATTGTCGTTCGTAAGGGGTCTCAATGCCTAATCAGCGGGCTTTTCAGCACACCTTCCACATCCAGTTGTGCGGGTCTTCCACCTCGCCGAGCTGGATGCCGAGCAACTCGTTGCGCAGGGCGACGGTCAGCTCGCCGGAGCCACCGTCGGCGACGGTGACATCGAACTTCTCGGACTTGAAGCGACCGATCGGGGTAATGATGGCGGCGGTACCGCAAGCGAACACCTCAGTGACCTCGCCGGACTTAATGTCCTCGAGCAGCTGGTCGAGGGCGATCATGGTCTCGACCACGTCGTGGCCCTTGTCCTGAAGCAGCTGAATCAGGGAGCGACGGGTCACGCCCGGCAAAATGTTGCCGGTCAGGGACGGGGTCTCCACGTGGCCATCCTTGTGCACGGCCATCATGTTCATGCCGCCAAGCTCTTCAAGGTAGGTCTTGGTGGCGGCGTCCACAAAGCAGACCTGCTCGCAGCCGTTCTCGATACCCTTATACTCACCGAGCAGGGAGGCAGCGTAGTTGCCACCGCACTTGGCGAAACCAGTGCCGCCGGGGCCGGTGCGGAACCACTTGTCTTCAACCCAGATGCTCACCGGCTTGACGCCGCCCGGGAAGTACGGGCCGGACGGAGAGGCGATCACGCAGTAGTCGACTTCCTGCGGAGCGCGCACGCCGAGGAACGGCTCGGAGGCGAACATGAACGGACGCATGTACAGTGTGTACTCACGGCGTGACGGCACCCAGTTGGCGTCGCGCTTGACCAGCGCGGCCACGGAGCCGAGGAAGTCGTCAACCGGCAGCTCGGGCAGGTATAGACGCTTGGCGGAATTCTGGAAACGCTCGGCGTTCGCATCCGGGCGGAACAGCCAGGTGGAGCCGTCAGCGTGACGATAAGCCTTCAGACCCTCGAAACACTCCTGTGCATAGTGCAGCACAGAGGCACCCGGGTCCATCTTGAGCGGCGCGTACGGCTCGACGCGGCGGTCGGACCAGCCTTCGCCTTTGGTCCAAGTCATGTGAGTCATGTTGTCAGAGAACACCTGGCCGAAAGCCGGCTTGTCGATGAGGGACTGACGCTTCTCATCGGATGCGGGGTTGTCGTTCGGCAGTACGGTGAACGGTTCGGTGAGCTGGTCGAGCGCTGCCGGATCGTGGTGCGTATTTTCAGTCATTACTAGCTACTTCTTCTTGACTTTGGCAGCCCGAAAGCCACCATATGGGGTGTGTGCTGTGCGCTTGTGGCGCGAGCTCTGTTGCATACTTTTGCACACCCATGTGTTACTCGTGTGGCAGAGTTCACATGGTGAAAAAACGAAGAAGCCCGCACCGTTCTCAACGGCTGCGGGCTTCCACGTTTCAGTTATGTTCTGAATTGTTCGCTATCGAAGCGACCGACTCACTTGGCGTCGGCAGCCGGAGCAGCGGCGGCGTCAGCCGGGGCGGCAGCAGCTTCCGGAGCGGTGGTGGACTCGGTGGCATCCTCCGGCACCTCGACGGTGACGACGGACTCTTCCGGATCCTCGATGTCCAGCTCGACGCCCTCAGGCAGGACGACATCCTTGGCGAACACCTTGGTGCCGTCGGTCAGGCCTTCGACGCTGACCACGATCTTCTCGGGCAGGTTGGTGACGTCGGCGCGGACCTTGAGCTCCTGAATGTCGACGAACGCCACGGCAGCACCCTTCGGGGTGCCTTCCACAAACACCGGCACCTCGACGTCGATCTTCTCGCCGGCCTTGACCTCGAGGAAGTCGATGTGCTCGATGATGCGCTTGACCGGGTTCTTCTGCACGTCCTTGACGACGGCCATCTTGGTGTTGCCGTCGAAGGCGATGGTGAACAGGGCGTTGGTGTGACGCAGGGCCAGGGTGGTCTCGCGCATCGGCAAGGTAACGAAGGCGGGCTCTTCGCCGCCGGCGTAGATGGTGGCCGGAATCTTGTTGGCAACGCGCAGACGACGAGCAACGCCCTTGCCGAACTCGGAACGGGCCTCGCCCTCAAGCTTAATGGTGGTAGCCATAATGGATACTCCTTGTAGTTTCGTTTCGTACTGTCTCGCTCAGACGCCACGACGCGCCGAAAGACACCCTACAAAGAGTGAAATACGCCGAGTCGATAACGGAAGCTGTGTCATGTGTCAGCACGCACACTTCCCTCGCCAAAGCAACAATTGTCAATTATACGCCAACTCCGGACTTTGCGTGGTGATGTTTCGATGACGCTGCATCCCGGCCGTCCCAGCCACGTCAACGCACGGTTTCCGCGAAATAATCCCTAGCTTTGTGAAGAACGTACGCTTACCCGTTCTCATCATACGGTTTTCACGAAATCGTCCGCCATTTCGTGAAAACCGTACGCTCAGCGACACTCAGTGTACGGTCTTTCACGAAGTTGGGGATGATTTCGAAAAATAACGTACGATGGTGAGTACCGTATCGGGAGGTTGATATGACTCGTTCGGACGACGTCATCAATGAGGATGACCATGACGTCATCGCCGCACACACTCGCGTTGTCAGGGGTATGGCTGCGGCACTTGCCGCGATAGCCGCCACCGGAGCCGGCGTCACAGCCGCGGCCGCCAACGTCATGTTCACGTTCGCGCTGGACACCAAGGCCAAACGTTCGATGTTCAACATGCCGCACGAGGAGACGCCGAAAGGCATCGAATTCGACATGTCCGAGCAGCTTGAGGCCACCCGGTGGTTCGAGGAGGCCAAGCAATCGGTCACGCTGCGCAGCCATGATGGATTGAAACTCCACGGCTGGCTGTTGGACCCGGATTGTTCCGACCCACAGCCGCATCTATACGCGATCTGCTGCCATGGCTATACCGGAGAGCCCGCGGAAATGGCCAAATGGGCGCATCGCTATGCGCAACTCGGTTTTACGGTCCTGCTACCCGCGCAGCGCGCCCATGAGTTGAGCGAAGGGCGTTACGTGGGTATGGGATTGCTGGAAAGCGACGATCTGTTGGGCTGGGTTTCGCTGATCACCGCAGCTGATCCGGATGCACGCATTCTGTTGCATGGCAATTCGATGGGCGCCGCCACGGTGATGATGGCGGCCGGCGATGCGCGACTCCCCCGCAACGTCGTCGCCGCGATTTCCGATTGCGGATACAGTTCCGTGGTCTCACAGTTTACGGATAATGCCGAGGCGATGTTCCATTTGCCGCACTCGTTGGCCGTGCTGCTGGTCAAAGTGGCCAGTCATGTGTCTAGACGCAAAGCTGGATACCGGTTTGAGGACGCCTCCTGTGTGAAGGCATTACGGCACGCGACTATTCCGATGATGTTCATTCATGGCGGAGCGGATACTTTTGTCAATCCGAAGTATCTGGACATCAATTACAACGCCTGCGCCAGCATCGACCGCGAGAAGCTGCTGATTCCCGGCGCCGACCACACGATGAGCGCCAGCACCGATCCGGACCGCTATTGGCGTCGCGTTAACAGCTTTGTTAAGCGGGTGTTTGGACTGTAGTAGATATAGAGCTTGGCTCCCCTCACAGAGGGGAGCCAAGAATGGTTACGCGAGCAGTTCCTTGACGGCGGCGATGACGGCCTGCAGGCTCTTCTTTGCATCGCCGAACAGCATCTGGGTGTTGTTCTCGAAGTAGAGCTCGTTCTGGATGCCGGCATAGCCCATACCACGGCCACGCTTCATGACCACGACGTTCTGGGACTTGTCGACGTCGAGAATCGGCATGCCGGAGACCGGGGTGCCGGGGCGACGAGCGGCCGGGTTGGTCACGTCGTTGGCGCCGACGACCAGAGCCACGTTGGCCTGTGGGAACTGCGGGTTGATCTCATCGAGATCCACGAGTTCCTCGTAGGGTACGTTGGCCTCGGCCAGCAGCACGTTCATGTGACCAGGCATACGGCCTGCGACCGGGTGAATGGCGTAGGAGACTTCCACGCCGTGGCCCTTGAGCAGTTCGCCGAGGTCAGCGAGCTCGCGCTGGGCCTGAGCCTGAGCCAGACCGAAGCCGGGCACGAAGATGACCTTCTGCGCGTAGACGAGCTGAACGGCCAGATCGTCCGGCGTGGTCTCCTTCATGGTGCCTTCCAGACCGTCGCCAGCAGCGGCGGCGTCAGCACCACCGCCGAAGCCACCGGCCAAGACGGAGAGCAGCGGACGGTTCATGGCCTGAGCCATGAGGATGGACAGGGTCACACCTGCGGAACCGACGAGTGCGCCGGCCACGATCAGGGCAACGTTGTCAATCGCCAGACCGGACATAGCCACAGCCGTACCGGTGCAGGCGTTGAGCACAGAGATGACGACGGGCATATCGGCGCCGCCGATTGGAATCACGAAGACCAAGCCGTAGCACAGGGCGAACACGGTGGTCAGAATCGACCACAGCAGACGCTGTTCGGGCTGGACGCACAGCATGACCAGCGAGGCGACAGACAGCACGGCGAACAGAATGTTCCATACGCCCTTGCCCGGCAGGTTCAGCTTCTTGACCCACTTGATGCCCTGTAGCTTGCCGGCAGCGATGAGCGAGCCGGTGAAGGTCACAGAACCGATGAGAATACCGAGACCAGCGGTGATGAGCACCACGATGTCCGGGGTGCCTTCCTTGGTCAGGATGTCGTTCAGGGCCACGAGTGCGGCGGCGCCACCACCCACGGTATTGAACACGGAGACCAGCTGCGGCATATCGGTCATCTTCACCTTCTTGGCGGAGACGACACCGGCCACGGCACCGATCAGGATGCCGACGACCAGCACCACCACGGCGACAATGTTCACGAAGCCCTTGGCGAAGAGCACGATGAACGCCATGAGCACGGCCACGACCATGCCGAACGCAGAGATCTGGTTACCTTTGCGGGCGGTCTTCGGCGAATTCATGAAATGCAGACCGACCACAAACAGGACGGCAGAGAACAGGTAGGCGAACCAAGCGACGATGTCGATGGCGCCAACGGTTGCGGAGGTCATTACTTCGACTCCCCCTTCTTCTCGTTCTTGCTGGACTTGAACATCTCAAGCATGCGGTCGGTGACCACGTAGCCACCAACGACGTTCATGGTGCCCAGCACAGCGGCCAAGAAGATGAACACGTAGGCCAGCGGGCTATTGGCTTCGGCTGCCACGATCACAACGCCGACGATGACGATGCCGTGGATGGAGTTCGCGCCGGACATAAGCGGCGTGTGCAGGGTGGCGGGCACCTTGCCGATGACCTCGATGCCGATGAGCAGCGCGAGGACGAACAGGGTAATGGAAACGACGAGAGTAGGCACGGTATTCCTTCTTCCTTACTTCTCGGACTTCTCGGCATCGGCAGCAGCTGCCGGGGCGGCGGCGCGGCCGGCAACCACCAGCGCGTCGTCAAGTTCTTCGGCGAGATCCTGGCCGAGCTTGCCGTCACGCACGAAGTGCACGAGGATGTCGGCCACATTGCGCGAAAGCAGATTGGACGCAGTGGTGGCGACGCCGGAGGCCAGATAAGGGGCACCGATCAGCTTGACGCCGCCCTCGGTGACCTGCTCGCCGACGGCGGAGCCCTCGACGTTGCCGCCGAGGTCGGATGCTGCGCAGTCCACGATCACGGCACCACGCTTGAGACCCTTGACACCGGCTGCGGTGAGCAGCACCGGAGGCTTGCGGCCCGGGACCTTGGCGGTGGTGATGATGATGTCAAAGCCGGCGGCCTTCTCGTCGACGGCAGCCTGCTGCTGAGCCTGCTCCTCGGCGGTCAGCGCACGGGCGTAACCGCCCTCACCCTGGCCCTTGGAGAAGTCAAGTCCCAGATCAAGGAACTTCGCGCCGAGGGACTCGACCTCGCCCTGGGAGGCGGGACGCACGTCGTACGCGGTGACGACCGCGCCTAGACGCTTCAGCGTACCAATGGCCTGCAGGCCGGCGATGCCGGCACCGAGCACCAGCGCCTTAGCCGGGCGAATCGTGCCGGCGGCGGTGGTCATCATCGGCAGGAAGGAACCGTAAGCATCGGCGGCGGTGATGGCTGCCTTGTAGCCCATCACGGAGTTCTGAGAGGTCATCTCATCCATGGACTGGGCGCTGGAAAGCTTACGGGGCAGCTTTTCGATGGCGATGCCCACCAGACCGGCCTTCTCGAGCGCGGCCATGTAATCGGCATCGGTGAAGGAACCGAGCATGCCAATGACCCACTGGCCGGCCCTGAGCTTGGCCACGGTCTCGGCGGACGGTCGGTCCACAAAACCGAGCGCGTCGGCTTCGGCGAGCACCTCGTCACGGCTGGTCACCTTCGCACCGGCCTTTTCGTAATCCTCATCGGTGTAGTCGGCAGCAATGCCGGCACCTGCTTCAATCAGTGAAGAGACACCGCTCCTCTTCAGCCGGGTGACGATATCCGGCGTCAGCGCGACGCGGGATTCCGTTTCGGACGTTTCGTTCAAAACGCCGAACACCACGGTGGCTTCTGGGTTTTGCGCCATGAGAGCCCTTTCTTGTTCTACTTCAAAATGGACATGGTTATCCGCATAGAAAGTGTAGTCGGAAGGTAAAGGCCATGACTTGAGATTCCGCCAATCGAAACAGAAACGAACCCGAAATTAGTGAGAAATACGAATGTGTCCATGCGCATTGCGGATGAATTGCTCGGAAGTCGTCCAACAATCACCCGGCATCGATTAGCAACCAACCGCTCAGTAATTATCGACAATCACCGTTTCGTAGCTCACGGTTACTCAACAATATCGGGACCTGTGCAATATTTTGCCACGCACTCCCCTAACCCGCCAGAATCCTACGGTTGCGTAAGGTGACGAGTTCGGTTTGGGCGATTACAATTTGAACTTTGAGAAGCGTTCGCCTCATGGCTGGACGACACTGAAAGGTTTACAGGAGCAAGACTTGTCGGTTATCAATTCCTTCACGCAGCACACGATCGATCTCACCCGCAAGGCGCTCAGGTTGGGATCCGACTTCGTCCACCCGGTCCACGATGACACCCCGGACGAGCCCGATTACCTGTCCAACGCCGACGTGCCGGTCGAGACCAACATCGCTTTGCCTCACAGCGACGATTGGGACGACGGCCACCTGACCGTCACCGACATCGACCCCGCCACCGGCCTGCTCACCACCTCCACCGAAGGCAATCCGCCGCTGGACGAAGGTACGTCCATCTACGACCTGTATGCGGACCGCGCCGAACGTATGGGCGATGAGCCGCTGTACACCTACAAGTCCGGCAACGATTGGGTGACCGTCACCGCCAACGAGTTCCTGGCTGACGTGCGTGCCGTGGCCAAGGGCCTGATTCATTACGGCCTGAAGAAGGGCGATGCCGTGGCATTCATGTGCCGAACTTCCTACGACTGGGACCTGACCGACGCGGCGATCATGGCGTGCGGCGGCGTGCTCGCCACCATCTACGACACCGATTCCGCCGAGCAGATTCGCAATATCGTCAACAACTCCGATGCCCGACTGCTGATCGTGCAGGACACGGACATGCGTAAGAAGGCGGATGGGTCCGTCGAAGAGTGCCCGTCCCTGGAGCACATCATCACCATCGAGACCGGTGGCTTGGACGAAATCAAGGCCTACGGCACCACGGTCTCGGACGAGGAGCTGGACGAGCGCATCGATTCGGTCAAGAAGACCGACCTGTGCTCCATCGTGTACACCTCCGGTTCCACGGCCGCGCCGAAAGGCGTGGAGATGACCCACGAGCACTACTGCCAAACCGCGCTGAATCTGCCGGCCTACATGCCCGATCTGCTGCACGACAAGAGGAACACCATCCTGCTGTTCCTGCCGCAGGCCCATTCCTTCGCCCGCGCCATCAACTACATCGTCGTCTCCTCGAACGTCCGCATCTACATCGCCACCGGCATCAAGACGCTGATCAGCGATCTGCAGGTGGCCAAGCCCACTCTCATGATCGTGGTGCCGCGCGTGCTGGAGAAGGTGTACAACGCCGCGTCCCAGAAGGCCGGCCACGGCCCCAAGGGCGTGGTGTTCGCCTCCGCCGTGGTGGCTGCGCAGAACTATATGAAGGAAGTCTCCGCCAATGGCAAGGCAGGTGCACTGACCCGCACTCGCCGCGCTGCCTTCGATCCGATTGTCTACTCTTCGCTGCGCGAAGTGCTCGGCGGTCGTGCCAAGTGGATTGTGGCCGGCGGTGCCCCGCTTGACCCGGAACTGCTGGCTTTCTTCCGTGGCGCGGGTGTGCCTGTATACGAGGGCTATGGTCTGACCGAAACCACCGCGCCGTGCGCGTTCAACCCGCTGGGTACGCCGTTCCACGCTGGTTCCGTGGGCATCGCATTCCCCGGATTCTCCCTGCGCATCGCCGAGGACGGCGAAATTCAGGTCAAGGGTCGTGCCGTGTTCCCGCGCTATCACAAGAACGACGAGGCCACTGAGCTGTCGTTCACCGAAGATGGCTGGTATGCCACCGGCGATCTGGGCCGCATCGACAACGACGGGTTCCTGTACATCACCGGGCGCAAGAAGGATCTGATCATCACCGCCGGCGGCAAGAACGTCTCCCCCGGCCCGATCGAGGAGGTCATCCAGCGTTGCGAGATCGTCTCCCAGGCGTTGGTGCTGGGCGACAAACGCCCGTTCATCTCCGCCCTGGTGACGTTGGACGAGAAGTCGTTGCGCCCGTGGCTCGCCGCCAAGGGGCTTGACGAGAACATGTCCCTCGAGGACGCGGCAAGGAACGCCGCCGTGCGCGCCGAAGTGCAGCAGTGGGTCGATCGGGCCAACGAGGGCGTCTCCCGCGCCGAATCCGTACGCAAGTTCATCATCCTGCCCGAGGAGTTCACCCAGGAGAACGGTCTGATGACCGCTTCCATGAAGGTGATTCGCCCCAAGGTCATCAAGCGCTACTCCACCCTCCTCAACACCCAGATGTACACCAAGCGGAAGTAAACCGTATAGCAAAAGCTCCCTCTGACGAGGGAGCTTTTTCGTCTATACGCCCTAGAAGCCTAGGCGCTCCAGCTGCTTGGGGTCGGACTGCCAGCCTTTGGCTACCTTGACGTGGAGGTCGAGCTTGGCTTTTTGGCCGACAATGCGGTTGACCGGGGTGCGCAGCTTCTTCTTGACGTAGGTGAGGTTCGAGGCGCCCTTGCCGATGATGATCGGCTTCTGGGAGTCACGCTCCACGTAAATGGACACGTTGACCTGCGCCTTGCCGTCATAGCCCTGACCGGTCTCGTTGTCTTCCGGATAGTCGATGGAATCGACCACCACGGCCAGCGAATGCGGCAGCTCGTCGTCCAGGGTCTCAAGGAACGCACCGCGCACGAGTTCGGCGATGGTGTCTTCCGGACGCTCCTCGCTGATCTGATCGTCCGGGTACATCTGCGGGCCCTCGGGCGTGTGCTCAATGAGCACGTTCTTCACTTCAGCCAGATTGTCGTGCTTCAGGGCGCTCACCGGCACGATGTCCGAGAAATCGGCGAAATCGTTGATTTCGATGAGCTTGTTGATGAGTTGCTGACGGCCAAGCTCGTCGATCTTGGTGACGATGGCAATCAGCGGGATGCGCCACTTGAACGTACCGTCCTCACGCTTGGTGGCGAAGTCGGTACGCAGTCGGGAAAGAATACGCTTGTCGCCGGGGCCGATTTCCTGGTCGGCGGGCAGCAGGAAGGCCACCACGTCCACATCGGCCAAGGATTCGTCGACCACGTCGTTCAGACGCTGGCCAAGCAACGTACGCGGGCGGTGGATACCGGGCGTGTCCACGAGCACGAGCTGCGCGTGGTCGGCGGTCAGGATGCCGCGAATCGCCTTACGGGTGGTTTCCGGGCGAGAGGATGCGATGGCGATCTGCTTGCCGATCAACGTGTTGATCAACGTGGATTTGCCGACGTTCGGGCGGCCCACCACGGCCACGAATCCGGAGCGATACGGCACGTCCTGCTTGGTCACATTCTCCGTTTCACCGGTCGCGTCGACTTCGGCAACGCCGGCAACATCGGAAGCATCGGTGACGTCAATGTCATCGACGTCGTTCGTGCTGTTGTTCTGGTCGGTCATATCACTCCTTGCTGGCGGTATCATCGCCTTCGACGGGCTCGCCGTCAGTTTCCTCATGGGTCCTGCTATTTTCCTCGCCGCCCTCGACGTGCGCCGGTTCGACGACGATGGTGGACACCTTCTTGCGGCGTCCGGCGGAGTCCACGGCGGTCAGTCGCAGACCGCGTGTCACGGCCGAAGCACCGACAATCGGCACGCGGCCCAGAATCTTGGTCAGCAGGCCGTACACGGTATCGACATCGTCCTCATCAATGTCGATCTCGAAGATCTCCTCCAGATCGGCAATCGGCGTACGGGCGGGCATCTTCCACTTGTTGTCGCCGATTTTCTCCGGCTCGGTACGCTGGGTGCGGTCGTGCTCGTCTTCCAGCTCGCCGACGATCTGTTCGATGGCATCCTCGATAGTCACCATGCCGGCGATGCCGCCATACTCATCGACCACCACGGCCACATGTTGGCGGGAACGCTGCATCTCATGGAACAGGTCGTCCACCGGCTTGGATTCGGGAACAAGCAGCGGCTGCCGGACGATGGATTCGACCGTGCGCTCCATGGCCGCCGGGTTGAAGGCGGTGGCGCGCACGGCGTCCTTCAAATAGGCCACGCCGATCAGGTCATCCACATCCTCACCGATCACCGGCACGCGGGAGAAACCGGAGCGGGAGAACAGTTTCAGCGCGGAAGACAGTGTGGAGTCGCGCTCCATGCAGATCATATCGGTGCGCGGCACCATGATCTCGCGAGTCAACGTATCAGACAGGGTGAGCACGTTGCGCAACATTTCGGAGACTTCCGGATCGAAGTCGTTGGACTCCACCAGTCGGTCGATGGCGGCCTTGCCCTGCTCGAGCTGAATCTTCTCAAGCTCCTCGTCATCGGACAGATCGGAGTCCTTGGAGCGGCGGCCCGGCCCCTTGGAACCGGACTTGTCGCCACCGATGCGTGCGAACGGCGTGAGCTTGGTGGCCAACGACACGATGCGCGAGTTGGAAATCATGATGTCGACCGGCTTGGTCATGCCGGCGGTGCGCGGGCGGACCAGTACGGAGACCACGGCTACGATAATCGCGAACAGGAATCCAGCGAGCAGTTCAACCCACAGTTCCGCACCCCACAGGGATGCGATGGAAGACACCAGTACGCCGTCGAGCACATTGCAGGCGATGCGGAAGAACGCACAGCTGCCGGCGGTGGCGTAACGGTCGGCGATGAGCCGTTGCACGCGATGAATCTTGTCGATCTTCTTCATCTTGAGGAACTGGCTTGCTTCGGAGTCGGTCTGCACCTCGAGGATGAGATTGTTGAGGCTGGCTCGCGTTACGCGGGCCACGGCACCTTCAGCGGCGGCCATGGTCAGCGAAAGCCAGACGAACAGGGCCGCCACAAGTACGAGAATGACGGTGACGGCGATCAGCGTGGTACTGGAATACTCCATAATGATTTTTCGGTGTCCTTGAATGTCCTTGAACGGTAGAGAATAATCCGAATTTGGTGTGATTGATTTGGAAGTTTATTTGGAATCGAGGTCGCGGCCAGCACCGTGCGCGGCGTCGTACAGGGCCAGCGCGTCGGGTGTGCCGGCGGGCAGCGTGGCCTGCACGTTGGCATCGTGGCGCAGGGCGAAGAAGGTGAGCAGCAGCTGTCGCTGCAGGCCGAACATCTGGCGCTCCTGCTCGGGGGTCACGTGGTCGTAGCCGAGCAGGTGCAGGATGCCGTGGATGGTGAGCAATAGCATCTCCTGCATGGTGCTGTGCCCGGCTGCGGCAGCCTGTTGGGCAGCGACCCACGGGCAGATGACGATGTCGCCGAGCACTCCTTCCATCACGGTTTTGCCGTCGCCTGGGCGCAGCTCGTCCATCGGGAAGCTCATCACGTCGGTCGGACCTTCGAGGTTCATCCAACGCATGTGCAATTCGGCGATGGGATTGGGATCCACGAACATGATGGTCAGGTCGGACTGGGTGCTCACGCGCATCTGGTCGAGTACCCAAATACCCAAATCGGAGAAGACCTTGGGGTCGATGACCCACTGGGTTTCATTGGTGACGTCAACGCTCATCGTCTGTCTCACTTTGGTTGGTTGAATCCGCTTGCTGGCGGGCATCGAAGTCGGTATGGTTGCGGCGGCCCTTGCGTTCGATGTCGCGGTGGTCGCCGGCGATGGCGGAGTGACGGTCGTAGGCGGCCACGATCTGGCCGACCAGCTGGTGACGTACCACGTCCTCGGTTTTGAGATGCACGAATGCGATGTCGTTGATGCCGCCCAGGATGCGTTCGATGGTGGCCAGTCCCGAGCGCGGCACGGTAAGGTCCACCTGCGAGATATCGCCGGTGATGACCATCGTGGTGTTGAAGCCCAGACGGGTCAGGAACATCTTCATCTGCTGTTCGGTGGTGTTCTGAGCCTCGTCGAGGATCACGAACGCGTCGTTCAGCGTACGACCGCGCATGTAAGCGAGCGGCGCCACTTCGATGGAGCCGTCGTCCATGTACCGCTTGAGCTGGTCGGCGCCGAGCATGTCGCCAAGCGCGTCGTACAGCGGGCGCAGATACGGGTCAACCTTGTCGTTCAGCGTGCCGGGCAGAAAGCCGAGGCTTTCGCCGGCCTCCACGGCCGGGCGCGTAAGGATGATGCGGCGAATCTGCTTGTCCTGGAAGGCACGCACAGCCTTGGCCACGGCCAGATACGTCTTGCCGGTGCCTGCGGGACCAATGCCGAAGGTGATGGTGTGCGATTCGATGGCGTTCACGTAGGCCACTTGTCCGGCGGTTTTCGCACGGACCGGCACGCCGGCGGCAAAGGTGATGACGCCGGGAACCGTGGGCTTGCGGTACGTCGGGTCGTGGGAGCCGGCAGAACGTGCATGGGCGCGTTCGTTTGAGGTCGATTGCGCCAGTTTGTCATGCACCGGGCCGTGACCTGGATGTTCGAGGCGCACGTGGTTCTTGAGCACGTTCTGGTCGAGCATGCGACGCACGGTGTCGGCGTCCATAGGCGCGGTGTAGGCGGCTTGGATGATGGTGTTGACCAAATCCTCGGCCTGTGCGGCCTGGGCTTCGGTCTGCTTGGAGCGGGAGACGATCGCCACGCGGTTGCCGCGCACGATAATCGTCAGGTCCGGAAAGGCGCGCTCCACCTCGCGAATGACCTCGTCAACCGGGCCGAGCACGGCGACGGGGTCAAGTTGGGGCGGGATGGTGATGGTACGTGTAGTCGTTGCCACGAAGCGGATATTCCCCTACTACTCGTCGAGCTTTTCGCCGGTCATCACGTGCGCGTGCACGTGGAAGACGGTCTGGCCGGCGTCGAGACCGGTGTTGAACACCAGTCGGTAGGCGCCGTGAAATTCCTTGTCGGCGATGTTCTGCGCGATGGAGACGATGTGGGCCAGCTCGGTCGGGTCGTCGGCGGCAAGTTCGGCGACGTTGGCGTAGTGCTTCTTGGGCACCACGAGCACGTGGACCTTGGCCTTGGGGTTGATGTCGTTGAATGCGTAGGTCGTCTCGTCCTCGTAGACCTTGCTGCTGGGAATCTGCCCTGCGATGATCTTGCAGAACAGGCAATCGTCGGATTCGCTCATCATGCTCCTTGGTTTGATGTTGCTACGCACCAGCTTAGCGCGTGGGCGTTACTCGTAACGTCCCAACACCCGAGACAACAGCGACAACGCTACAGGACCGGCCGTCGCGGCTCTCAGAATATTGTGCCCCAGTACGCAGCTCACCGCTCCGGCCTTGACGAAATCAGCTACCTCCTGCTCACTGATGCCGCCCTCAGGCCCGACCACCACACTGACAGTCCGCGGCCGACCGTCCTGGAGCGTGCGTTCCACCAACTGCGCAACCTTCTCCTCCACGCCGGACCACGTATCGGTAGCATCCTGATGCAGCACAATCACCACATCGCCATGCACGCAGGCCCTGCGGCAGATGGCCACGACCTCTTTGCTGGACGCGCACGCCTCCAATTGCGGCTTAAAGGCGCGCCGCGACTGCTCGGTGGCGGCATCCAGTACCGAATTCCACTTCTTGTCTGTACGGCCGACCTTCCACTTGGCAATGGATCGGTCCGCCTGCCATGGCACCACTTGGTCGACGCCGATCTGCGTAGCCATATCGATGGCCTGCTCATCATGGCCGGTTTTCGCCAATGCCTGAATCAGCGCCAAACGGGTGAGCTGCTCGGGTTCGCGCCCCACTTCCACGACTTCAGCCAGTCCGGCTTCAGGATCGGCCATCACTGCCTGGATTCTCAAGCCGTTGCCGTCGGAAAGTTGCAGGCTGTCCCCTGCCTTGAGTCGCATGGCCTGCACGGCATGGCGCTTGATGTGAGCAGGCAGGGTTAGCTTCCAGCCGGCGTGGAGTTCGTCGCTGTTCACCGGGACGTCGTCGACCTGCGGGTCGAAAAGAAAAAGGGCATCAGTCATGACTTCAAGGCTACACGCGACACGCCGGGCACACGCGCGAATTGCATCCCTGTAATTTCATGCTAAGCTATTTACTCGTTGTCCAAACGACACCTGCCCGGGTGGCGGAATGGTAGACGCGCTAGCTTGAGGTGCTAGTGCCTATTTTATACGGGCGTACGGGTTCAAGTCCCGTCTCGGGCACAGATAAACCCCTTGCATTGCAAGGGGTTTTTCGTTATCTGCACACACGAAAGGCCACCAATGCAGTTCATCACGCTGGACACCGTTGACGACCCGCGCGTCGAAGCGTATGTGAGCCTCACCGAAATGCAGTTGCGCAATCGCTTGGAACCAGCCAAGGGCGTGTTCATCGCCGAGTCCCCCAAAGTCATCGACCGCGCGCTGGCCGCTGACCGCGAACCGCTGTCACTGCTGGTCGAGGAACCTTGGCTGGAGGGCATGAAAGACACCTTCGACTTCATCGACGGGCGCTGGGGCGCGGATATTCCCGTCTACGTGGCCTCACCTGAGCAGCTCAAGCGTCTGACCGGCTACCGTTTGCATCGCGGCGCCCTATGCGCGATGCGACGCTGGCTGCTGCCCTCCGTAGCCGAGGTCTGCAGGAGCGCCCGCCGCGTGGCAGTAATGGAAAACATCGTGGACCACACCAATGTGGGCGCACTGATGCGTTCGGCGGCCGCGCTCGATGTGGATGCCGTGCTGGTCACGCCCTCCTGCGGTGATCCGCTGTACCGACGAGCCGCTCGTGTGTCGATGGGCACCGTATTCCAGATTCCGTGGACCCGTATCACCGGGTTCAACGACGACGGTACCGAAAACAAGCATTACTGGCCGTTCCAGGGCATCGACGAGTTGAAGTCGCTGGGCTTCACCACTGTGGCCATGGCATTGGAGGATCGTTCGATTTCGTTGGACGAACTGACACGCCGTCTGCACGCGCCTGACGAAGATCCGACGCATATCGACAAGCTCGCGCTGATCTTCGGCACCGAGGGCGACGGCCTGTCCCACCATACGATTGCCCGCGCCGATTTGACCGTGAAGATTCCGATGAGCCACGGCGTGGATAGTCTGAACGTGGCGGCATCCAGCGCAGTGGCGTTCTACGCGACACGCTAAGGAATCGCACGCGCCCCTAAAAGGCCGAATCCTTAACAAATCTACGAAACTGTTCATCGCAAGTTCACGGCACGCGGGTGGCAAAAGCCTTGCATGTTCGATTTTTTCTGCAATTATTAACTATGTAAACCGAATGCAAGGAAGCATCCGGCCCAGTAGTGCGGTGTCGAAAGACGCTCAGTAACAGAGAGGACAGTTACGATGGCCAAGAATCCCAAGATTCTGTCGATTGTGCTTGCAGGTGGTGAGGGGACCCGCCTGATGCCGTTAACCCGCGATCGCGCGAAGCCCGCCGTTCCCTTCGGTGGTGTGTATCGTCTGATCGATTTCCCGTTGAGCAATCTGGTGAACTCCGGGTACCGTCAGGTCGTGGTGCTCACCCAGTACAAGTCTCACTCGCTTGACCGCCACATCTCCCAGGTCTGGCGTTTCTCCCCGCTGCTTGGTTCGTACGTCTCCCCTGTGCCCGCGCAGCAGCGTCTCGGCAAGCATTGGTATCTCGGCTCCGCCGACGCCATCTACCAGACCATCAACATCATCGAGGATGTCCAGCCGGACATCGTGGTGATTGTGGGTGCCGACCACGTCTACCGCATGGACTTCGAACAGATGGTTCAGCAGCACATCGAGTCCGGTGCTGAGTTCACCGTGGCCGGTATCCGCCAGCCCATCGAGGAATCGAACCAGTTCGGTGTGATTGAGGTCGATCACGATCACCCGAACATGATCAAGAACTTCCAAGAGAAGCCGGCCAACACCACCGGTCTGCCGGACAATCCGAACCAGATTCTGGCTTCCATGGGTAACTACGTTGCCAACACCAAGGCCCTGTTTGAGGCTCTGTCTCTCGATGAGAAGGCTGCCGACACCAAGCACGACATGGGCGGCGACATCGCCCCGTACTTCGCTTCTCGCAACGAGGCCGGCGTCTACGACTTCAACTCGAACGAGATTCCAGGCTCCACGGCCACTGATCACGCTTACTGGCGCGACGTCGGTACGATTAAGCAGTTCTACGATGCACACATGGATCTGATCGCCTATGTGCCCGAGTTCAACCTATACAACCAGGATTGGCCGATTTACACGATGTCCGGCAACCTGCCGCCAGCCAAGTTCGTGCACGCGGGCCGCGACCGTCTGGGCCACGCCACCGATTCAATCGTCTCCCCCGGTGTGATCGTCTCCGGCGGTGAAGTGCACCACTCCGTGCTCTCCCCCAATGTGCGTATCCACTCGTGGGCACAGATTGTCGATTCCGTGCTGTTCGACGGTGTGATCATCAACCGCCGTGCCCGCGTGTACAAGGCAATTCTTGACAAGAATGTGGTGCTCACCGAAAACTCCACTGTCGGCATCGATACCGAGCACGATCTGGCCCGCGGCTTCACTGTCACGCCAGACGGCATCACGGTTGTCCCGAAGAACACCATCGTCGATGACTGATTGACCAGTCCAGACATGGAAAAGCCCCGTATCATGCGGGGCTTTTCTCGTATAGAGCTCCCTCATCAGAGGGAGCTTACTAAGCGCTATCAGTACTTTGGCATGTTGTCGAAGTTGAAGCCTAGGGCGGCGAGCTGGTCGCGGCCTTCGGGTGTGATGCGCTCCATGGTCCAGCGCGGGTCCCACGTCCAGTCGATGCGGAACTCCTCGACCAGACCGGCCAGTGTGGAGGCGCATTCGTCCTCGATAAGGTCGGTCAGCGGGCAGGCCGGCGTGGTCAGCGTCATCGTAATAATGGCGCGGCCTAGCTCATCGATCTCAATGCCGTAGACCAGACCCAAATCGATCACGTCGATGCCAAGCTCCGGATCAATCACCTGATGCAGTGCCTCGCGCACGTCTTCGGCAGTGGCGCGGCCGATATCGTCAATCGCCTTGATCGGAATCTCGCTGCCATCGGACTGTTCGTCATCCCGGCAACCGCATTTGCCATGGTGACCGCCACACGCACAGGTGTCATCGCCGGACGCAGCAGAGTGCTCGATCGGGCGTCCGTTCGGGAAGCCCTTGGCCAAGGCCGGGTTGGCCATCACGCGGCGAGCGGCCTCCTCGTCCTGCAGGACGCCGTTGACGGCATCGAAAACGGATGGCTGTGGTTCGGGAACCAAATTATCGTTGGACATATTTCCTCAGTTCTTTGCAGCGAGGGCTTTGGCGATGGAGTCCTTCAGCCCTTCCCAGCCTAGCAGAGCGCATTTGATGCGCATAGGGTATTTCGACACGCCTTGGAATACCACGGCGTCGCCGAGCTTTTCTTCCAGGTTCTCGTCGTCCAGACCGGCACCGCGCGATTCCATCAGCTTGTGGAATGTCTGTTCCAGATCCATGGCCTCGTCCACGGTTTTGCCGCCCACCAGATCGACCATCACCGACAGGCTGGCCTGCGAAATGGAGCAGCCGTGGCCGTCCCACACCAATCGCTTGATGGTGTGCGGTTCGTCATCGGAGACTTCGACATGGATGGTCGCCTCGTCGCCGCAGGTCGGGTTGAACTGGTGCGATTCACCGGGCGTGCAGTATTCGTGGCTGGCTTGCACGGTGACATTGGCCGCCGCGTCCGCGGACTGTTCGACCGCCGCGTTGGGCGCAAAGGATTCCTTGCCATGCGGATGTTTTGACGCCTCGAGGATGACCTCTTGGTACATCTGTTCGAGGTCATCCCCGCTCATACCGAATTCGTTCATGGTGATCTGTTTTACTCCACTCCAAAGAACTTACGGATACCCTTGGCCGCTTCGACCAATGCTTGGGCATCTTCGACCGAATTGTAGACACCGGAGGAGGCACGGTTGGATGCGTATAGGCCGAAGTGGCGGTGTACCGGCTGGGCGCAGTGGTGCCCCACGCGAATCGCGATGCCCTGGGCGTCGATGAACTGGCCCACATCGTGCGGGTGCACGCCGGCCACGTCGAACGCCACGGTGCCGATGCGGTCCACGTTTTCGCGCGGTCCGAGGATACGAATGCCATCGATGTCGCCGAGCTTCAGCAGTTCGGCGGCGATGGTCTTCTCATGGGCTTCGATGTTCTCAAGACCGATATTCATCATCCATTCGGCGGCGACGCCTGCGGCCACCACTTGGGCGACCGGCTGGGTGCCGGCCTCGAAACGGGCCGGAGGGGCCATGTATTGGGCCTCGTGGTCCATGTAGGCGAGCTCGACCATGGAGCCGCCGAAGTTGGCCGGCGGCAGGGCTTCGAGCAGTTCGCGCTTACCGTACAGGAAACCGACGCCGGTAGGACCGTACATCTTGTGCGCGCTCCAGGCAGCGAAGTCCACATCAAGCGCATGGAAATCGACTTTGAGGTGCGGTACGGACTGGCAAGCGTCCAAGATGAAGATCGAACCTACTTCATGCGCACGCTTGATGATAGGGGCGATGTTGGTGATGGCACCCGTGGTGTTGCCCACGTGGGTGACAGCCACGACCTTGGTACGCTCGGTGATGACTTCGTCGAGGTTGTCCGTACGCACACGGCCGTCCTCGGTCAGGTCGATCCACTTGAAGGTGGCACCGGTACGGTAGGCCAGCTCCTGGAACGGCAGCAGCACCGAATGATGTTCCGCGCGCGAGACGACGATCTCATCGCCCGGCTTCAGGGCAAAACGCTTGGCGGCTTCTCCCCCACGGCCCAGCGACGCATTGCCGAACGCGGTGGCGAGCAGGTTCAGTCCGGCCGTGGCACCACCGGTGACGACGATCTCTTCTTCGCCTTCCGCTGCATTCGCGCCGACCAGCTTGGCGACCTTGGCACGGGCCTCTTCGAAAGCCATGGTACTACGGGCCGCCAGCTCGTGGGCACCGCGGTGCACGCCGGCGTTGATCGTACGGTAGAAGTTCGCCTCGGCGTCGATCACCGCATTCGGCTTCTGCGAGGTGGCCGCAGAATCCAGGTACACGAGCGGGTGCCCGTGAATCTCCTGATTCAGAATCGGGAACTCGCCCCGAATCTCCTTAAAATCAACCATTATGTTCCCCTACTTACGTAACAATTGTACGAAACGAGTGGGAGTCGGACATGGCCTGTTCGCGACCGTAAAGACTTGGCCTGAGCGGCCCGGAACGTGTCGAGAATAGGGCATGTCAGACTCCCACGGTCACGGTCTCAGGCCAGCGCGGACTCGGAATCAGCACCCTCGGGCAGGTACTGGTCGTAGCCGTTCTCTTCGAGTTCGTCGGCCAGCTCAGGGCCGCCGGTCTTGACGAAGTGGCCGTCGGCGAACACGTGCACGATGTCCGGCTTGATGTACTTCAAGATACGGGTGTAGTGCGTGACCATGAGGATGCCGAACTGGTTGGCTTCCTTGGCACGGTTCACGCCTTCGGACACGATGCGCAGGGCGTCCACGTCCAAGCCGGAGTCGGTTTCGTCAAGGATGGCAAACTTCGGCTTCAGCAGTTCGAGCTGCAGCACTTCGGCGCGCTTCTTTTCACCGCCGGAGAAGCCTTCGTTCACGGAACGGGAGGCGAACTTCGGGTCCATCTTGAGGCGCTTCATGGCTGCGGACAGGTCTTTGGCCCACTGGCGAATACCGGGAGCCTCGCCGTCGATTTCGGTCTTGGCGGTGCGCAAGAAGTTGGTCATGGACACGCCCGGTACTTCGACCGGGTATTGCATGGCCAGGAACAGGCCGGCCTTGGCGCGCTCGTCCGGAGTCATCTTGAGGATGTCCTTGCCGTCGAGGAGGGCCTCGCCGGAGTCGACCACGTACTTGGGGTGGCCGGCCAACGTGTAGGCGAGAGTGGACTTGCCGGAACCGTTGGGGCCCATGATGGCGTGGGTTTCGCCGGAGTGGACGGTCAGGGTGGCACCCTTCAGGATCGGCTTGATGCCTTCCTTGGTTTCGACGTGGACGTGCAGGTCCTTGATTTCGAGTGTTGACATTGTTGTGCTCCTAAAAATGCTGTTCTTACTTGTCTTCGAGGACCTGTGCCATGGCGTCGTTTTCGCCACGGGCCAGTCGGCGGTCAATCACGGTCATCAGATGTTCGGAGATGGCAGGAATGCCGATCTCCTCGACGAGTTCGCCGAAGAAGCCACGCACCACGAGCTTGCGGGCGTCGGTTTCGGGGATGCCGCGGGATTCGAGGTAGAACAGTTCCTCGTCGTCGAAGCGGCCCACCGAAGAGGCGTGACCGGCACCGATGATGTTGCCGTTTTCGATTTCGAGGTTCGGCTCGGAATCGGCGATGGCACCCGGGGTCAGGACCAGGTTGCGGTTGAGCTCGTAGGAGTCGGTGCCGGGGGCGGTGGGCTGGATGAGCGCGTTGCCCACCCAAGTGGAGTGCGCGCCCTTGCCGTCAAGCGCGCCCTTGTAGACCACGCGGGACTTGCAGTCGGGGTGGTTGTGTACCACCATCGTGCGGTGTTCGATGTGCTCGCCGGGGTCCACGAAGTAGATGCCGAGCATGTTGAGGTCGCCTTGTTCGCCGCCGAAGTCCTGATCCATGCGGATGCGGACGATGTCGCCGCCCAAGGTCACGACGGAGTGGCGCAGGGATGCGCCTTCGCCGACGTGGATGCGGTGGTTGGCCACATGCTTGGCGGTTTTGGCCCATTCCTGAACGAACGTGGTGGAGACGTGCGAGTCCTTGCCGGTGGTGATTTCCACGCCTTCGGCCAGTCGTGCGTCACCGTTGTGTTCCACGACGACGTCCGCATGAGCCTTGTCGGCGGCGGCGATCACCAGATGGAAAGCGTCGAGGTCCTCCCCCGCGCCGTGCACCTTGACGAGCACGGGCTGGGCGATCTCACCGGACAGTTCCAGAATGGTTGCGGTGTGGCCGGATTCCCATTCGACTGCGGAGACGCGGTCGTTGGGCTTGGACACAGTGCCGGACAGGCCCTCACCGAGCTTGATCTGGCTGAGCTTCACGCCTTCGGCCAACGGCGAGCCGTCAATCATGGAGACTTCGATCTGCGTTTCGCCGGAAGGCTTGAACACGGTGAAGAACTCGTTGATGCGCTCGATAGGCGTGTAGCGCCATTCGTCCTGCTTGCGGCTGGGCTCCGGGTAGTCGCCTGCGTTGAACGAACGCACGGCATGGTCCACGGAGGACGGCATGGCGGCCGGAATCGCGTACGGGTCGTTGGGGTCGGCGACCGGAATCTTGATTTCCTTGACGGGTGTTGTGTTGTCGGTCATCGGAATCAGCCCACCGATCCTTCCATCTGAAGTTCCACAAGTCTGTTGAGTTCAAGCGCGTATTCCATCGGCAGCTCGCGGCTGATCGGTTCGACGAAGCCGCGCACGATCATGCCTCGCGCCTCTTCCTCCGTGAGTCCTCGGCTCATCAGGTAGAAGAGCTGGTCTTCGGAAATCTTGGAAACGGTGGCTTCGTGGGCCATCGAAACGTCGTCTTCGCGAACGTCGACGTGCGGGTAGGTATCGGAGCGGGAGAAGTCGTCGACCAGCAGGGCATCGCACACGGTCGAGTTGGACGAACCGTACGCGCCCTTGACGATTTTGACCAGACCGCGGTAGGCGGAGCGGCCGCCGCCGCGCGAGATGGACTTGGCGACGATGGTGGAGCTGGTGTGCGGTGCCAAGTGAATCATCTTCGCGCCCGTGTCCTGGTACTGGCCCTTGCCGGCAAAGCCGAGGGACATGGTGGATGCCTTGGCGTACGGTTCGGCGAGGATGCAGGCCGGGTACTTCATGGTGGCCTTGGAACCGATGTTGCCGTCCACCCACTCCATCGTGCCGCCCTCACGCACGTAGGCACGCTGGGTGACGAGGTTGTAGACGTTGTTCGACCAGTTCTGCACGGTGGTGTAGCGCACGCGGGCGTGCTTCTCGACGATGATCTCGACGATGGCGGCGTGCAGCGAGTCCTCGGACCAGATCGGGGCGGTGCAGCCTTCCACGTAGTGCACGTAGGAGCCTTCGTCCGCGATAATCAGCGTACGTTCGAACTGACCCATGGCCGGGGTGTTGATGCGGAAGTATGCCTGCAACGGGATGTCCACGTGCACGCCCTTCGGCACGTATACGAACGAGCCGCCGGACCATGCCGCGGTGTTGAGGGCGCCGAACTTGTTGTCCTCCGGGGGCACGACGGTGCCGAAGTACTTCTTGACGAGTTCAGGGTATTCGCGCACAGCGGTGTCCGTGTCGACGAAGATCACACCCTGCTTCTTCAGGTCCTCACGAATGGAGTTGTAGATTACCTCGGACTCGTACTGGGCAGCCACGCCGGAGACGAGGCGGTTCTTCTCCGCCTCCGGGATGCCAAGGCGATCGTAGGTGTTGCGGATATCGTCCGGCAGCTCCTCCCACGACTTCGCCTGCTTCTCGATCGGCTTGACGTAGTACTTGAAGTCGTCGGCGTTGAAGCCGGAGAGATCCACACCCCAATCGGGCATGGGCTTTTCGAGGAACGCCTTGAATCCACGCAGACGCATGTCGAGCATCCACTGCGGCTCGCCTTTGTCGGCGCTGATCGCGCGTACGACGTTCTCATCAATGCCTCGTTTTGCGGCTTCGCCGGCGGCATCAGAATCATGCCAACCATAGTTGTAGTCGCCGAACTGGCTGATGATCTCGTCATCCTTCTTGATCTTGTCCTCGTTGACGCGGGTACGATCAGCCACATACTGGCTCATCTCCACGTCAGCGGCGGCGTTTGGCGCTGTGTTTTCGGTCACCATCCTGCCTTCCTTGTATCACACTTAACCCTATGAAAACCTAGCAGAACCCAAGTGCAAACACTAGCTGCCCTGACGCATATTGGCTGTGGGCTTGATTACATGCGGGCGCCATCGGGCCATGCGGCATCACGGATGGCGCCAAACGGCGAAGGCGTGGCGGCGAAGCATCCTGAGATGCCGTGCCGTCACGCCTTCATCGTGCGCGGACCGACCGCGCGGGATCCACGGTCAGCGGGCCGCCTGATGGCCGAGCGCCGCCTTGACCAGACCGGCGAACAGCGGATGTGGCTTGGTCGGGCGGGACTTGAACTCCGGGTGAGCCTGGGTGGCCACATAGAACGGGTGCACGTCCTGCGGCAGTTCCACGAACTCGGTGAGCTCGCCATCCGGGCTCTGGCCAGAGATGCGCAGGCCGCCTTCGCGCAGACGATCCTTGTACGCCACGTTGACTTCGTAACGGTGGCGGTGACGCTCGGTGACATGCGTGGTGCCGTACAGTTCGGCGACCAGCGAGCCTTCCTCCAGCTCAGCCGGGTAGGAGCCAAGACGCATGGTGTGGCCCATGTCGCCCTTGCCGGCCACGATGTCCTTCTGCTCTTCCATGGTGGCGATCACCGGGTTGGCGCAATCGGGCTCGAACTCGGAAGAGTTCGCGTCTTCAATGCCCAGCACGTGGCGGGAGTATTCGATGACCATGGACTGCAGGCCCAGGCACAGGCCAAGGGCGGGCAGCTTGGTTTCACGGGCGAACTTCAGGGCGCCGATCTTGCCATCGATGCCGCGGATGCCAAAGCCGCCGGGGATCACGATGCCGTCGACGTTGTCGAGAGCGGCGGCCGCACCTTCGGTGGTTTCGCAACGGTCGGCCGCAACCCACTTGACGTTGACCTTGGCCCAGTTGGCAAAGCCTCCGGCCTTGATGGCCTCGGTGACAGACAGGTAGGCGTCCGGCAAATCGATGTACTTGCCGACGATGGCGATGTTGACCTCGTGCTTGGGGTGGTGGACGCGCTCAAGCAGGTCTGCCCATTCATCCCAATCGACATCGTGGAACGGCAGGCCGAGCTCACGCACCACGTAAGCATCAAGGCCCTCTTCGAACAGGATCTTCGGTACATCGTAGATGCTCGGCGCATCCACGCAGTTGACCACGCCTTCGGCATCGACGTCGCACATCAGGGAGATCTTGTCTTTGATGGACTGGTTGAGCGGGCGGTCGGAACGCAACACGAGGGCGTCCGGGGAGATGCCGAGTTGACGCAGCATCATCACGGAGTGCTGGGTGGGCTTGGTCTTGAGCTCGTGGGCGGCGGAAATGTACGGCACCAGGGAAACGTGCACGAACATGCAGTTGTCCGGGCCGAGATCGCGGCGCACTTCGCGGGCGGCCTCAAGGAAGGGCTGGGACTCGATGTCGCCGACAGTACCACCGATCTCGGTGATGATCACATCCACGTCATCGGAAGCCTGGGCGCGCATACGAGACTTGATTTCGTTGGTGATGTGAGGGATGACCTGCACGCACTGGCCGAGGTATTCGCCGGCGCGCTCCTTGCGCAGCACTTCCTGATAGATCTGACCGGTGGTGACGTTGGCCTTCTGGCTCAGGAAGACGTCGAGGAAACGCTCGTAGTGGCCGATGTCGAGATCGGTTTCAGCACCGTCTTCGGTCACGTAGACCTCACCATGCTGGAACGGGTTCATGGTGCCCGGGTCGACGTTGATGTACGGATCGAGCTTTTGCTGCAGAACATGGATGCCGCGGCTGCGCAGCAAACGACCGAGCGAAGATGCGGTCAGGCCCTTGCCGAGAGAGGAAACAACGCCGCCAGTGACGAAAATATGCTTGGTGACGTGCTCTTGAGAATTACCATGTGTTCTTCTAACCATGGAATTCCACTCTATCATCCGTGTATGACCCGGCGTGTTCATGACGTGGCCGGTGTAGTCGCGCGTAGGCGGCCCGTCTCGTCCTGCCTTGGCCAGCATATGGTCGAATACACGGCGCACTTCAGGCCCATAGGGCGCACCAGGACGAGGATTCTGGTCCGATTCGTCGGAACAGGAATCCCGGGCTCAACGTCGACTGATACCCGGGATTGGCTGGAGGGCTTGGTTCTATTCGCTCAGCAAGTGCGCCACAGCATCGAGCGCGAGCTTGTAGCCGTAGAAACCCATGCCGGTGATGGTGCCGGTGGCCACAGGGCTGATTACGGAACGCTTGCGGAACTCGTCGCGGGCGGACGGGTTGGAAATATGGACTTCCATAAGTGGCAGGTTCTCATCAATGACCATGTGCGCGGCGTCGGCGAGAGCATACGAATAGTGCGTGAAGGCGGCGGGGTTCATGACCACCGGGGTTTTCTCGTCGGCGGCTTGGTGCATCCAGCGCACCATTTCGGCTTCGTCGTCGGTCTGACGCACCTCGACTTCGAGGCCGAGGTCCTTGCCCCATTCGGCGCAGAGCTTGCGCAGGGTGTCGAGGTCTTGACGACCGTAGACGTCGGGCTGGCGGACGCCGAGACGTCCGAGGTTAGGGCCATTGACAACGATGACTTTGGTCATCGGGACTCCTTTTGTTTGTGCTTCTCTCCCTCCGCCCCTTCGGGGCACCTCCCTCATCAGAGGGAGGAAGAAGGTAGATCCGACTCCGGGGCACCTCCGTTAGAGGGGAGCCAAGTACTTTTTTCTGAGGGGATGGCGAACGGCACGGCCTGTGGCCGTTCAATTATTGCTGGATACGATGGAAGGCTTCTTCTACGGCGTCGGCGGGCGGGTTGTCGAGGTGTACGACGTGACCAATCTCGTCAAGGACCACGAAACGCAGTTCGTTGCCACGGGCTTTCTTGTCGCGATGCATCAATGCGAGCACGTCGTCGAACGAGCCGCCATGCCACGACGTCGGCAGACCCAGCGAAGCGAGCAACGAGCGGTGATAGTCAACCAGATCCTGATCGATGTAACCGATCAGATGGGCCAGCTCGGCGGCATACACCATACCGACGGCCACCGCATTGCCATGCCTCCAGCGGAAGTGCTCGAGCTTTTCGATGGCATGGCCCATCGTGTGCCCGTAGTTGAGGAATTCACGAAGACCCTTCTCCTTCAAATCGGAGGAGACGTGATAGACCTTGACCTTTACCGTGCGCTCAATGAGCTCGGCAACCACGTCTTCGAGCGGCGAGCCAAGGAATGTAGAGCCGACGAAAGCGCGCAGTTCAGCTGCGTGGTCTTCGAGGATATGAAGGATTTCGGGATCGCGGATGAAACCGGATTTGGCGACTTCGCCGAGACCCTCGATGAAGATGTCATTGGGTAGCGTAGCCAGCGTCTTGGTGTCGGCCAGCACACCGGCAGGCGTGTAGAACGAGCCGACGAGGTTCTTGCCCTGCGGGGTGTTGATGCCGGTTTTGCCACCGGTGGAGGCATCGACCATGGCCAGCAGCGAGGTCGGGCAGTTCACATAGCGCACGCCACGCATCCACGTGGCGGCCACGAAACCGGCCAAATCGGTTGCGGCACCGCCGCCAAGCCCCACCACGGCATCGGATCGGGTGAAACCTTCGTTGCCAAGGCGTTCCCAAATGCCGTTGGCCACGGTAATGGTCTTGCCGGGTTCGGCATCCGGAATCACGATGTCGGAAACCTCATAGCCGCCCTGACGCAACAGAGCGCGGGCACGATCGGAGTGTCGCTGCACCGACTGAGTGTGGATAAGCGCGATTTTGGCGGGTTTGGGTCCCAGCACATCGGCCAGATGGTTCATGGCACCTTCGCCAATGACCACATCATACGGCTCAATTGCCGCTCCGGTAACATGCACTGCTCGCTCAGATACCATATCAATCACTTTCTTCGCTGCGCCCTGAGGCGTAAGCCCCCGGGTATGGACATGAACGTTGGCGACCTCGCGGAATACTGGGTCACGCTGCTTGAACAGTTTTTTCCAACGGGAGTTGGCGTTGCCATTGAGCATGGGCCGGCCTCCCCCACGGTTCGCGCGTTCCATGGCTTCCGCCGGATCGGCATCAAGGTAGACCACACGACCGCCATGGTCGATGTAGGAGGCGAGGGCATGCTGGGTGGAGGACGTCATGGGAGCGCCACCGCCCAGCGAAAAGATACCGTCGAAATCCTCAAGCATATCGGCGATGAGATCGGCCTCGACCTCGCGGAATGCCGGCTCACCGTATTCCTCGAAGTAGGAGGGAATCTTCATGCCCACTTCACGTTCGATCTCCACATCGGCATCGGCGAACGGCAGACGCAACATATGCGCCACTTCCTTACCGACACGTGTTTTGCCGGCTCCCATCATGCCGATGATGACGGCGCGGGGGCGTGCGGTCATAATCTACGAATCCTCTCGACGATTGGTGGGTACAGTTGCTGATGGTTCCGTGGCAGTCGTCACGAAACCATACGCCCTTCGTTCAGCGCATGTGCTCCGGCCACGAGGCGAGATACGACTCAAGGTTGCGCCGTGTTTCGGCAACACTGTCTCCACCGAACTTATCCAGCGCGTACTTCGCCAAAGTCAGACGCACCATGGCCTCGGCCACCACGGATGCCGCAGGCACGGCGGTGCTGTCGGAACGCTGGTTGATGGCTTGTGCGGATTCGCCGGTCAGCACGTCGACCGTACGCAGGGCCTTGGGGATGGACGGAATCGGCTTCATGGCACCGCGTACGCGAATCACCTGGCCATTGGACATACCGCCTTCAATGCCGCCTGCGCGGTTGGACAGACGGTCGATGCGGCCGTCGGCGTTGACCACGATCTCATCGTGCGCCTGCGAACCGGGGCGGGAGGCTGCCAGGAAGCCGTCGCCGATCTCCACACCCTTGAACGCCTGAATGCCCATAATCGCGGAGGCCAGAGCCGCGTCCAGTCGGCGGTCGGACTCCACATACGTGCCGATGCCGGCAGGCACACCGTAAGCCAGCACTTCAATCACGCCGCCCAACGTATCGGCGGCCTTCTTGGCTTCATTGATGCGTTCGATGATACGGACCTCGGCCTCTTTATCCAACGTACGCACGGGAGAGGCATCCAACGCTTCCAGATCGTCAGGTGTGGGCAACGGCAAATCAGGGTTGGTCTGCACGCCACCGAGCGCCACCACGTGGGCTACGGTGCGGATGCCGAACGCCTGATCCAGGAACTGCTTGGCCACCTCGCCCAAAGCCACACGGGAGGCGGTCTCACGGGCGCTGGAGCGCTCCAGTACCGGTCGGGCGTCGTCAAAACCATACTTGCGCATGCCGGTCAGATCGGCGTGGCCCGGGCGCGGGCGGCTCAGCGGCGCATTGCGGCCTTCGCGCGGCAGGTCATGGTCGAGTGCATCGGCGCTCATGACCTCGGTCCACTTCGGCCATTCGGTGTTGGCGATTTCGATGGCCACCGGCGAGCCGAGGGTCAGGCCGTGGCGTACACCGGTCAGCAGACGGACCTTGTCTTGCTCGAACTTCATGCGGGCACCGCGACCATATCCAAGTCGACGGCGTGCCAGTGCGGAAACGATATCGTCCGTGCTAATACGCACGCCGGCCGGCAACCCTTCAATCATGGCCACCAATGCTTCTCCGTGCGACTCCCCTGCCGTCTGCCAACGCAGCATAACTTCCCTCGTTTCATGTGTGTACGTCTATGAGTACGTCTAACTAGGGGTTAATGTTAAGCTATGCCATACCTGTTCACGCTACCCGGTCTGCTATGTGGGCTTACACTGTCCATTGAGGATGTTCGTCATCGGCGGGTGCCGATCGCATGGGTGGCCGTGGGCGCGTTAATCCAGTTGGCCGCCGATTTCGCGTATGGAGTGGTGGCGAACGACCTGTTCGTGCTGTTGCAGGCACTGTTGTTCACCGTGCTATGTTGCCTGATCCAGTTCGCGTTGGCGTTGCTGGTGCCGCGGTCATTGGGATTCGGCGATGTGACCGCCTTGATACCTATGGGATTGTCTGTCGGACTGTTTGGCCTGTTGCCTGTGGTGGTCTGGTGGCTGGCGATGGGCGTTGCCGGCATCACATGGATTGCCTTGTGGACGCGATTCGACCCACAACGCACATCACCGGCACATGCGGGCAAGGTGCCGTATGTGCCGGTGATATTGGCGGGCGCGATTGTGGCGGTGGTGGTTGGGGTGTTGTCCTAGATTTCTCCTCCATCCGCTTTGCGGGAGCCCCGGGCTTAAGTCGAGCGTTACATTCCCCGCAGTGCTCCCCTCAGTCCGCTTTGCGGACAGCTCCCCTCGGCGAGGGAGCCAATGAAGAGACTAATGTCCGATCAGCTTCCCCAAGCGAAGGGAGCTAACGGGATGACTACTGGTTTTCGGCTTGCCACTTGCGTAGTTCGGCCACGTTCTGGTCATGTTCATCGGCGGTTGCGGCGAACTTGGTTTCGCCGGTGTCCAGATTGACCGTGCAGAAGTACAGCCAATTGCCGCTTTCGGGGTGCAGTGCCGCTTGAATGGCACTATCGCCGGGATTGCTGATCGGCGTAGGCGGCAGGCCGGAGATCTTGTACGTGTTGTACGGGTTGGACTCGTCCTGGGTCATCTCGGTGGTCACCTGCGCGGGCTTGACGTTATTGCCATAGGCCACGGTGGAATCCATGCCCAACGACATGCCCTGCTCCAAACGGTTCTCGATGACTCGCGTCACTTTGCCGTAGTAATCGGCTTTGTTGACCTCGGCCTCGGCGATAGAGGCGATGATCATCACCCGTTCGCGGTCACTGCCGGTCGGCACGCCCAATTCATCCAACTTGGCGATACGCTTATCGACCATGGCCTTGAGGATTTCCGAAGCGCTCTTCATGCTCTTGACGTTGTAGGTTCCCGGCTCCAGCCATCCCTCAAAGCTACCGCCCGCTTCATTGGGCAGAATATCCTTACCCTTGTTCTTGATAATCGTGTCGAATTCGCTTTGGGCAATGCCGGAAAGCTTCGCGGCGTCGGCGAACACATCGGTGGCACGTTCACCGGGACGAACCTCAAGGAAGCCCGATGCCTGGTTGGTGTCGGAGAGAACGGCGATCACATCGGATGCGGCCATATGCTTCTTCAATGTGAACGTTCCCGGATAGAGTGTCGCGCTATTGGCGTTGACCACGCTGGTGAACGCGGCAGTAGACTTGATGACTTCGGCCTTGAGCAGCTTATCGGCGATCTCCGCCGCACCTTGGCCCTCGCTCACGGTGAATTCGACCTCGCCATAGCCCGGTCCCGGATAGTCCGCGATGGCCGTCGACTGGTTGCTCCGGCTGTCGCGCCATGCGATGAGCTTGGTTACGCCGAAATAGCCGCCGCCGATAAGCAGGGCGACGATGGCGATAGCGATGATAATGCCACTGATACGCTTGCGCTTGCGATGTGCACGTCGCTTGCGCATCTCCTTGCGGGATTTCGGCGGTTCTGGCGGCTTGGCCCCGCGCATTGGTTCTGACCCCTGTTCGACCCAATGCGTGTTGTCATCAAAGAACTCGTTAAAATCATCGGTCATAACCGATACCTCACTACTCCCGGGTACGGTCGAGTGCCGTCTGCAAAATCACCACTGCCGACTGCTGGTCAACCACCGGCCTGTGCTTGTTCGAAGCTTTATGGGCCTCGAACAGTTGACGATGCGCACTGACTGTTGTTAATCTCTCATCTATCAATGACACCTGCGGAATCTGATACTCCGTAGAATCACTGTCTTCACTCTCTGCTTGCAGCCTCTTCTCCAGATTGGCCGCCCACCTGCGCGCTTTTTTGGCGCTTTTGCCTTCTGTACCGTCCATCTGCAGGGGCAATCCGACGATTACATGGTCCACATGTTCGTCTTCGATGACGTTCAGGACCTCGTCAATAGCAAAGAAATAGTCGCCGGCAACATGAATGTTGCCAGCAGGGTGTGCAAAGGTAAGCTCCGGGTCGGACAGTGCCAGTCCGACCCGGGCATTACCCAAATCAACGCCTAACCACACCACTGGCGGAATCAGGCTTTCTGCGCCTCGTGCTTGAGCGCTTCGAGGGCCTCGCCGATCTTGGAGGCATCGACACCGCCACCCTGGGCGAAGTCCGGCTTGCCGCCGCCACCACCGCCGAGGACCTTGGCTGCGCCACGTACCAGATCACCGGCCTTGATGCCGGCCTTGCGGGCGGCCTCGTTGGTGGCCACGGCGACCATCGGCTTGTCATCCTCGTTCACGCCGGCGAGGGCCACCACCACGGGGGCGTCTTCACCGAGTTGTGCGCGCACGTCGAGCACGGTCTTGCGCAGGGCGTCGACCGCGCCGAAGTGGCCCACGTTCTTGACAGCCACCTTGACCGGGGCCGCGGAGTCCTTGGTGTCAGCAACCAGCGCCGGAACCGAGGCGGCCAGCTGGGACTCGTACATGGAGGCCAAGCGACGATCGGATTCCTTGAGCTTGGCGAGCAGGGCGTTCACACGCTCGGCGAGCTCGTCCGGGCGAGCGTTGAGCTTGTCGGACAGCTGGGAGACCAGCGCGTGCTCACGAGCGTTGAAGTCATAGGCACCCTGGCCCACGACGGCGTCGACACGACGCACGCCGGAGCCGATGGAGGCTTCGGACAGGATGTTGACCATGCCGATCTTGCCAACGTGGTCCACGTGGGTACCACCACACAGCTCGCGGCTCCAGCCGTCTTCGCCGATGGAGACCACGCGTACGATGTCGCCGTACTTCTCGCCGAACAGGTGCATGGCACCGAGTGCGATGGCGTCGTCGAACTTCATTTCCTTGGTGGTCACAGCGAGGTTGTCGCGCAGCTTGTCGTTGACGCGCTCCTCGACTGCGGAGATCACGGACTTGGCCGGGGCCTTGGACCACTGGAAGTCGAAGCGCAGACGGTTCGGGGCGTCTTCGGAGCCGCGCTGGGTGGCCTGCGGGCCAAGCTCCTCACGCAGCGCCTTGTGCACCATGTGCGTGGCGGTGTGAGAGCGGGCGATGGCGCCACGGCGGGCCAGGTCGATGTTGGCGTTGACTTCGGCGCCGACGACCAGAGTGCCTTCGGTCAGACGGCACTGGTGGACGATGAGGTCCTTGATGGGCTTCTGCACATCGTCGACTTCGAGCACGGCGCCGTCGTCGGACAGGATCTCGCCCTGATCGGCAAGCTGACCGCCGGCCTCCGCGTAGAACGGGGTGCGGTCGAGAATGACCTCGACGTTGGCCGGGCCGGTCACGGCGGGCACGGAGCCCTTGCCTTCCTGCATGATGCCGATGACCTTGGCACGGGCGGACATGTCCGTGTAGCCGAGGAAGTCGATCGGCTTGGCGAGCGTCTTCTTGAAGTCGTCATAGACCGACAGGTCCACGTTGTGGCGCTTCTTGAGGGCGTCGGCGCGGGCGCGGGACTTCTGCTCGGCCATGAGTTCGCGGAACTTGGCCTCGTCGACTTTCACGCCTTGGTCGGCGGCCATTTCGAGAGTCAACTCGATCGGGAAGCCGTAGGTGTCGTGCAGAGTGAACGCATCAGAGCCGGAGACCACCGGGTCGGCGGTCTTCTTGGCCTTCTTGACGGCCACGTCGAGAATCTCGATGCCGTTCTCCAGCGTACGACGGAATGCATCTTCCTCGCCGTAGGCCGCTTCGGAGACATCGTGGAAGGTGTCGTTGAGCTCCGGGTAGCTGGCGACCATGGCCTCCTTGGAGACGGGCAGCAGCTCGGGAATCACCGGATCGGTCACGCCAAGCACGCGCATGGCCTGCACGGTGCGACGCAGCAGGCGACGCAGCACGTAGCCGCGGCCGACGTTGCTCGGACGCACGCCATCGGACATAATCATCAGCGCGGAACGCACGTGGTCGGCCACGACACGGAACTTGACATCCGCGGCCTCGTCCTCGCCGTACTTGCGGCCGGACAGGCGCTCGGCGGCCTCGATGACCGGGAAGACCTCATCGGTCTCGTAGATGTTCTGCTTGCCCTGCATCAGGTAGGCCAAGCGTTCCAGACCGGCGCCGGTATCGATGTTCTTCTGGGCAAGCTCGCCGACGATGTGCAGGTCGGTCTTGGACTTGACGTTGTCGACCTCGTAGTTCTCGAACACGAGGTCCCAGATCTCGATGAAGCGCGTCTCATCGGCCGCGGGACCGCCATCACGGCCGTATTCGGGGCCGCGGTCCACGTAGATCTCGGAGCAGGGGCCGCCAGGGCCAGGGCCACCGGTGGTCCAGAAGTTGTCTTCCATGCCGAAAATCTGCATGTGCTCGGGATCGAAGCCCTCGTTCTTCCAGATGGAACGGGCCTCTTCATCGTCGGTAAAGGTGGTGACCCACAGCTTTTCCGGGTCAAAGCCGTAACCGCCCTGGTCCTGCGGGGTGGTCAGCAGCTCCCAGGCGTAGTGGATGGCCTCTTCCTTGAAGTAGTCGCCGATGGAGAAGTTGCCAAGCATCTGGAAGAAGGTGCCATGGCGGGTGGTCTTGCCGACCTCGTCGATGTCGAGCGTGCGCACGCACTTCTGGTTCGATGTCATGCGGCGCTTCGGCGGGGTCTGCTCACCAAGAAGGTAGGGAATGAACGGCACCATGCCGGCGATGGTGAACAGCGTGGTGGGGTTCGGGGAAATCAGGGATGCCGAAGGCATGACGAGATGATCATGTTTGGCAAAGTAATCGAGGTATCGCTTTGCGATGTCCGCAGTGCGCATGAGCGGATGAACTCCTTGTTTGGGTAATGGGCGCAGTTGCGCCTGGTATTGGTGGAAAAAGACTGGATTATGAGGACTAGTTTGTTCTAGCTGGTTCAGTGACTAGATGGCAAGGCGGCATGCGCGTGTCAGTTGGCGCGCTCGATGTACTGACGGTTGAGCTCAGCCTCGCGGGCTCGACGGGTGGCATTGAACTCGTTGATCAACCCTTCGAGTGTTTTCATCGGCACATTGTCCTGATCGGGGCCAAGCAGGAACTGGCGTGCCGCATCAGGCGTATTGGCCTTGACATAGGCCTGTGCCTTGGTGACGGCAACGATTCCGATGGCCACGCCGACGCCGACCCAGAAGATGCGTTTGAACATCACTCCCCCTTCTCGGCGGTGTCGTTGACGGTGGTTTTCGCGGCGTTCTTCGCAAGGAAGGACTGCCCCGTGGTTTTCAGCGCGTAGAAGGTGGAAGCAATCTTGATGATGGGCTTACCGAGGAAGGAGCCATACAGATCGGTCAACGCACCAACGTTGTTGGCGGTGGTGGAAGCCGCGGCGGAAATCTTGTTCACGTCTTCAAGCGACTTGTTGACCTGCTTGACGGTGGTCACGCCTTCGTCCAGCGCGGGGATGGCGTGTTCACCGGACTCCCGGACCGTCTGCGATATCTGATCAAACATCTTGCCCAGCCTGATCAGCGGATAGATCATGAAACCGGCCAATACTGCGAACGCGATGGCCGCGATCAGGCCAGCGATCTCTCCGACTTCCATTGTTGCCTCCTTGAGGTCACACTTACTCGGATAAGGGTAGCACTCCTCCCCTATTTACCCGTGCAACTGACGATAAAATACGCTATTTGCCGTATGAGACGATGGTCACGGCCTGCGAAAACGGTTTGGTCGTGTCGAAGTCGAGTACGGTTACCGAGCCGTTGGCCGGTCGTTCGCTAAGGTCAAGATCGGGGCCTCCGAAACGGTGGCCGAGGCTGAGCAGCGTGTTACCGTGCGAAATCTGAAGCACATCATCGCCATCCTTGAGATTGGGGTTGCTGGCGATGAGCTGGAATGCTCCTTCGACGCGCGTCCAGTATTCTTCATCGGATTCCGCGTCATGGAAGGGGTCGGCCTCTTTCAGGAAATCACGGGAGGCGGCCAGACCAAATTTGGCTACGATGTCGTTGTAGTCCTTCGCGCCGTGAGGTCCACCCGCAGCGGTCCAAGCCAGCGACATGTCCTGACCCTCGAAGTATCCGTAGCATTGTTCGCGGAAATGCATATCGGCCGTGAGTTCTGGCCGTGCATGTCCGGCAGCCTCATTGATATCGAGAATTCGCTTCGCTGTGATTTCGGCGCGAGAAGTATCGGAACAATATGCCGCCGCAAAATCATAGCCCTTAAGTTTGTGCCCGGCCCTGTCGGCATCGGCAAGTCCGGATGCGGTGAGCGGCGCATTGCACCATCCCTGAAGACGGTTGTATTTATTGAACGTGGTTTGCCCATGACGAACCAGATGCAAATGCAGAATCAGGGTTCCCATGCTACCGCAGTCCGCTAAAACGCAGGCCCGTCGCCCCCTCCATGGCACGCGAACCGCAGGAGACCGTCGACGAAACCGACAACAGGCCCATGCGAGTGCTCGGCTAGCGCACCCCCGCCGAGGCATTCGCCGACGAACTACTAGAACCAGCCGCGAACAAGGATGTTGCACTTACAAATAGATAACAGGCCCCAGCTGACATGACTGATTTGAGGTATGATATACGTATGTCATACCACTGTTATAAGGAGTAATGATGGCTATCAAGGAGAAGACCACAATCAGTCTGGATGCGCAGACCAAGCGTGACGGCATCGCCATACTTGACGCCATGGGGTTGAACCTGAGCACGTTTGCCGAAATGTCTCTCAGACAATTGGTACGCGACGGGCGTCTGCCATTCACGCCAAGCGTCCGCCCTTCATTCGAAAAAGACAACGAGGGATATCCCCTGTTCAAAGCGAACATGGATGATCCCCGCATCGTGACGCCCCAGATACGTGATGGTGCCGTGATCCTGCCGGAGGGTTGGGACGATGATGAAGACTGATCCGCGCCAGTTCGAGATATGGTGGGTGCCGTTCGCTTTTCCCGACAAGCCAGGCAAAGCGAAGAACCGTCCCAGCGTGATCCTCCAATGGGACGACGGCACCCGCATCGCCTTGGTGACCAAGGTCACCGGCAACACCTGGCGCGACGAACCGGGCTATGTGGTGCTGCGTGACTGGCAGGACGCGGGACTGAGCAAGCCCAGCGCCGTGCGATGCTCGCAACTGCTGCGGCTGCCAAGCAATCTTTTCCTCGATGACGGCCCGACAGGAAGACTTTCGGCATATGATGCCGGCCGCGTCGCCTGGGCGATCAACGAACTCTATCCGGGCCTACTAGCCTGAGAGCAACCGATACCGTCACCATCCCTGTCGAGGTGCTTGCCGCAGCACGGGTCACCGACGTCACTCTTGTCAAGTTTGGCGTGATGGGCTGTTGTCGCGGGCGAATCGTTCCCCGCTAACCGCTAATGCAGTCCGAAACAGCCGCTGCCTCCTGCCTCCCGATAAAAATGAATTCGTCAAATTCTTTCGGGCAGCGAATGCAGATACATGTATAGAGCATCTGTACTATTTTCAAGAATGCTCATTGTCTGCGGCAACGGTTCGGCATACACAGTTTTATAATCCACCTCATCGTACTCTTTCCGAATGGGGAAAGCCAAACGTTCATCGTCAACAGAAAAGTCTGCTTGTATACCCTCTTTATTCCCTCTTGCATCTACACGAATCCATCGGTCAATGGATCTCAGATAAATGGCATTCAAGGCATGGATGCAGTATCCGCTTTCAGGCGTACTGCCTAACGTAAGCCTTTGATAGCATATTCCGGCAGGAATGCCATTTGCTCTTAATAGGGCGGCCAATAAATTAGATTTTGCCCAACAAATACCGACGCCCTCTCTTAATGCGTCTGAGGCTGTTGCCGTGACTCTTTTGTCTTGGACATCCCATGAATGCTTGATTTCATCTCTAACAAAATAGTAGGCGGCTTTTGCCAGTTCGATTTCGCCTTCAGTGGAGTCTTTTAGTTCCTTGGCTTTTCTTTGCACACTCGGTTCATTCCAATCGATATAGTGCGAAAAGGCAAGGTAGCTACTGATATCATCTTGAATATCCAACATATAACACCTCCGAGAATCCCGATTCGTCGCTCTCTTACTTTTTACCCCGTTGCGAGGTTGGTTGTTTCAGCAAGTCCGACATAGCGGCTTCTCACCAAGCTATCTCATTTTCGTGCAGACCGATCTGCCACAACAACGACGACCAGATTGGCCAGCACCATGACAACAAGCGTGGCCACCAACGCAATCAATGCCTCCGATGCCATGTTATTGAAGCTCTTCTCCATGGCCCCGCCAATGATGATTTCAAGGGCGATGAGGAACAGGGCACATGCATCAACGAGGAATATCGGAGCGTACTGCTTGTGAATCCGATTCCATGTGTCTTCGGATGACATTGTTGCCGGCGTTTTGATGCCTACCGAATTCTGCAAAGGCAACGTTCCGTTCTTTGCATCACGATAGACCCCGACCAAAAACACGCCGACGACCACGGCCACAACTACTTCGACGATAAGCATGCGTCAAGGATATTTCTCTCCCCCCCCTAGACTAGTAATGGTTTGAATCCCGCCTGCCCACCGATGGCAGGTCGATTACGCGAGGTGACCATATGGCTCCAGTGGAGCGTCATATCGAGGAAGCGCTGTATCGCAGTGCCGTGGAACTGATCGAGCGAAGGTATCCGACAGGATGGGGAGGCGCGGCGGCGATGCGACTCGCCGGCAAAGACAACGGTAAACATGACGGAAGCAACGGCTCGGAGGCACTTATCGTCACGAGCGTGGCGATTGAGACACCCAATGCCGCCGCTTCGCTATGCATCGAGGTCGGAGCGATGTGCGAGGCGATGAAGCTTGATCGCCGTGTCACCCACACCATCTGCGTCGTACGCGATGACGAACACGCCCCGTTCACCGTGTTGTCTCCATGCGGCATCTGTCAGGAACGGCTGCGCTATTGGGGCGACGACGTGATGTGCGCCGTTTCAGACAACAATCAGGGAGAGCATCCGTTGTTCGTGCCGCTGCGCGACCTGCAGCCGCACCATTGAACTCAGATGTACCCACTCGCCGAATTGGAACACTACGAGCGATAAGCCGCCCTCGATTGAAATCCCTACCTCCCTAAGCTATGCAGTAGGCTCCGCCCGCAAGTCACACTGGTACAATTTTCAGGTTTGAGACTGTAGCAAGTTGAGTCGCTTTATCAGTAAGTCTGTATTTGGAGGTATCGATGGCCCATCGTCCGCTTATCGGCGTGGTCCCGTTGTGGGACGACAAATTGAATAGCCTGTGGATGCTGCCCGGCTATTTCGACGGCATCATCGAAGCCGGCGGTATCCCGGTGATGCTGCCGCTGACCGACGACGAGACCACAATCGGACAGTTGGTCGGCCAATGCGACGGATTCCTGGTCACCGGCGGCCACGACGTGGATCCGAAACGGTATGGCGAAACGGCCGGCCCCAAGACGGTCAAACTGTGCAAGGCCCGCGACCGGATGGAGGAGCGTCTGATTCCCTCCGTCATCGCGGCGGACAAGCCATTGCTGGGCATCTGCCGCGGCATCCAGAGCCTCAACGTCGCCTTGGGTGGCACGCTGTGGCAGGATCTGCCGGACGAACATCCCAGCCCGGTCGTGCATCATGGCGACAAGCCGCCGTATGACCCGGTGGTCCACGAAGTGTCGATCGCGCCCGATTCGCCGTTGGCCCGTGCGTTGTGGCCGCTGGGAGACAACGGCCCGAGTGAGGCGGAGGCCGATGAGGTCGATTCCTTCGGCAGGCCGTATCATCCGCGCGCCTATACGCTGGGCGTCAACAGCTATCACCATCAGGCGATTCGCACGCTGGGCCAGGGACTGGAACCGATGGCCACCGCGCCGGACGGCATCGTGGAGGCGGTCTGGATGCCGGCCAAACGTTTCGTCTGGGCCGTCCAATGGCATCCTGAGTTCTCCCACCGCGCCGATAGCAACCAACGTCGCATCCTCAGCGCCTTCATCGACGCCTGCTGACGCAAGCTCCCGCCAATCTCGACGAAACGCCTTCCAGGAAGCAGAACGGCGTGATTCCGTTCATCCAGTCTCCGGGAAAACGCCCGCGCCCCGGAACGCGAGAACCCCGCGTCCCTTGCGGGAGCGGGGTCCAAGCGGTATGTCCTTGATTCTGATATTTCAGATAAGGGGGCCCGAATCAGCGGGCGTAGAATTCGACCACGTACTGGATGTTGACCTGCACCGGGATCTCTTCGACCTCCGGCTTACGGGTCACAGTGGCCTTCAGGGACGGCAGGTTCACGTCGAGGTAGCCGGGGACCGCAGGCAGCACGTCACGGTGCACGCCTTCGGCGGCGATCTGGAACGGAACCATGGTCTGGCTCTTGGCCTTCACCTGAATGGTCTGGCCGGGCTTGACGCGGTAGGACGGGCGGTCCACGATGTTGCCGTCAACGAGGATGTGACGGTGCACCACGAACTGACGGGCCTGGGCGGTGGTGCGGGCGAAGCCGGCACGCAGCACCAGGTTGTCGAGACGGGTCTCGAGGTCGGTCAGCATGGCGTTACCGGTCTGGCCGGCAGTACGGGTGGCCTTCTCGTAAGCGGCGCGAAGCTGCTTCTCGGAGATGCCGTACTGAGCGCGCAGACGCTGCTTTTCGCGCATACGCACCGCGTAATCGGACTCGGTGCGGCGGCGGTCACGGCCGTGCTCGCCAGGAGCGTACGGACGCTTTTCGAAGATGCGCTGAGCCTTGGGGGTCAGTGCGATGCCGAGGGCGCGAGACAGACGCACCTGACGGCGAGAACGCTGAACGTTCGTCATTGGATTAATCCTTCTGTCGTTATCTGAACGGAACGCTTGCCTTGCATATGCCTGGCAAGCGCTGAGCCGGGCCTCCCCAGCGCTTCGTCGTGAACGAACACGAACGGGTTGGTTTTCTTGCGATCACCTACCGCCGACCCGCTGATGGGCTATGACTCCAGACGGTATCTACCTGCTGGCAGACACCAGCAGACCATATTACACCGAGGCTATGGACAGCACTCCGGCGTCCATGCGATACACCCGGTCTGCGTATTCGAGTGCATCGGGATCATGGGTGACCATGAGAATCGCCGTGCCGTTGTTGGCTTGGTCTCTGAGCAGACGCATTACGATGTCGGTGCTCTCCTGGTCAAGGTCGCCGGTCGGCTCGTCGGCGATGAGCAGGCTCGGCTGGTTCATCAGCGCGCGGGCGATGGAGACGCGCCGCATTTCACCGCCGGACAGCTCGCGCGGGTAGCTGTCTGCCAGATCGGCGACACCAAGCTGGGTGAGCAGCATGCGAGCTCGGGTGGCGAACAGGTCCGGACGGCTCGCAGCCGTGTTTGACGGCGTGTTTTCCCGGTCTGTGATTGGCGCAATGACATCCGGCATGAACAGGTCGGCGGCTGCTTCATCATTGGTGGCAGCGGCTTGTGCCACGGCATCGGTCGACGCAACAGCGTCCACCTGAGCAACGGCATCCGTTGCTTCTGCGTTTTGGGCGAACGGCAGCGGCTCCGGAAACATCGTTGCGGGCAGAATCACGTTGTCGAGCACGGTCAGGTTGCCGAGCAGGGTCTGGCTTTGGGTCACGAATCCGATGGTGCGATTCCTCAGCACGGACAGTGCTTTATCGCCCAAGTCGGCCACATTGCGTCCAGCCACGCTCACGGTTCCCGAGGTCGGGCGAATCAGCCCGGCGACCATGTTGATCAGCGTGCTTTTGCCGTTGCCCGACCGGCCGACGATGGCGATGAATTCGCCGGCATCGACGGTGAGGTTCACGTGGCTGACGGCGTCGAACGGCGTGCCGCGGCGGACGAACTGGCGGGTCAGGTCCGTCAAGGTCAACAGATGGTCCGGGGAGGGCGTCTCGGTTACGTGCGGCGAATCCGACGCAGTCGGCGCGTTCGGCTGAGCTGGCGTGGTCGGCGGGAGATTGGTCGGCCCAACCGTGGTCGGCTGAAGCGGCGTAGTTGTCTCAGTCATATCACTCCCCCTCTCGCAGGGTCAGGTAGGCTTCGGGCCGGCCGAGACGCCACATGGTGGCCAGCGAACCGATGATGCCGATGCTCGTAGAGCACACAACGGTCACGGCAATGAATCCGATCACCGCAACCGGGCTGGCTTGCAGATACGGCAATTGAAGCTGTTTGCCGATCAGCGAACTGAATGGGAAAATCACCAGGCTGGCCGCGCCGACGCCGATTACGCCACCGATCAGACCGATGATGGCGGATTCCTTCAGAATGATGGCATTCAACATGCCGCGCGTGGCGCCCATGATGCGCAGGGACGCGAATTCGCGTTTGCGTTCGTTCACCGACGAGGCGAATACGGCGAGCAGCACAATCACGCCCATTACCCAGATCACCGCCACGAAAATCTTGAGGTAGGTGACAAGCGCGGTCAGCGAAGTTCTGGTGTTGGCGGTGATGCCGCCGGGGTATACGTACCCCAAATCGGCGAACCGGGAGTCAAGACGCTTGATGTTCTCAGCCACGGTCTGCGCTTCGTAACCCCGCTGCGTCTTGATCATCACGGTGGAGACGGCTTCGCCTGCATATTCGGCGGGCATGACCTGCTTGGAGACCTTGGCCGAGGCGGCGACCATATCAGGCACGGTGTTTTGGCTGATGAACACCGAATTGTCGAGGCTGGTGCCGGTGTTGGCGAGCTGGGCGACGACCGGCCACTTATGGCCGTAGAGTTCGATGGTGCCGTCGGTGGACACGTTGACGTTTGCGCCGGCAATCATCTGACCGTCTTCAAGGGGGCCTTCGAACTGGGATGCGACCCATGGTTCGATGACGAAGTCAGTGTCCGGGTCGTAACCGATGATCTGCAGCTTTTCGGCACAGCAGGCGGCGGCCAGCGACGATATATAGGTCTGTTCGGTGGCCTGTGCGATGCCGTCGGCCTGCATGACCTCGTCGGCGATGTCTTTGGTGAAATAGAAAGTGCTGGGATTGCCGCTGGTGAGCAGCGCTTCAGCCTTCTGCGCGGTGTTTTGCGGCACGACCATAAGGTCGGCGCCCAGGCGCTTCTCCATACTGGTCATGCCGGTGTTGAGGTTCATGGTCAGCATGGTGCCGCCGAAGAACGTCAGCGCGAGGATGGTGACGACGGCGAGCAGTGCGCCGGTGCGGAACGGCTTGCGTTTGAGGTTTTCAATCGGAAGGCCGCGCAATGCGATATGGGATGGCACGATGAGTCCTTATGTTGCTTATAGTGCGGTTGCAATAAGCGAGACCGGAGTCCAGCGTTCGGAATGGCTGGGCTCCGGCCGTCTGCTCGATCAGTTGCGCTTGGCGGCGCGAGAGTCGAGCCAGATGGCGATGGCCGCGAACACGATGGTGAGCACGCCGAGCACGATGAGCGTGGGCAGCATAACCATGCGGCAGTGCATCATCGCGCCCTTGCAGATGCCGATCAGGAAGGTGGGTACGGCGAGTAGTAGCAGGGCGTTGGCTGCGGCGGCGATATTGAGGCCGATGCGAATCTGCGGGGCGACGAACAAAGCCACGACGCCAAACACGAGGATGACGACGCCGATGCCGGTGGCCGCCTGCTGCGAGTAGTGGCAGGCACCCGGCATGTCATGGCCGGTGCAGGCGTGCGCAAAGGTCTGGGGCGCGATGGTGATCAGCGCGCCGAACAGAATATTGGGCACGGATGCAAACAGCTTGTTCTTCATAACTACTTTTTCCTCTCCCCTGTTCCCAGGGCTCGTAGGCGCAACCTCCGCATTATGCCCAGATAGTGATGAAGAACACAAGTCTTGTTTTTTGTGAATTTATTTGGTATATAGCTCAGCCCCTCGTCAGAGGGGCCAATCTATCTACAACTTCTCAATAGGTGCTACGCGGAGCATGAGGCGTTTGACGCCGGCGGAGCCGAAGTCCACGGTGATTACCGAATTGCGACCCTTGTCTTGCGCGTCGGTGACCTTGCCGAGACCGTACTGATCATGGCTGATCATGTCGCCCACGGCGAAGTCGGCGATATTCAGGCCATTGTCCTTGGTGAGCTTCGAGCTGGGCACGGCAGAGCCGGTCGAACCGGATTTCGGTGTGGTGCGGCGCGTGGTGACCTTGCCGCCACGGGTACCGCCATATGAACCGGACGAAGAACCGGAACGGGAACGCGGCCCGTAAGACGACCCCGAACGGGAGCGAGACCCGTAGGAGGACGAGCCGGAGCGGGAATCATATGATGATGAACGGGAACCGTACGAAGAACCTGAACGGGAACCATACGACGAGGAGCCGGAACCCGAGCCATACGACGACCCATACCGCGACCGCGACCCATAGGACGAACCCGAACCGGACGAACCACGCGAGCCGAACGTCGACGACCCGCCAAACGTGGCACCGCCGAAATCGTCATCATCCCAGCCGCCCAAATCGTCGGCGAATCCATCGGTCTCCCAGTTGGCGCGCATACGCTCCACGCCGGCTTCACGGCGTTTCCAATCAATCAGCGAATCCGGAATCTCGTCGAGGAATTGGCTGGGCATCATATCGGCGGCCTGGCCCCACTGGGAGCGGACGGCGGCGCGCGTGACATACAGTCTCTGCTTGGCACGCGTGATGCCCACATAGGCGAGTCGGCGTTCCTCCTGCAGTTCAGTGGTGTCTTCCATCGAACGCGAATGCGGGAAGGTGCCCTGTTCCATGCCGGTCAGGAACACCACCGGGTATTCGAGGCCCTTGGCGGTGTGCAAGGTCATGAGCGTCACCTTGCCGGAGTCCTCCGCCTCACCGGGCAGCTGGTCGGAGTCGGCCACGAGCGCAGTGGTCTCCAGGAATGCGGACAACGTGGCGTCAGGCGTGTTCTGTTCGAATTCGGCTGCGGTGGACTGCAGCTGGGAGAGGTTCTCCAGACGGGAGGCGTCCTGCGGATCCACGGATTTCTCAAGTTCGGCCCTTAAGCCCGACTTCTCCAATACTTCGGCCACGATCTCGCTGGGCTTGGAGTCGTGCGCGTGCGTGAACTGCGAGAGCGCGCCCATCAGATCGCGGAATGCTCGTAGCGAGGTAGCGGTGCGGGTCGGCACCTCGATCTCATCCAAGTGCATGAGTGCGTAGAAGAAGCTGGTGCCATGCTCGCGCGCGTAGGCGAGCAGCACGCCTTCGGCGCGGTCGCCAAGCCCGCGCTTGGGCACGTTGAGAATACGACGTAGATTCACATCGTCGTCCGGATTGACGAGCGCCTGCAAATAGGCCAGCGCATCCTTGATTTCGCGACGTTCGTAGAACTTGGTGCCGCCGACGAGCTGATACGGCTGATTCGTGTTGATCAGCGCCTCTTCGAGCGAGCGAGATTGGGCGTTGGCGCGGTACATGATCGCCATGTCGGAGTAGGCGATGCCCTCTTCGGCGTGCAGGCGCGCGATTTCGGTGGCTACCCACTGGGCCTCCTGCTGGGCGTTGTCCGCCGCGTAGCCGACAATCGGCTCGCCCTTGCCGAGCGCGGTCCACAGTTTCTTGGGCTTGCGGCCCTCGTTGTTGCTGATCACCGCGTTGGCCGCATCCAGAATGGTCTGCGTCGAACGATAGTTCTGTTCGAGCATGATGGTCTTGGCGTTCGGGAAGTCCTGCTCGAAGTCCTGGATGTTGCGGATGTCGGCGCCACGGAACGCGTAGATGGACTGGTCGGAATCGCCCACCACGGTGATCCAGGCGGGGCCGGACTTGCCGGCGTTCGGCGCGCCCGGGATGGCCTTCTCCCCCGTGTCCACACCGGCCAGCTCGCGCACAAGCACGTACTGGGCGTGGTTGGTGTCCTGATACTCGTCGACGAGAATGTAACGGAAGCGGTGATGGTAGTACTCGGCGACGGCCGGGTCGGTGCGCAGCAACTCGACCGTGCGGCCGATCAGATCGTCGAAGTCGACGGCGTTGGCCAGGGCCAAGCGATGCTCGTATTCGGCGTAGATCACCGCATAGATGGCTTCAAGGTCGCCCACCGTGCCGAACTGGTAGCCGCGCTGGCCAGGCGTGAAGTCGGGCGCGTGAACGGCGAGGTTTTCCTTCCAACCGGTCAGATTGTTCTTGAGGTCGGAGATATGGCCGAGGATCGAGCGTGGAGTGTAGCGCTTGATGTCGAGGTTGAATTCGGTGGCGATGATTTTGACGAGTCGCTCGGAGTCGGCGGAATCATAAATGGAGAAGCCGGACTTGAGCCCGATGGACTTGCCGTCGCGCCTCAGAATGCGCACGCAGGCGGAATGGAAGGTGGAGACCCACATGCGCTGGGCCACCGGGCCGATCAGCGAACCGAGTCGTTCGCGCATTTCGGCGGCGGCCTTGTTGGTGAAGGTGATGGCCAGAATCTGGCTCGGCCATGCGCCGAACTGGCTCAAGATCCAGGCGATGCGGCGGGTCAGCACGCGGGTTTTGCCGGAGCCGGCACCGGCGCCGATCAGCAGCGCCTGACCGCGATATTGCACGGCTTCCGCCTGCTGCGGGTTCAGATCGCCTACAAGTTCCTGCGCGCTGCGTGCAATGACTTCCGGCTCGTCGTACACTGTTGCCTCCCTTTGAATCGCGACATTCATGTTTACCACATGCACGGGTCAGCGTAGGACAACGTACACTTACGAGTATCCATATCACTCACTGACATACAGCAATGGGAGGTCTAATGCAGGAACTTGAGGAGCGAATCCAAAGCGAGGGAACGGTGAAGGAGGGTGATGTGCTCAAGGTGGACGCGTTTCTGAACCACCAGTGCGACGTGCGTCTGTTCGACCGCATGGGTTCGGCATGGGCCGCTCATTTCGCCGGCAAGCACATCACCAAGATTCTGACCATCGAGGCGTCCGGCATCGGCATTGCGTGTGTGGCGGCCCAGCATTTCGGCAATGTGCCGGTGGTGTTCGCCAAGAAGGCGCAGTCCATCAACCTTGACGGCGACCAGTACACCACCACGGTCTATTCCTTCACCAAGCAGAAGGAGTTCCCGGTGATCGTGGCCAAGAAGTATCTGAACGCCGGCGACCATGTGCTGCTTATTGACGATTTTCTGGCCAACGGCAAGGCGTTGCGCGGTCTGATTAACCTGTGCGAGGCGGCCGGTGCCACGGTCGAGGGCATTGGCATCGCCGTGGAGAAGGGCTTCCAGGGCGGCGGTGACACGCTGCGCGCTGAAGGCTACGATGTGGATTCGCTGGCCATCGTCGAGTCCATGAATCCCGAGACCGGCGAAATCACATTTAGGCACTAAGCACATTGCCTGCTCCCGCCGGCGGGAGCAACAGAGAGAAGAAGAGAATCATGTCAGAGAAGAAAACCAAGAATTCCGTATCCTTTGAGGCGCTGTCTTCGCTGGACGCGCCAGTATCCTTCTGGAAGGGCATTCCGTTCGGCCTGCAGCATGTGATGGCCATGTTCGTGGCGAACCTCGCCCCGATCTTCATCGTCGCCTCGGCCGCGAAAATGACCCCGGCCCAATCGGCCACCATCATCCAGGCCGGCCTTCTGGTTGCGGGCCTAGGCACCTGCCTGCAACTGTACGGCGCGTGGCTCATCGGCTCGCGTCTGCCGATGGTCACCGGCATCTCCTTCACCTACGTGGCGGCCGCCGTGGCGATCTGCGCGGACAAGGGCTATGGCGCAGTGGTCGGCGCGGTAATGGTCGGCGGTCTGCTGGAACTCGTGCTGGGTTTGACGGCCAAGTATTGGCGTCGGTTCGTGCCGCCCATCGTCTCCGCCATCGTGGTCACGTCGATCGGCTTCTCGCTGCTCAACGTGGGTGCCACGAGCTTCGGCGGCGGCAGCGGAGCCAAGGACTTCGGTTCCTGGCAAAACCTAACGCTCGGGCTTATATCTTTGGTCGCCTGCCTGGCGTTCCAGCTGTTGATGAAGGGCACGGCCAAGCAGCTGTCCGTGCTGTTCGGCCTGGTAGTCGGCTATGTGGCGGCCATCTGCATGGGCAAGGTCGATTTCTCCGGTTTCCAGAACCTCGCCATCGTGTCCGTGCCGCAGTTCATGCCGTTCAAGCCTGAGTTCGACTGGGGTTCGATCATCTCCATCGGCCTGCTCTACGTCGTCTCCTCGGTCGAGGTGCTGGGTGACACCGCCGCGCTGACCAAGGTGGGCCTGAACCGTACTCCCACCGAACGCGAGACCGCGGGCGCCATCGCCGGCGACGGCCTGATCTCCACCGTATCCGGCCTGTTCGGATGCCTGCCGCTGACCTCGTTCGCGCAGAACATCGGATTGGTGGCCATGACCAAGGTCGTCAACCGCAAGGTGATTCTCTCCGGCGGACTGATTCTGGTGCTGGCGAGCTTCGTGCCGGCCATCGCCGAGGTGTTCAACTCGCTGCCACAGGCGGTGCTCGGCGGCTGCACGATCATGATGTTCGGCAACATCATTCTTTCGGGCTTCCAGATGATCGCCGAAGCGGGCTTCACGCAGCGCAACATCACGCTTGCGGCGCTTTCGCTGACCATCGGCATCGGCTTCACCCAGGTGAGCGACATCTTCGCGCAGTTCCCGACACTGTTCCAACAAATCTTCGCCTCGAACTGCATCGCCGTGGCGTTCGTGGTGGCCGTGATCCTGAACGCCGTGCTGCCCAGCGAGGAGCACTTCCTCTCCGCGCCCAAGGAGGCACCGGCCGCGGACGCCGAGTGATAACAACGCGACATATCAGCTGCGCATAATCACATGATGATGCCCTATCGTCTTGCAGGATGATAGGGCATCATTGATTTTGAGAGAGACTACAAGTTGAACCATGAGTTCGAGCCGGTGGCGTGTCGATCAATCGACATCTTCCCATTCGAGGATGTCTCCGGGTTGACAGTCGAGCGCCTTGCAGATGGCGTCCAACGTGGTGAAGCGGACGGCTTTGGCACGTCCGTTCTTCAGAATGGACACGTTGGCGGGCGTGATGCCAATTTGTTCGGCGAGCTCGCCGACGCCAATCTTGCGTTTGGCCATCATGACGTCGAGATTGATGCGAATCGTCATCTCAAATCACCTGCTCGAGTTCGCTCCCGAGCCGGACAAGGAGAACAGTTTCCATACGGCCACGAACGCCGCTTCGATGCAGAGCAGGAACAGCACGCCCATAATGAGATATGGCCAGTGCATCGACGTCTGGCTCGGGCAGAGGCCAGCCAGCGCGCCGCTCATCGCCGTTCTGGAGCTGTCGCTACTCGGCCATCAGCCCCTCGAAACGGAAGTGGATGTCTCGGAACGAGCAAATCAGCCCCTTGAAACGCAAATAGACGATTGCGAATCGGCTTATCAGCCGCGTCAACCTTGCAATACAGATGTCGGCGTATCATTCCCCGGTCTGATTGCGCGGATGTCATGAAGCGTGAAGAATTGTCACGAAGTCGCGTGATGGCGCAGCCGCCGTTCAGGTGGATATGCCACGCTGTCATGATGACGGCCGAGCCGGAACACGGCAAATCCCGCATGCTGCATAGGCCAGCCGGTCACGGTCAGCCATGACACCGAAATATTGGAGGCGCAATGGGACAACAGGTGCGGTACGGCAGACGCCGCTCCCATGGCGCGGGCGCGCTGATTGCAGCCGTCATACTTGTTGTTGCGGTGCTGATCGCGGCATGGACGCTGCTGCCACGGCTATTCACGCCTCACGAGACCGCGCGCACGGCCGAGGAAGCATATTGCGCGGCGGTGTCGCCCGACGGAGCCCGCCGCACCTTGACGCCTGATCAGGCGCAGAACGCGGCGCTGATTGCGAACATCGCCGTCACGCGCGGACTGCCGGATCACGCGGCGACGGTGGCCATCGCCACGGCCATGCAGGAGTCGAGGCTGACGAATCTGGACTACGGCGACTTGGATTCGCTCGGCCTGTTCCAACAGCGGCCCAGCCAAGGCTGGGGCACGGCGGAGCAGGTGTCCGACATGACCTATGCGACAAACATCTTCTACGACCATCTGCTGCAGGTGCCGGATTGGGAGACGATTCCGGTGGAGGACGCCGCGCAGGAGGTGCAGCGCTCAGGCTACCCGGAACTATATGCCACATGGGATGCGATGGCACGCGCCTGGGCCTCGGGGCTGACCGGTGAACGGTCGGCGGACGTCACGTGCGCGTTGGAGCCAGCAATCTCCTCGGACGCGGACGGGTTGGTTGCCAACATAGGCGGTACACTGCCGAATGTCAATGTCTCGGTTGCGCCCCCAAATGGCAAAACCGGCACGAACAACGGCGCTGCGACCAATACGGCCAGCACAACGTTGACGATCACGCTGCCGGACGGCCTGTCCGCCGACAACCGCACTCGACTTTGCTGGCAGACGGCAGGCTGGCTGGTCACGCAGGCGCATCAATACGGCATTGACGCACTGCACGCGGACGGCATGGATTGGAACCGCAGAGCCGGCACATGGACCGGCACCGAAACCGCCGAGCAGACCGTCACCGTCACGCTTGCGTGATGTGACCTATACCGCCGTTGCGACCACAAATCCGACTGGCTGGAGCCTACGCCGTCGATGCTGCCTGAGGCACGACACGGATATGTTTTTTACTCGTTCGAATGAGCCCAATCCACGACGGCTTCGATGTTATTGCCATCCGGGTCCAGCACGAATGCGGAGTAATAGCCGGGATGGTACGGGCGCGGACCGGGAGCGCCGTTGTCTCGGCCGCCGGCGGCGAGCGCGGCTGCATGGAACGCCTGCACGGCTTGCTGGCTGTCAGCCAGGAACGCGATGTGTGTGACCGGCGTGACCGGCGAAGCCTCCGCCTCCGGCCCGTCAATCGGTGACACGTAGAAATCGGAGTGCAGGGTTCCATCATCCACGCCGAATCCGAGCGTGGGCTCATGATGCGCCTTGACGATATAGCCGAGCGGTGCGAGCGCCTGTTTGTAGAATGTGATGCTACGGTCGATGTCTTTCACGTGCAACGTCAGATGGTCCAGCATAGTCTTGGTCGCCCTCCCCTGGTTCTTGTATTCGATTGCTGCTTGCAGTGTAAGCCCGAACGTTTCCCCACAGGGCCGCGCATGGCTATGATGAGAGCAATCGCACGTCGAGTTCGAGACAATATTCAAAACGAATCCAAGGCAATAGGGGGAATGACGATGACCAAGGCACTGATTGTGGTGGATGTGCAGCCGACGTTCTGTGAAGGCGGCGAACTGGGAGTCGAAGGCGGCAACGCGGTCGCCGAGCGGATCGCCGATTATGTGAACGCGCATCGCAGCGAGTACGCGTATATCGCAACCACGCAGGACTGGCATATCGAGCCGGGCGCGCACTGGTCGGCGGAACCGGATTTCGTGGACACGTGGCCGAAGCATGGTGCGGCCGGCACGCCGAACGCCGAATTGCATACGGCGATCAAGGCGCTGAATATCCAGCATCATTTCAAGAAGGGCCAGTATTCGGCGGCATATTCCGGTTTTGAGGGCATCGAGGACAATACCGACCGTATCCAGACCCGCGAGGAGGTCACGGCCGAGCAATCCGCCGGCAAGACGCTGGCCAATGCGCTGAAGGCCGCCGGCGTGAGTCGCGTGGATGTGGTGGGCATCGCCGAATCGCATTGCGTCAAGGACACCGCGCTCGATGCCGGGAAGCTTGGTTTCGAGGTCACCGTGTTCGAGGGCCTGACCGTACCGGTCAGCGAGGAGCTCGGTGTCGCTGCCCGCAAACAGATGACGGCGGCCAGCATCACATTGGCCGAGTCCCGCTGATCAGGCCGGATATACCCAGAGCGAACGCACGAACACTTCCGTATATTCAAGCCCGACACTGCCGCATAGTCGCCTAGTCGATATGTGAAGAAGGCTTTTATGGTTACGATGCTGCTGACTTCGATATTCCGCAACGCCTCGTCCGCCGTGCATGAAGTCGAACCGCATCCGCAAGGCAAGCGGGTCGCGTTCATCCCGACGGCGAGCGCCGTGGAACCGTGGGGGCCAGTTCACTCGGCGTTGAGCAAACGCGCGCTGCAACGCCTCGGTTTCGAGGTGGAGCAACTGGATGTGGAAGATGTGCCGAGCGGGTCCGCCGAACGCGTCACGCGTAGCATCGCCGAGGCCGACTACATCTATGTGGGCGGCGGCAACACGTTCTTCCTCCTGCAGGAGTTGCGCCGCACCGGCGCCGACCGGGCCATCATCGAGCAGGTGCGCGCCGGCATGCCGTACATCGGCGAGTCCGCGGGCTCGGTCATCACGGCACCTGACATCGGCTATATCAAGCTCATGGACCGCACGGACAAAGCCCCCGATCTCACCGATTACGCAGGATTGGGCTTGGCTGATTTCTGCGTGGTCCCCCACCATCATGCAGCGGCCATGGGCCACGCCGCACAACGCATTCTCGACCGGTATGGCGCCGATCTCAGTCTCAAGCCCCTCACCAACCGGCAGGCCCTGCTCGTCAAGGATGGCAAAACCCGGTTGCTGCGATGATGCGGGTCGTCGGCCCGTCGCCCATTCGGCATCGCCGTGGTGTGTCCGGCCTGACATGCCTATCGAGCGGCATCAATCACACAGCAATGTGGTTGGGAACCTCGCCGAACGTCAACACCTGCGTACATCAGCACGGCAAAATCTGCCGAAAGACGCCCGGCGCACGAGATGCCAGCCGGCCCCATCCGTCACCTCAGTGCCGTACCGGGCCAGGCATGGCCTTGAGCAACGGGATGAATCCGGCGCACAGTACCAGGGCCACGACGGCGAGTATCTGCCAGTGGGCGGAGCCGAGCCAGCCGCCCCACGTGCCGACGGCACCGCCGATCGCATACGCGAACCTGGCACGGCCGCTGAATTTGGCCAGGTCACCACCGCTCAGCAGCAGTTGTCGCGATACGATCACGCCATGCGCCAGCAGGCCATAGCCGAGGTTGTTGATGAGCCATCCGACGCACACCGCGGCAAACTCGGGAACCAGTACGGCGGCAAGGGAAATCGCCGTGGCGATTGCCCCGATGGCGGACACGGCGCGCATGCCGAGTTTTGCGGAGAGCCGCATGTAGACAAACGATCCGATGATGCTGCCCACGCCGCCGAATGCGTAGACCACGGTCAGCATATCGCTGCCGTACCGGGAGCCGATGCCCAGTAACGCATAGCTTGCCCACAGCGACGGAATCAGCGCAAGCAGCAGCGATGCGACCAGCAGTCTGACCCGGGTCAAGCGGGTGACCGGAGTGCGCTGCGGCGCGTGTGACGTGTCGGCCGCCGTGGATTCGTCGGCGGAGCCGTCGCCGTCACCGCCGCCCGCACCATCGTTGCCGAATCCCGGCATGAACTCGCGGGTGCGGAATCGCGTCAGCGCGCAGGCAAATGACAGTGCCGACGAGGTGAGCAGCATGGCCATGATGGAGGCGTTGGCCAAGGCCGATCCGGCAACCTGGCCCAGCAACGTACCGGCCACGCTGGCAATCACGGCGACGTAGCCGCTGTACTTGACGAGCATGTCATCGTCGTCGCCGGCCGCATCCACCTCGAACACTTCGGAGGCCACGTCGATGACCTGCCCGGTCATCAGCAGCAGGCATGACAGGGCCAGCAGCAGCCACTTCCAATACGTCCAACCGTTGGGCACCAGCGCGACCGCCAGGCACAGTACGCCTTCCACGCCCTCCGTGGTCGCAAGCGAACGGAACGAGCCGAACCGCTGCACGATCCATGCGGATATCGGAGAAGCGAAGTCGATGACCAGATTGAACGTCTTGCGGAACGCGATCACCCATGCCGGCAGTCCGACGATCAGAATCGAAGGAATCACCGACCCCTCGAAAATCGCGTTGGACAGCATCGAAAACGTCATACCCACCAACGCCCATCGCAACGCCCTGCTCAATACCGATAATCCTCGCATACCTTAGTTCCTTGTCCTTGCCAGTGTAACGGAATTATGACTTCTCAATCGTCCCCCCGCTGTCTAAATGAAAGTGCAACACCCTTTCACTGGTTATCTGGACAATCTCCAATCTAAAGGGTGTTGCACTTTCATTTAGACAGCGCCCCCCATATCCGCATGTCACTGCTGCCATCATAATGAGCCAGTAGACGCCTTTAAGCGTTCTGACAACCATGGAATCGAAAATCGCTATGCACATCATAGAACAGCACTGCCAAGGCAAGAGGTCTGACCAGTCGCTCAATGAGAACGGGCTGATCATCACCGATGGTTTCGCGGCAGTGGTGGATGGAGCGACCAGCAAAAGCGTGCACCACCCTGCCGGCCTTGTTCTTGGCCGCGTCCAGCACCGGCGCGAGGCCGGCGGCCCATTCGCGCACCGAACGGCCGGCGAGCATGTCGTTGCCGCCCACGCACACGATCAGCACATCCGGCCGGTCGTTGATATCGCCGATCATCCGGTAGCGCACGCGCCGGGCGGTCGCGCCGAGCTTGCCGACCGTACGCCAGGCCACCGGCCGACCGGTACGCTTGCGACGCGCGCGGCAAGCAGCGGCATAATGCCTTTCGACTGGTCGTCCACGCCACATCCGGCCACCAATGAATCGCCGACCATGACGGCACGAATCGGCTTCACGCCGTTCGCGCCTTTCCAATCGGGGCCGATCGGCGCCTCGATATCCACCCCGCGACCCTTGGCATCGAACAAACCGAACCGCTTGCCCTTCGGCTCGGACGCCAACTTCCCCGGCCCTTGGCCCACATACTCTCAATCGGAGCAACGGCAGCATCAATCACACGCAAGATTCCCACGGCCCCCAACATAGTCCGCCCTCCTCGACCTCGTTAGCGGCCAGTATCAACCCATATTCAAAAACTCGATAACCATCGTCAATTCGCATAATTTGAACGTTTTAGGTGTTTTGGTCGCTTTGGACGTTTTATACTGTGATAGATAAAAAGGAGGTCACCATGGCAGAATCCGACAAACTCACCATTCCACGAACAATCCTTCCATCCATCAACATTGACGACATGACGACATTGGAGGCATTCACCGCACGATTTCTTGATGAGCAGATCTTCATCAAAGATGCCAGCGGCGTGGAGACTCCCCTACCTTCGCAGCTTTGCGACGCCGTTAGGCAGACGGCCATCCTTCTCGCCGAAGGCAAAAGTGTAATGATCAGTGCCACCGAACAAGATCTGACTACCGAACAGGCGGCGGCAATGCTCGGCATTTCGCGGCAAACACTGATAAGACTGCTTGATAAAGGACTTATTCCTTTTTCACGTCCGTCCAATCACCGTCGCATCCGGCTGGAAGACCTGCTTGAATACAAGCGAGCCTCGAAACACACCAAGGATTGCGCCCTGAGCCAAATGATCGGCGTCGGGGAAGACGCCGAATTGTACGACCTGCCCGAGCCGACCCCGCAGGAAGCCATGCATGCGGTATCGGAGGTAAGGAGAGTACGGGCCGATGCTGTCGGTGTTTCTTGATGCCAATGTCATCTATTCCATCACCTTGACCGATGTTCTGCTCACCTTGGCCGAGCATGACCTTTTTCTTCCCCTGTGGTCGCCTAACGTATTACAAGAAGCACAGGAAGCCGCCTCCCGAACACTGCCTGACGCCGCACAACAAGCCTTCCGAAAAAGACTGATAATGATGGACCAGGCATTCCCCGAATCCTCCATACATGTTGAGGAATCGGAATGGAGCCAATTCGATCTGCCTGACCCGGATGATCGTCACGTACTTGCGGCTGCGGCACAGGGAAAAGCAGACGCACTGGCCACGCGCAATATCAAGGATTTTCCCCAGAAACTGCTTGACTCTTTCTCCATTCAGGTCATCACGCCAGATGATTTGCTCTGTGTATTACTTAGACGAAATCCGGAAGCCACAGCTAGCGCCATACGTGAGCTTATCGATTCTCGACATCGGCCACCGATAAACATTCCCGACTTTGCTAAAAGACTTGAACGCTCTGGCGCAACACAGTTTGCAGCCGCTATTGCGCATATACGACAGCCTCTCGGCAATCATTCGTACTTTGACCAGTAACCCATGAATTCTGGATGAATTGGGGTGAACCGGCGGGGCTGGAGGCGAGCGGGCGGCGGATTATGGGGCACAATGGTGTCAAGGAGGCCGCCATGGTCGATGACTATACTGCCAAAATGACTGAGCTGATCGAACTCATGCGTCTGATCGGCAACGATACGCAGCAGTGCGAGGTCAAGGAATGCAAGCGCAAGATCTCCTCGACCATCACCGATACGCTGTCCGCGTTCTCCAACGGCTCCGGCGGCTGGATCATCCTTGGCCTGTCCGAAAAGAACGGGTTCACGCCGGTCGAGGGATTCGACGCGCGCGCCATGCAGGAGGCGCTGAGCCAGGCGTGCGAGAAGATGACGCCGGTGGTGCGGCCCGTGATCGTCACCTGCCCGTTCGAAGGCACGAATCTGGTGTTCGCGCGCATCGACGAGATGCTGCCGCGCGACAAGCCCTGCTTCACCACCGCGCTCGGACCGCACGGCGGCTCGTTCATCCGCACCGGCGACGGCGACCGGCGCATGACCTCCTATGAGGTCGACCGGCTCATCGAGGAGCATCTGCAGCCCACGTACGATCTGGATATCGTGCCCGGCGCCACGACCGATGACCTCGACCCGCAGCTTGTTGCCGGATTGTTGGCGCGCGTGCGCGAGCAGCATCCGCGCGTGTTCGCCGACCGGGACGGCATCGACGTGCTGCTGGATCTGCAGGTGTTGCGCCATGATGATTCCGACGAGTCGGAGGTCGGCGGAATACTGCGTCCCACCTTGGCCGGACTGCTGGCGTTGGGCCGCTATCCGCAGAAGTTCTATCCGCGGCTCGGCATTTCGATAGCCGTGTTTCCGGGGACGAGCCGGGACGATGTGTTCCGGGGCGACGAGCGATTGGTCGCCTCGAAGTCGGTGGTCGGTTCGATTCCGGTGATGATCGACGATGCGGTCGACTCGTTGATGCGTTGGATTGGCGCGAAGAAGCCCGATTATCCGCCGCTCGTGTTGCGCGAGGCGATTGCGAACGCGCTCACCCACCGTGATTATTCGCCCGATGCGCGCGGCACGCAGGTGCATATCAGCGTGTTCACCAATCGCATCGAGATCACCAATCCGGGCGGTCTGTATGGCATGGTGACACATGATGTGCTGGCGAGTCCGCATCCGGTGACGGGTGCACCGTTCGTCTCCACCCGAAACCAGTTCCTGTTCACGCTGCTGGAGTCCACGCCGTATCCGGGCGGCGGGTTTGTGAACCCAGAAGGCGGCGACGGCTACCAGCGCATCGCCGCCGCGTTGCGTGAGGCCGGCATCGAGCCGGCGACCACGCGCAACGACATCAACACGTTCACGATGACCATCACCAAGCAGCGCACGATGGCGAACAGTTCGCCGGGCGACGTGGTCAAGGCGATTATGACCGTACTGGAGCGGCATTCGGCGATGAGCGTCAAGGAGATCATGCGCGAACTGCAGTTGACGCCGCTGGCCGCCACATCCGGTATGCGCGAGCTGATGAAGGAAGGGCGGGTCGCCCGAGTCAAGTTCGCCGATGACCCGGTGCAGCGGTATCGGTTGAAAGGCTGATTTCTCACTCGGCCAGCTGCGTGGTGGCGGGCGCGGCCAGGGCGGGGCGGGAGCGGCGGAACCGGCCGGCGGCCAGACCGATACAGATGAACATCACGCCGAACAGTGCGACCAATCCCAGCGAGCCGGCCCAGCCGGCGACGCTTATGCCGGTTTCCTCCGCCGTGCCGGAGCCGAGCGCGTTGTCGATCGCGGTGCAATACCACCAGCCGGGCAGGAACTTGGCTATGGTCACCATCACGCCGGGCATCATGTCAACCGGCAACGCAACTCCCGACGTGAACATGATGAGCAGGCCGAAGATATTGGCGAATCCGTTGGCAGCCGCCTCCGAAAACCCGAATTCGCTGAGCATGAATCCACAGGCGACGGTCATCAGCGCATATACGCAGGTTGCGCAGAACGTCATCAGCACTCCTTCGGCGCTCAATGTCAACGGATCAAGTCCTGCCGCGACCATCAGACCGACAGCCAGCACCAGATAACCGACGCATACGACGAGCGCGAATCCGCTGAGCGTCAGCAACCGCTGGAGTCCCATCGACGACATGCGTTGTGGGGATGCGGTGAGACGACGGCGAACTTCCCCGGTGGTGAATGTGCCCAGAATCATTGATCCGCAGACGGTCATCGCCAAAAACAGCGGATGCAGCGCGGTTTTCATGGTGTTGCCGAATCCGCTGGCCGCCATGTCCGAAGCACTTTCCGCGTCCGCGCTTGCCGTGTCGATCACAGCGACCTTATGGTTCGCGTCCATGTCACTCGCCGATGCGGCAGCCGCTTTCGATGCCTCGAACAGATCGCCGACGCTGGGTTTCTCAATCTGACCGGCCGGCAGCCTATCAAGCATGTCCTGATTCGAGAATTCACCAAACCCGCCCATGCCATCTTCAGACGAATCACCCGCAGTGTCTCCAATGTCGATGCCGGCCATAGCTGCGAGCGCCGCACTATCGACCGTCGTATGCGAGCCAATCAGTGCCGTACGCGTGAGTGAAAGGAACCCGATGACGTTCATCCGGGCCATCGAGCCTGCGCCGGACGTATAGCTGGTGACCGTGTCCACGCTTGGTGGATTCTCGCCTGTCGCCGCGGCATCAATGAAATCGTCGGCGAAACCATCGGGGATGATGACGATCAGATCCACCCAGTTCGAGGCGACGGCTTGTTGCAGAGTTTCACTAGCATCGTCAACGTTCACCAGTTCGCTGGAATCCGACAGGTATGTGCGCATCGATGACGCGATGCCGCCCCTGTCCGAGTCTCGATCGATGACGGCGACACGCATTTTGGCCGGCTCGAATGCCGCGGCTGCGGAATCGGATGTGCCAGACAGCATCGACCAGCTGATAGACAGCATCATGATGCCCACGAACACGAGGTAAATCAACAGGTAGGCCCTGTGCGAGAACAGTACACGCAATGTGGCTTTACAGGTGTTCATAGCGTTGCCTCCTCAGCATTGCGATGCCAGCCAAGAGGAATACCGCGCTCATCGCCAGCAAAATGGCACAAGTGGTGATGAACGGCTGGTAGCTGTCGTAGTACAAAATGTCGTAAAACAGGTTCGTCACCTGTTGCGCGGGGTTGATGGTGCCGAGGATGGGCGCGTTGCGTGCTATCCAGTCACTGATCTGCATGGCGAAGCCGCCGTACAGTCCGGTGAACAGCGACAATATGCAGGCGATTCCGCTCGACAAACCGTATTTCGTGTCGTAGGAAAGCTTCGGTACCGCGCCGAGCAGGGTGCCTGCTGAGCTGGTCATGAACGAGGCGATGATGACCGCGAAAATCGCTGCCGGTTCGCGTCCGCCGAGCGAGACGTTGCAGGCGAGCCGGATATAGGCCAATGCGATGGACAGGGCGACCGACGAGCACAGCCAGCAGGAGAGGAAGCCCGCGACGAGCTGTTTGGCCCGGCTCAGCGGCGCTACGGTCCGCCGTATGCCCAGCGCGGACAGGTTCGCCTGTGCGGCGGCGACTGTGCTGATGGAGTATCCCATGGCCATCATGCAGGACATGGCCAGCAGCGCGTAATAGTATCGGGCGATCGCGTCAGGCTGGAAATGCGTGAGCGTCGTCTCATGGGTCATGTCGACGTTCTGCCCGACGCTGTTCCAGAAGTTCCGGCTGAGCGCGGCCTGTGGATTGTCGGCGATGGTCTGCCGGGTGACGGCGTCGGTGCGGTTGTACAGGTCGATGACGCCGCGCAGGGCCGCGAGGCTAATGTCCAGTCCGCTGTTTTGCGTGGAGTCTTTGGCTGTGACGGCGGTTTCCCGGCTCACGGTCATCGCCAATCGGCCGTTATTGTCGGCGGTCAGATAGCCGTTGGCAGTGCCGTCGGCGAGCCGTTGTTCGGCCTCCTTCACGGTGCCGACTGTGGTGATGGTCAGCAGCTTTTGGTCGATTCCGGCGTAGGTCGTGTCGTCTGAGGCCGATTCCGTTTCCCCGGCCAGCGCGTCTACGAAGGTGCGGGCACCGTCCGCCTGCTGCCAACGGGTGTCTTCGATGACGGCCATCGGCACCGGCTTGAGTTCATATGCTTCGGCCAGCCCGCCGAACAGTCCGTTGAACATGGTCGCCAGCACGATCGGGAACACGGTCATCCAGAACAACGCCAACCGGTTGCGCAAGTTCGCTTTCAATGCGACCAGAAATGTGGTCCACATGATGTCTCCTTACCTGCTCCCGCTGACGGGAGCTGTCGGCGAAGCCGACTGAGGGTGGTTGTTGCAAGGCCACCCCCACTCGCTTCGCGGGAGCCCCGCTAGCGGGGGCAAGATTGTTAGTCCCTTAGCGCCTTGCCGGTGAGTTCCAGGAATACGTCATTGAGGGTGGGCGGGCGACTGGTCAGGTGGCCGATGTTGGCGCCGGAGCGTTTCACCGCGTCGAGCACGTCGGTCAGGTTGTGTTCGCCGCGCCGGCATCGCACGTCGAGTTCCTTGCCGTCGTAGGTGGCTTCGATTACGCACGGCAGCGCACGGACCTCAGCCATCGCCGAATCCGCCAGATCGAGCGTTTCGATGGTGATGCGCTCGCCCGTGTCGATCATGTTCTTGAGCTCGTCGGCGGTTCCGAGCGCCAGGTGCCGGCCGTGGTCCATGATGAGGATGCGGTCGCAGATCTGCTCGACCTCCTCCATGTAGTGGCTGGTGTAGATCACCGTGGCGCCGGCCTGGTTGAGCCGCTGGATGCCTTCCAGAATCGAATTGCGGCTTTGCGGGTCGACGGCGACCGTGGGTTCGTCGAAGAAGATCAGGTCAGGCTTGTGCGCGATGCCGCAGGCGATGTTCAGGCGTCGCAGCAGACCGCCGGACAGTTTGCCGGGCCGGAACTTGCGGAAGTCCTGGAGACCGACGAATTCGATGGCCTCCTCGACCAGCGGCGCACGGTCAGTTTTCTTCGGCACGTACAGCGAGCAGAAGTAGTCGATGTTTTCGGTGACGGTCAGTTCGTTGAACACGGCCACATTCTGCGGCACGATGCCGATACGGCGCTTCAGCGCGTATGAGGTCGGCGTCATCGGCTGGCCGAATACGCGAATCGTGCCCGAATCGTAGGTGAGCAATGCGAGGATGCAGTTGATCGCAGTGGTTTTGCCGGACCCGTTCGGCCCAAGCAGGCCGAAAATCTCGCCCTGGTTCACGTCAAGGTCAAAGTAGTCGAGCGCCACCATGTCGCCGTAGCGTTTGACCAGTTGGCTGACGTGCACGGCCAGAGCCGGGTTGGTTGTCGAGTCGTGTTCGGAAGCTCTGTTGTCGGTTGCCATAGCCACTCCCTTCCTTGGTGATTCCATCATCCCAAGAAGGGGCCGGACGCCGCCACAAGCAAACGTCACGACTTGGCCGTACAGGCGTGACATTTGTCATTACGGCCCTTCGGCGTCGGTCTGCATGGCCTTGTACACCTTATCGACCGGCATCAGGCTGATCTCGTCCATCGCATAGTTGGACGCCCTGTGGCTTTGCGCAATCATCGGTATCATCCCTTTACGGTTGTGTCGACAACATCCGACGCTTGTGCCTCATCTATTCGGGAAGTGTAGACCCGTTGTCTTGGACCGTCATGCGAATAATTCCGCACGCCCGTCAAGTTCGTTGTGTTCCGCACACCGCTAGACTGGTGGTGGAAGAGCGTCGAGCCGGGGAGGTGCCATGCGCGTGTTGGCCGAGAAGGGCTTGCTGCTCGTGCTGGGCCTGGCTTTGGCCTGGCTTGTCGGGGTGCGGCTCGATGGCGTGTTCATCGCCGGCCTGCTGTTGGCCGTTTCCGTCGCCGGATTGGTGGAATGGCTGCGCCCCGCTGCACAATGGTCTTGGGTATTGTGCGCGGCGTTTCTCGCCATCGCCGTGGCGGTGCCTTCATGGTGTGCGTTCATGCCGCTCATCGCCTACGATACTGCACAGCTGCCGGCCCTTGCCTCGGCCGGAGCCCGAACTGGGGCACGGACTGCGGCAAGCGGCCGCTCCCCCAGTGTCTCGCGGACCGCGGCCTCTCGCCGTTCCCTTGCCGATGCAATACGTTCGGCCCCGCGGTTTTCGGTCGCCGCGCGCTGGATATGGGTGTTGCCGCCAATCGCGCTCTGGTTCGCCCGTGGCACCGACCGTCTCCAGACGCTGGTGATGACGATGGTCGCCCTGCTTGGATTCGTTCTGGGCCGGGCCCGCGCCTCCTCGGACGAGGCGCGGCGCGCGTTGCTGCACGCGCAGGACAGGGCGCGCGAATCCTCGCGGGCCACTCGTTCGCGCATCGCTGACATCGATGAGGAACGCGCCCAGTCGATTCGCATGGCGACCCTCGGCGAGCGCACGCGTATCGCCCGGGAGATCCACGACAATGTGGGCCATCTGCTGACCCGCGCGATCATGCAGGCGCAGGCCGGCAGGACGGTGGCCGAGGCGACGAACGATACGGTCGCCGCGCAAGGGTTCGCCACGTTGGGTGCGACGTTGGATGATGCGATGACGATGGTGCGCCGTTCGGTGCATGATCTTGAGGATGACGGCACTGATTTCGCCGCGCAGATCGATGATGCCGTCACGTCGTTCGACGGCATCTCCCCCGGTTTCGCCGTGACGCTGGCCAACGATATCGCCAAGGCGCCCGCGCCGGTCTCGCGCTGTTTCACGACCGTGATTCGCGAGGCATTGTCGAACGTGGTGCATCATAGTGCGGCGCACGAGGCGAGCGTAACGTTGCGCGGCTTCCCCGCGTTCTGGCAGTTGGTCATTCAGGATCCGGGGCCGGCCGTGTCCGAGTCCGATGGGTCCCGGACGGCCGCTGCCCGCCCGCGTGCGATGCGTGCCACGCGCGTCGGCTCGCGACTCGCCGCCGACAGTGTTGCCGATATGTGCGGTTCGGCCGATGAGCTGATGCGCGGCATGGGTTTGGCGGATATCGAATCGCGCGTACGCGCCCTTGGCGGCACTGCGGTTTGCGGGCCGTATGAGGGCGGCTGGCGTGTGTTCGTATCCGTGCCGAAGAAGCGTTGGACCATGGAATCGAGGGATTGATGAGAATCGCAATCGTGGATGATGATCCGATCGTCTGCCAGTCGTTGGAGACGATTCTGACGGCCACCGGCACGGCCGAGGTGCTATGGACGGCAAATGACGGCGATACCGCCGTGCGCCGTTATTTCGAGACGCCGGCGAGCCGACCGGACGTGCTGCTGATCGATATTCAGATGCCCGGCACCAGCGGTTTGGATGCCGCGCGCGATATTCTGGCCACGGACCCGGCCGCGCGCATACTGTTCCTGACCACGTTTGCGGACCAGTCGTATATCGCGCAGGCGATGGGGCTTGGCGCCAAGGGCTATCTCATCAAACAGGATGTGGCGGCGGTCGGGCCTGCGCTGCAGGCGGTGATGGCAGGTCAGGTGGTGCTCGGCGCGGAAGTGCTCGGCAAGCTCACCGAACGGACTCCGGATCCTGCCGATTCCGACGATTCCGGAGATACCGCCGATTCCATCGAAGGCCTGCTTGGCGAGCGTGAGCGTGAGATCACCGCGCTGGTCGCCGAGGGCCTCGATAACCGCGACATCGCCGCCAGACTGTTCCTGAGCGAAGGCACGGTCCGCAATCGCATCAGCGCGATACTGGACAAGCTCGGTCTGACCAATCGCACCCAACTCGCCATCCTCTGGCTCAACGCCCATCGGTGAGGGGCCTTTGGTCGAGTAGGTCTCTCCCTCCGTCATCGCTTCGCGATGCCACCTCGAACGCGATTCAGGACAGCTTGCAGCTGACCTCTTATTCGCTCGTTCTCACTCACCCTCGCCTAAAAACACCTCCGGCGTTTTCTTCACGGCTCGGCTCATCAGAGGGAGGTTGTGAAAAACCAACCTCAGCTGTTTTTCATGACGATACTGTCGATGGTGTTGGCCACGCGCTCGCAGTCGTCGGAGCACTGTTCGAGGTGACGGTACACGTCATGCCAGGCGAACACCTGCAGCGGATCGGTGCAGGTGGTGTGCAGCGTGCGCATCGACTCGATGAACAGGTGGTCGGCGTCCGTTTCGATCGTGTTGATGGCGAACACCAGTTCGCGCAACGTCTTGGAATGCCGGAATCGCGGCAGTTCGTTGACCAGCTCGCAGATGCTTTCCGTGGCGCGCACCACCATATCCGACATCTGGACCGCATCGTCGCGCATGTCGGTCACATTGTCGTAGTACATGCGGTTGAGTACGCCTTCGATGCTGTCGGTCACATCGTCGAGCACGTGGCCAAGCTCGTCGATGTCCTCGCGGTCGAACGGCGTGATGAACGCGGTCACCAGTTCGTCCATCATGTCGTGGCGCACCTCGTCCGCCGACTTCTCAATCGCGTGCATGCTGTCCATGCGTTCGCGCAGCTGGTCCGGATTGAAGTCGTGCATGACCTCGGACAGCAGCTTCGCGGCCTGGCATGCGTAGTCCGCGCTGCGGCGGAATCCGTCGAAGTAGAACACGTCTTTTTGTCTCGCCATGATGGGTGGATTCCTTTCTAGAACACGACCATGAACAGTTTGGCCATTACGAAGCTGATGAGACCGCAACCGGGGAAGGTGAACACCCAGGTGAGCATCATGTCGCGCACCACGCCGAAGTTGATGGCGGAGAGGCGGCGTACCGCGCCCACGCCCATGATGGCGCTGGTCTTGGTGTGCGTTGTGGAGACGGGGATGCCGAGCACGGTCATGACGAGCAGGCACAGCGCGCTTGACAGATCGGCCGAGAAGCCTTGGTATTTCTCGAGTTTCACCATGTCCTGGCCCACGGATTTGATGATGCGTTCACCGCCGACGGACGTGCCTACGCCCATGATGGTGCTGCACAGAATCATGAGCCAGACCGGAATCATCACACCGGTCACGCTGGGTTGGCCGTTGCAGAACGCCATGCCGAGGAACAGCACGCCGATGAACTTCTGGCCGTCCTGCGCGCCATGCATGAAGCTCATGGCCGCCGCGCCCACGATCTGCGCGTAGGTGAAGAACCCGTTGGTGCGGCGGCGGTCCATGCCAGCGCAAATCAGGGTCACGGCCTTGCATACCAACCAGCCGACGGCGAAGCCGAACAGGAGGCTTGCGACCAGACCGTAGAGCACCTTGACCCATTCGCCCATGTTGATGCCGCCGATGCCGCCTTGGATGGCGATGGCCGCTCCGGACAGGCCGGCGATCAGGCTGTGGCTTTCGGAGGTGGGTATGCCGAGCAGCGAGGCGCCCACGCTGTATACGACGATGGAGAACAGCGCCGCGCATAGGGCGATGAGCGCTGCGTTCGTGTCGCCGCCGAAATCGACCATGTTGCTGATGGTGGAGGCCACGGAAGCGTTGAGCTGCGTCATGATGAAGACGCCGAGGAAGTTGAAGATGGCCGCCATGATGACGGCGGAGCGTACGCGCATGCATCGCGTGGTCACGCAGGTGGCGATGGCGTTGGGTGCGTCGGTCCAGCCGTTGACGAAGATGACTCCCAGCGTCAGCAACGTTGTGACGGTCAGAGCCGGGTTGGAAAGCACTTGTTGGAGGAAATGCGCCAGTGAGACGTCCAAGGGGAATCAACACCTTCTTCTTCGGGGGCGGAAGCCGTCACACTGATTGTAACGGAAGAATGGCTACGTAGTTCCCATGGCGCGCGGGTTTTATGGTGTTGTTATGTTGCGCGCCGCGCATCCTTTCGTGAAAACAGAGCGGGACAGTCGTATGCTTCGATTCGGCGCCTGCATCGACAACTCTCGTCATCTACCGAGGATTCGGTCATGCGTGTGCGAAAATGGACACGGTGTCAATCAGGAGGTGCACAGTGGTTGTAAGCACGGATTCGAGCCGCACAATGCCCGATTGGGTGAAGTACGGGGTGTTCTGGCACGTGTATCCGCTGGGCTTCTGCGGTGCCGATATCAGGCCCGCCGGCCCGCGCCAGTTCCATGGCCGCGGCCTTGACGCGATGATCCCTTGGCTGGAGTACGTGCGCGATCTAGGCGCGTCCGGCCTGCTGCTGGGTCCGGTGTTCGAGTCGGCGACGCATGGATACGACACGCTTGACCATATGCACATCGATGTGCGATTGGGCGGGGATGCCGCGTTCGACCAGCTGATTGCGGCCTGCCGGGACATGGGATTGCAGGTGGTGCTGGATGGCGTGTTCAATCATGTGAGCCGCGATCATCCGGCCGTCCGGGCGGCGCTTGACGAGACCACCGGACGCTTGAATCCGGCCGACAACCCGTGGCATGGTCTGGTCCGCGCGCATGTCGGCGATAATGACGAACCCGCTTTGGATGTGTTCGAGGGGCACGGGGATCTGGTGGCGCTGGACCATTCGGCTGACGAGACCGTTGACTATGTGGTCCATGTGATGAGCCATTGGCTGGATCGCGGAGCCGCCGGCTGGCGCCTCGACGCCGCGTATGCCGTGCCGAGCCCGTTCTGGGCGCGCGTGTTGCCGCAGGTCAAAGCCGCACACCCGTATTCGTGGATTTTCGGTGAGGTGATCCATGGCGATTACCCGCGCATCATCGAGGAATCCACGATGGATTCGATCACGCAATACGAGCTATGGAAGTCGATCCAGCATGCGCTGGAGACGGAGAACTTCTTCGAGCTGGATTGGAATCTCAAGCGGCACAACGCGTTCCTGAATTCCTTCGTGCCGCAGACGTTCATCGGCAACCATGACGTGACGCGTATCGCATCGCAGATTGGCCCGGCCAAGGCGGCGTTGGCATTGGCGGTGCTCATGACGGTCGGCGGCGTGCCAAGCATCTATTACGGCGACGAGCAGGGCTATGTGGGCGTCAAGCAGGAGCGTTTCGGCGGCGATGACGACGTACGTCCGAAGTTCCCCGACTCCCCTGCCGAACTGTCCACGCTGGGAGAGCCGACATACCGACTGCACCAGGCGCTGATCGCGCTGCGCCGTCGCAACCCATGGCTGATGGATGCGCGTACCGAGGCCGTGAAGCTGGAAAACAAGCACTTCGTCTATCGTTCGACGAGCGCCGACGCCCAGCATTCCCTGACCGTGGACCTCAACATCGAGCAATCCCCCACTTTCACCATCCGCAACGCCGACGGCAGTACAGCGTATCAATACTGAGCTACCTCATCAGAGGGAGCTCATCATTTACCGCCGAATGCCTCGGATCAGCAGGTCGAGCAGGTACCCGTACGACCGGTCGACCCGTTCGCGGCCGCGTGTGCGGGGTTGTGCGGAACGCAGTTCGAATTGGATGAACCCGTGTATGGACACCCAGATGGAGGATGCAATCAGGTGAGGGTCATCGTCGCGGATGCGACCGAGTCATCCAGCAATCTGCGCAGGGTGCCCGGCAGGGAGCCGGAAATGGATTCTGCAGCCATCACGGATTCCTTGGATGCGCCAAGGATGTCCTGGGGCAGGTAGGATCCTCGCAGCGCGTCCGTCAGGCCGGTGGTGTACGTGCCGGCCTGCAGCGACCCCATGATGCCGACGCCGAGCGTGCCACTGAGTTCGCGGATCGTGTCGTTGACGGCACTGCCCATGCCTTCCTCGCTGACCGGCACGGCCGTCATCAGTGTGTCGGTGGCGGTCCCTGGACGAGGGCGATGCCTGCGGCCATGACGGCCGCGAACGGCAGTGTGGCAATCGCCATCTCGAGCGCCAAATACCCACGCAGCGCCTGGAACCATTAGGTCGTGAGGAAGATGAAACCGAACAGGCACAGGAAGGCGGCGCAAATGGCCAACGTGCCGATGACGTCGCACACCCAGAACACGCTATCCCATGCGAACCGTTGCAGCAGGATGCCGCCGATGACCGGGCCGAGCGCTATGCCCACCCCGGATGTGCCGACCCGCAGTCCGACGACCAGCCCACGCATAGGCGATCCGTCGAACAACCCGATGATGGATGGCAGCGTGGCTCCCATCAAGTTGTGTATTAATATAACATATTTATGAAACAATGATACACATCATGTCGGGAACAGGCATCCGCATCGAAAACACCGACCTACAACACAATCAGGCCCGGCGACCATCAAAGGTCGTCGGGCCTGATTCATACGCGCTGTCGGACTAACGGCGTCCGGACTTCATACGGAATGGCGCATTGTTGCGATTCTTCTTGGAATGGCGGCGGTTTGGGCCTTCCATGTTGCCGTATTTGGCGATCATGCGGCGTTCGTGACGCTTGGCACCTTCTGAACGCTCGTCGCGTACGATGCGGTTCTCGTTCTTGCGATGGATGCGCTTGCCGCCTTCGCCCTGACGGGTGTTGCGCATGGACTGCCTGCGGCCGTCATGGGAACGCTCGTCATAGGAGAAGCCGTAGCCCTCGTGGCTGCGCTCATTGCGGCGCGGCTTACGCGGACGCTCGAAATCGCGGGGATCAGTACGATCGAAGCGACGGCTTGATCCATGCTTACGGCCGCTGAAATCATCGTTGCGGCCGTATTCGGCCCCGTCGCGCTTGTCGAATTTTCCGCCCTTGCCGTACCGATCATTGCGACGGCTGCGACCAGAATCGCGGCCTTCGAACTTGCCGCCACGACGATCGTCGTACCGGTTCTTGCCGTACTCGTTGCGGCCATCATCCTGACGCTCGCCGTAACGGTTCTTGCCGTATCCGTCGCGACGGCCGCCCTTACGGCGGTCATCGCCATGCTCGAACAGATAGTCGCGGCGCTCGGCCTCGGGGTTGCTCATGCCGACGCGGCGTTCCGCACGGTTGCGGTTCTTCTTCACGGCCTTCTTGCTGGCCTTGTCGCCGTGCTTGCGCTGCGGCTCGCCTTCGGCAACAAACTCGCCGCCTTCGTTCTCGTGCTGGAATTCGGTCTCGGCAACGTTCTGCTCGTCGCGATTGCGATTGCGATTGCCGCCGCGGCCGGACTCGTCGCCCGCCGCGTTCTTGGCACCCTTGTTCTTGCCCTTGCGCGGGTTGCCCACGGGCTGCGACTTGTCGAGGCTCCAGCCATCCACGCGCTCGGCGCGGTCGCCCACAAGCTCAAGCACTTCGGGCGAATCGTGGGTCACTTCAATCATCTTGGTCTTGATGCCGGCCTGGTTCAGCAAGCGGCGCGTCTCGCGGCGCTGCTCGGGCAGCACGAGGGTGACCACGTCGCCCGCCTTGCCGGCGCGGGCGGTACGACCGGAGCGGTGTACAAAGGACTTCGGGTCGGCCGGCGGCTCGACCTGCACCACGAGCTCCACGCCGCCGACGTCTATGCCACGGGCGGCCACGTCAGTGGCCACCATGACGCGCACATCGCCGGAATCAAATGCGGCGAGGTTGCGATCGCGCTGGTTCTGGTTCAGGTTGCCGTGCAGCTCGGCGGCCGGAATGCCGTTCTGCGTCAGATTCTTGGCGAGCTTCTTGGCCTGGAACTTGGTGCGGGTGAACAGGATGCGGCGGCCTTCGCCCGAGGCGAGTGTACGCACGAGTTCGTGCTTGTCGCCGCGCGTGGTCTCGAACACGTGGTGGGTCATCAGATCAGGTTCGGTGGTGGCCGAATCGACCTCGTGCACCTTGGGATCATGCAGGAAGGTGTTCACCACTTCATCCACGCCGTGATCGAGCGTGGCGGAGAACAGCATGTGCTGGGCGTCGGGCGAAATCTGCTCAAGCAGTCGCTTGACCGGCGGCAGGAAGCCCATATCGGCCATTTCATCGGCCTCATCGATGACCACGACTTCGACGGACGAGAGCGTGAGCGCCTGCTGGCGCAGCAGGTCCTCAAGGCGGCCCGGGCAAGCGACCACGATATCGGCGCCGGCCTTCAGATCGCGGATCTGGTGGATGTACTTGACGCCACCGTACACCGTGGTGGTGTTCATGCCAAACGTGTGGGCCAGCGGCATCAGCACGTCGTTGATCTGGTTCGCGAGCTCGCGGGTGGGGGCCAGCACCAGGCCGCGAGGGTGCGGCAGGAAGTCGTCGGCGCGGCGCTCTTCCAGGCTGGCCTTCTTGCGGCGCTTGATTTCGTTGCGGAACTCCTCCATCGCGATTTCGCCAAGCGAATCATAGGAGCCCAGCCGGGTGACCAGCGGAATGGAGAAGGCGAGGGTTTTGCCGGAGCCGGTGCGCCCTCGGCCGAGAATGTCGCGGCCGGCCAGTGAATCGGGCAGGGTGTCGGCCTGAATGGGGAATGCGGTCTTCTTGTCATCTGCCGCAAGCACGCGCACCAGCGGTCCGGGTACGCCAAGTTCGCCAAAGGTAAGGGGGCGGGATTCCGCGCTGTCGTTCATCTGGAAATCAGCGGAATCGTCACGATCATCGAAATTATTACGGGGCACAGTGGCCTTTCATGTCAAAGGTTATGCAAATTACGCAAGCTTTCTGAGCCTAGCGTAAGCCCCCTACTTTACTTGGTGCTCGCCACGCTGTCATCCCACTCTTTACTTATGACCCCATGGGGCGGTAATTGGCCCATGAGGCGGTAACTTGCCCATGAGGCGGTTTGAAGAAATTGTGAAACCGCAGAATAAAGCCATTTTCACCTACCGCCCCATGAGGGTTTTACCGCCCCATGGGATGTTTGCCGCCCCATGGGCCAATTACCGCCCCATGGGTTCTACCACCATGTAAGGCGAGCACCGCTCCATGGAACACGCAAATGGCCCCTACCAGTGAAGGTAGGAGCCATTGTGCAAAAAGGCTGAACCACAATACGGCCCAGTAGCACTAAAACACACTACAAAATATCCGGATCGTCTTTGGCAATAGTGCCGGTTGCCTTGCCAATGGCCTTCAGGCCGTGGTAGGCCACAAGAATCACCATCGTGCCGATGGCGATGCCGTTGAAGGAGACGCCGCCGATAGCGAAGGCGAACTGGCCGATGGCAATAATCATGGTGATAGCTGCCACCATGATGTTCAGCGGCTTGTCGAAGTTGACCTTGTTTTCCACCCAGATGCGGATGCCGATCATGCCGATCATGCCGTACAGCAGCGTGGTCACGCCGCCGAGCACGCCGGCGGGGATCGTGTTGATCACGGCGCCGAACTTCGGGCACAGGCTCAGGATCAGGGCGAAGGCGGCTGCGCACCAGTAGGCGGCGGTGGAGTACACCTTGGTGGCAGCCATCACGCCGATGTTCTCGCCGTAGGTGGTGGTGCCGGAGCCGCCGCCGAAGCCGGCGAGCGTGGTGCCCAGGCCGTCGGCCATGAGGGCGGTGCCGATCTGGTTGTCGTAGTCGCGGCCGGTCATCTGGGCCACGGACTTGACATGGCCGACGTTCTCAGCCACAAGCACGAGCACAACAGGGATGAACATGGGAAGGATGGAAAAATCGGCCTGCGGCAGGTGGAACTTCGGGAAGCCGATCCATGCGGCGTCACCGATGGCGGAGAAGTCGACCTGGCCACGGATGCAGGCATATACATAGCCGATAATTACGCCGACCAAAATGTTGAGGCGACCCAGCAAGCCCTTGAACAGCACGGCCACGAGCAGCACGGCCAGCAGGGTAACCAGTGCGGTGTCCGGCGCGGCTTGGAAGTTGGTCCACACGGAAGGTGCCAGATTGAAACCGATGATGGCCACAATCGCGCCGTTGACCACGGGCGGCATGATGATGTCGATCCATGTGGAGCCGGCGTAGTGCACGAGCACGCCAATCAGGGCCAGCAGAATACCGGTGACCATGATGCCGAAGCTGGCGACCGCAATGCCCTTGTTGGCGGTGGTGACCGCGGTGATCGGTGCGATGAAGCCGAAGGACGAGCCCAAATAGCTCGGCAGCACGTTCCTGTTGATCAGCAGGAACAGTGCGGTGGACATAGCCGTGAAAAACAGGGTGGTGGACGGGTCGAAGCCCGTCAGAATCGGCACCAGAAAGGTGGCACCGAACATGGCGATGACGTGCTGTGCGCCGATACCGGCGGTGCGCACCCAAGTCAGACGTTCATCGGGCTCGACGACCTCGCCGGGCGCCAGCGTCTTGCCGTCGCCATGCAGCCGCCATTGGAAGATATTGGACATGGACATTGCTCACTTTCCTCGCTCTTGCTTGGTGGTGCGGCACACAAGACCGGCCGCGCCACGCGTCATTCTAGCGTACGGGGATCGTGCGGCGTCCATCCGTCGGAACGCTCACTTGCCGTAATACTCCAGCAGGTGGGGGTCGACGGCCTGCACCACATCGACCAGATCGCCGTTGGACAGGTACGGGCGCTTGAATTCGCGCCACGGCTCCACTTTGACCTCCCAGCGTCCGCTCGCCTCATCAAGCACGGGCCGGGCGGTCTGCTCCCAACGCACACGCTTGGACGTGCGACCGGTTTCGGGGTCTCGGCGCGTGTAATGCAGGCACGTGCAGTTGGTGATCTTCCAGTCGTCCGAATCGGCGCGATGCAGGAACTCCTCGTCGGCCAGATCCTCGATGGTGAGCATCAGGGCAAGCATGAAGTCGCCGTGCGTGACCATGACCACGGACTCCGAGTCGGATTTGCGGCTCAACGAGGTCAGGATGTTATGCACGCGGTCCTCGGCCACGTCGGCGATGGATTCGCCTGCCGGCGGCCGCCAGTACAACGGGTCGGTGTTCTTGAAGTTCCAGTTGCGGGCGTAGTTAGTTTTGAACTCGTCCTTGGTGATGGTGTTGATCTCGCCCCAGGAGCGTTCGCGCAGCACACGGTTCTCCTCCCACTTGGCTTTGGGCAAGGCCATGGTGGCCGCGGTCTCGCGGGTGCGCACATACGGCGAAACCATGTAGCGGTCGAACAGCTGCTGCTGGCTGACGAGCCAGCGTCCGATGCAGTCGGCCTGCTTGCGACCGGTGGCGGTGAGCCGCCATGAGCGGTCGGGCACGGTGACGTTGTCCTGCGTGTACAGGGAGTTGTCGCCCTGCTCGCCCGCCTGGACGATGACGTTCGCTTCGGATTCGCCATGTCGGATTACATATAGATCGAGCGGCATGCTCATCTGCGCTCCTCCTTCGTTGTCGGTGACGTCGCGTTGTTCCGCGCCGTCCGCTATTTCACCCGCGTTATGGTGTCCCCTTTGACCATGAACGCGCGACGGGCCATATCGATCATCGGCTGGTCGAACTTCGAGTCGGTGTAGAACTCGTCGACGACGGCGTCCGGACCGTACAGCTCGCGGAATCGCCTGGCCTTGTTGGTGTTGAAGTTGAGATACGTAACCCTCATCGTCTCCAAATCGACCTTGCTGGCCACGAGGTTCCGCACGCCGAGCCTGCGGCAGGCCTCCCCCACCGTCAAATCGAAGGATGCGGTGAGGATCACGTCATCCGGTTCGGGCTGGTACCAGGGCTTGATGCGCGGGTAGTTCCGATCCCAGAAATCGTTCACGAGCTGTTCGACGCTCGCCACGCGTCGGGAACGGTTCAGTTCCGTAAGATAGCCTTCGGCCATTCTGCCCACGCCGTATTCCATCTGCTCAAGCGTGGCCCGCCCGAGTTTGTATTTGACCGCGTACCGCAGCACGGGTGCGATGAAACGGAACACCTTCGGGTCGTGTCGGGCGGAATACAGGTACAGGTCGAACAGGCTTTCGCCGTCGTAGATGGTTCCGTCAAAATCGAATACGCGCATACCTTCTGCTTCTACTCTGCTGTTCCTTGTTCAAGGCTAATCATGGCGGACCGGCAAAAGCGCGAATATGCGGTGAATTTCACATGAACACTGTTTTTGGAGGGTCGCAACCAACTTCCCCGGCGGTCATCGTCCCCGGTCCGGCACCGTTCCGGCACGCCTGCGCGTCTGGCCGAACAGGTAGATGCCGATGGGCAAGGTCAGCACACCGCCGATGACGAACACCAGCGAAATCGGAATCATGTCGGCCAGAGGCGCGAAGACCAGCATGCCCAGCGGCATGCCCAGCGTGCTGAGCGTGGTGTCGAGACCAAAGACGCGGCCGACCACATTCTCATCGGACTCGGTTTGCATGATGGTACGCATCGGACCCACGCAGATGGCGGAGGCGACGCCATTCGCCACGTCGACAAACAGGTACGCCAGCAGATTGGGCGCGACCCCGAGACCCACCACGGTCACGCCGACCAAAGTGACGCCGAGCGCGACCATGCGCATGTTGTCGCGCACGACCTTGGCCCCGACGGTGGACATGAACGCGCCGCCAAGCAACATGCCGATGCTCCATCCCAGCTCATTGGCCGCGAGTTTGTCGGAGGCGGTGGTCAGGTTGATGAATCCCAGATTCAGATCGATTCCCTCGTATTCGCGGGTCATGAGCAGCAGGGTCAGATTCATCGGGGCAACGGCGATGAAACAGGTCAGCGCGTCGCCCAACACCACGTTGCGCAGATTCGGCCGACGCCACGTGTAGTCGAATCCCACCTTGAGATCGGCGAAGACACGGCGGACGCCGGCGAGCGGCGAGCGTCCCTCCCCTTCGGACACGGCGTGCGCGGCACGCTCCGCCGTCGCGCGTCTCTTCGGCACCTTGATCAACGCCACGAACCCGACGCCGATGACCGCCGTGGTCACGTCGATCAGCAGGATCGACCACAACGGCACCATGTTGATGAGCACGGCGGCCACAGCCGGTGCCACTATCATGTTCGCCGAGTTGATCACACCGTATACCGAATTGACGCGCAGCAGTTTGCCGGAGGGCACGACGTCCGGGATGAACGACTGCACGGCCGGCGTCTGGATGCCGCCGCCCGCCGAACGGATGAGCAGCACCACGAAGATCGTGGCCAGTCCGGCCCATCCCATCGCGAAACCCAACGACAACACGACGGTGACGGCGGCGATCACCATGTCCGGCAGCATGATCAGCAGTTTGCGATTATGGCGGTCCGCCCATGAGCCGCCGAAGATCGAGACCACGGCCTGCGGCACCACGCCGAACAGGGTGGCCAGCAGCATCGCCGAACCGGTTCTGGTCTGCAATACGATCCACCACCAGATGGCGTACTGCACGATGCTGGAGCCCAACAGCGAAAACGCCTGACCGACGAGCAGCAACGCCACACGCCGGATCCACGCGGCATCGGCCTCCTCGCTCGCCATGGCCTCGGCATACGCGCCGGGCCCGCCCACCCCATCGGACGTCACGGGCATGGTCGCTCCAATCTACTCGTCTACTCGGCGCTTCAAGGCGCATGGGCCTGGTCCCGGCCCCGCTTCACCTCACACCAGTACCATAGAATGGAGGTCTGATATACCATCCGGCATCTTCCGGGACACGGTCGAGCGTAAGGAACCCGCTATGAGAATAATCGGCATCCCGTTCGGCATCCAGTCGTTCAAGATGGCCAAACTCACGCTCTGGCCGTTCGGGGCGAACGTCCGCGGGCTGTAGGTCATCGCGGCACGTGCGGCACAGGCCCGGACTTCACGACCTTCCAGGGCGCCGCCCTTTCCATTCGCATCGTCTGCCGTCTATCATGGAATGCGGATGCACAACGCACCGAACGCATGAAAGGACAGATCATGATCAACCATGTGACCGTCAAGGTGAAGGATTTCGACAAGGAAGAAGCGTTCTACGAGGCCGCCCTGGCACCGCTGGGCTACGGCAAGGGCCCCGCTTTCCCGGGCGTTCAGGCATTCGTGGCGGAGGACGGTTCGTCGGTGTGGGTTTCCACCGCCGCTGAAGGCGATGCCGTCGCGCCGGCCCACGTGGCGTTCGAAGCCGCCGACGACGACGCCGTGAAGGCGTTCCACGAGGCGGGTCTGGCCAACGGCGGCACCGACAACGGCCAGCCCGGCCCGCGTCCGGACTACGGTCCGACCTACTATGCCGCGTTCGTGCATGATCCGGAGGGCAACAACATCGAAGCCATGCACAACTGATCGATCATCGACCGGTCGAGCGGGAATCCCGTCGGACGGAACACGCCTTCCATCCGACGGGATCGTCATAATTCCCCCACCCACGCCCACGCATCACCGCACTGCCGCGACTGTTCAGCATGCCCCAGCAGCCAGGACCATCACAGGTAAGTGTTCCAGCCAAGCTTGACGGCGAGGATAATGCCGGTCAACACGGCGGCGGCCCGCATGATGTTCTCCGGAATACGCCGGGTGATGGGAGGCGCGATCGCGCTGCCGATGGTGCAGCCGACGCACATCATGATGGCGAACGGCCAGCAGACGGAACCACGGATTACGAACATGACCGCGGCGGAGATATTCGCGCCGAAGCCGATCACGGTTTTCAATGCGTTGATCTGATGGAACGGGCCGATCCTGCCCAAATCGAGAATCGCCAGGGCAAGCGTACCGGCGGCCGCTCCGAAATAGCCGGAATAGACGCCGACGAAGCTCACGCCGGCCCACAGCCACCACGGATCGTCGCGCAATGCGCCGTTCACCGTCGCACCGGCGATCCGCGCGGCGCGCTCCGCCTGATACGATTGCGGCAGCGCCCGTGCCACGGCATCGCGCGCGGCCGCTTTCCTCCGTGGATTGAGCGCGATGATGAGCGCACTGAACAGAATCAACGGCGGTACCGCGAATTCAAAGACCTTCGCGGGCAATTCAAGCAGCAACAGACCTCCGATGACGCCGCCGACCAGACCGATGCAGGCATAGACGACCACACGCCGGCCCTGTCCCGCGAGCTCCTTGCGAGCGGAGAGCAGCCCGCCGATGCCGGTACCACACACGCCCACCGTGTTCGTGGTGTTGGACAGCACGGGCGGAATGCCGAATGCCAGCAACGCCGGATAGGAAACCAATGAGGATGCGCCGACCGCGTATCCAACGAATCCGGCGGCGACGCCGGCTACAAGCACCGACAGCAACGTGGTGACGGACATTCCTGCAATCATGGGGCCCTCCCCCTTCTCATTCCGGTCTGTGTGGCAACGGGAGTCAAGCGTAATGGTTCGGCTCCCGCGCATCGCATCATCGCCCGTAACGTGGCCAAACACCGACGACGCCACCCGCATTCATGACCGCGCCGAGGAGGGCGCCCTGAACGGGCATCCCGCGCAGACCAGCGAGGCGGGGTCCGGTCGGCATGCCGTCCCGTCGCACAGGGATCGCGGTGCGCGGTCCATCAATGTGACCAGTCCACGCTCCTGTGCACGCATGACCGCCATATCCACGAAATCGGAGGGCAGACGCCGATAGTCGGCGATCTGCGGAACCGTCATCCCGGTTTTAAGATCGGCGGCGATGTCGGCAACGATATCGGCCGGCTGTTCGTCGGCCGCCTGCCCGTTTCGCCAGCCGACCGCGCGAAACGGGCGACGCCAGTCGCGTGAGAGCGAGGACCGTCGTATCATGCGCGCCATGCGGATCACCACACCAAACGCAGTGTCTGGAAGGCGATGACGGCGATCGCATACGCCACCGCCAGACTCAGCATGACGGATTGCGCCGCGACTTTCGTGCCGAATTGCCGCCGCATCTCGGCGACCGTGGCCAGACATGGCGTGTAGGCGAGCGTGAACAGCAGGAACGCGATCGCCGCGGCCCTGCCGTGCCCGTGCGAGGACCGGTCGAACGAGGCCCGCAGCTTCTGCCCCAGCGTGCCTTCCGTGCCCTGCTGCGCGGCCGCGGCATCAGGTTCGTCGGCATGATAGGACTGCGACATCGAACCGATCACGACTTCCTTGGCGACGAATCCCGTAATCAGCGCGGCCGACGCATGCCAGTCGTCGAAGCCCGCCGGAGCGAACACGGGGGCCACCGCATCGGCGAGCATGCCGTACGCGGAATCATGCACATCGTCGACATGCGCGAAACCGCCGGCACCGGCCGTCATGGGAATGCCCTGCAGCAGCCATAGCGCCATGATCATCGAGATGATGATCACACTGGCGCCGCGAACGAATCCCCATAGACGCAGCAGCACCGAACGAACCAGCTGCAGGGCGCGGGGGCACTGGTATGAGGGAAGCGCCAGCATGAGCGGCTCCGGCTCAAGCCCACGGAATATGGTGTGGCGCAGCATCACGCCGACCAGCAGGATGATCATCACCGAAACGACGTACATGAGGAACACCACGAGACCCGCATACTTCGGAAAGAACGCATGGGCGAGCACCAGGAACACCGACAGGCGCGCGGAACACGCGGCAAACGGCACCAGCATGCCGGTCAGCACCCGCTGACGGGAATCAGGCAGGGTGCGGGTGGCCGCCAAGGCCGGCAGATTGCAGCCGAAGCCGACGATGATCGGCAAAAACGCGCGGCCGTCCAATCCCAAGGCGCGCATGGCGCGATCCATCACGAATGCGGCACGGGCCATGTAGCCGGAGTCCTCCAGAATCGACAGCAACAGGAACATGATGCCCATCACGGGAATGAACGTCAGCACGGTGATCACGCCATCGAGCACGCCATCGACCAGCAGCGAACGCACCCAGCCGCCGTGCCAGGCCACGCCGAACAGCCCAAGCAACCAGTCGAGGCCGGATGTGCACCAGCCGCGGAACGTCACATCGATCCAATCCTGCATCGGACTGGCCAGCGTCGTCGTGGCTTGGAACACCGTGAACAGAACCGCGAGAAAAACGATGACGCCGACCACGGGGTGCAGCAGCATGCCGTCGATGCGGTCGGATAAGGTGACGCGACCGTCGTCGTGAACGTCAAGGCGACGCAATACGCCGGCGGTCCAGTCGAGACGGGCATCGGCCCGTGATTCAGCCCAGGAGCGCAGGTCGTCGACGGTGTGCCCGTCGGCGTCGGCCGTGATGGCGGACCATGCGGTCAGCCCAGAGGGAATGGGGGTTCCCCGGAAACCCACGGCGATGGCATCGGCCAACGCCTCGCCGCCGTCTCCGGTACGCCCGTCGACCGCGATGACCGGCATGCCATCCAGCAGACGGGATAACCGTTGCGCATCGACGCCATGGCCATTGCGCAATGCGAGATCGTTCATGGTGAGCGCGATGACGGTCGGCAGTCCAAGCTCCGTCACCGTCGACAGCAGGTAGAGAGAGCGGGACAGCGCCGTGGCGTCCAACACCACGACGGCGAGATCGGGAGCGGGCATGCCCGACGCACCTATCAGCGCGTCGACGGCGACCTGTTCATCGGGGCTCATCGGCAGCAGTGAATACGTGCCGGGAGTGTCCACGAACTGCCAGAGTTGCGTGTGCGGCGCATCGTTCGCGCTCTTGTACCGGTACTGCCCGCAAGTGATGGACACGGTGGTGCCCGGAGCGTTCATCGTGCGTGTCCTCGCGCCAAGCAGCGCATTGAACATGGAGGATTTGCCGACGTTCGGATTGCCGACGAATACGACGCGCTTCATTGACGCCGCACGACCGGCATCGCAGGTGTCGCCGCGAGCGCCGTCACGCACGGCGCCATTCGCGGACGTCTCCGCATGGCGATTGCAACGCCGGCAGCAATCGTCCTGCGAGCTGCAGCAGTCGCCACCTCTCAGGTCCCGTAGATTCATCATTCGCGCATATTCTCGTTCTCTTCGCGTTACGCAACGTCGCCTTGCGTATGTTCGTCCTGCGTGAACCGTACGCGGACGGCCCGCGCGGTGGCGCCATCCACCGCGACGCGTTCGTCTCCGAAGGCGATGACCCGCCCGCCGAAAGCGCCACGCTGCACGACCCGCAGGCCCGCGCCCGGAGCCAGGCCGATCTCGCAGAGGCGGAACCGGTGCCGTTCATCCAGGTCGATGCCGTCCACGACGACGCGCATGGCGCGCGGGCAGTCGCGCAGCGTCATGGTGGTGCCGCGCTCCCCCGTCCGACGCCGCACCGTGCCATCGAAGCGGCGAGCATGCGTATTATCCATGTTTTCACACATAGCAGGAAACGAAGCAAAGCACAAGAGTGTTTTCCACGGAAGGGAAGCCTCATGTTCCATTCATTCTATTCAGCGATGATGGCGCCTAATCACCGATCATCCTTTGGGAACAGCGCATCGAAGGCATGTTCCATCACGGACTTACGGCGGATCACACCGACGAGTCTGCCATCACCATCCACCACCGGCAGTTTCTTGAACTGCTTCTTGGCGAGGATTCGGGCCACCTCTCCGACATGCTGGTCGGGCGTGGCGGCAACGACCTTGCGCGTGGCGATGTCCATCACCTTCTTGCCGGAGAGCGCCTGCACCTTGGAGGTCACGGTTTCGTCGTCGAACACCACCATCGTCGAACCGGTGCCGGTGGAAACCGTACGGGATTCATAGGTGGCAATCGATTTCATGACATCGCCGTCGCTGACGAAGCCGACGAGCCTGCCATCGCCGTTCACCACGGGAAGGCTGGAGACGTTGAGGCGGATGAACTCGCGCACCACATGCGTGATGTCATCGCTGTCCAGGCAGCTGTAGGGCTGATCGTCCATGATTCCGCCGATGGACTGTTCCTGGGCCTGCTTGAACAGGGAGGCGGCGGGGGCCACGTATGCGCCGGCGTAGTGATGCTCGGCGGGCTGGCCTTCAGTGGTTTCGGCCGCGACTTCGGCGGAGGCTTGCGCCTCGGAGGCCTTGGCGTTGCGTGCGGCCTTCTCCTTGGCACGGCTGGTGACGGTGAAGATGCAGATGATCAGGGCGACCAGCGAGATGGCGGCGCACAGCAGGTAGGAGAACGCGATGCCGCTGGCCGTGGCGGACTTCACACCCTGGGACATGTGCGAGGCGGTCATGGATGTTTCTGCGGTGACCAGAAGCGAGGTCGCAATGGCTGCCGCGATCTGGCGGCCTGTGTTGGCGATGGCGTTTCCATGGGCGATCATGTCGTTCGGCAAAGCGTTGACGCCCCAAGTGTTGATCGGCATGTTGGCGATAGCCTGACCGGATGCCTGCAATGCGCAGAACACGGCGACAAACAGCACTGATGTCCTGGTGTTGATGGTGCCGAGAAGACCAAGAGAGATGGTCATGAGCGCAAGGCCGCCGATGCCCACGCCGCGAGGGCCGAATTTGTCGAATGCGGCGCCGGCGACCGGACTCAGGATGATGCCGACCGCCGCGGCGGGCAGCATGACCATGCCGGTGACGGTGGCGGATTGGCCGAGCACATTCTGGATGAAGATAGGCAACGTCACGTTGGTTGCGGCGACTGCGGCGTTGATCAGAGTGACCAGAATCACGGAGTTGCGGAAGTTGCGGGTGGCAAGGGTATCAACGCGCAACAATGGCTCATCGAGCTTGACTTGCTTGTATACGAATGCGACGAAGGCCACAAGACCAACGACGATTGAGATAATGACGACCGGACTGCTCCATACCATCGTGGAAGCGGACGAGAAGCCATAAAGCAGGCCACCGAACGCGATGGTCGAAAGGATCACGGACAGGATGTTGAGCTTTGGGTTCTTCAACTCGCTGACGTTCTTGAGCATCATCGTGCCTCCGACAAGGATGACCAGTGCCACGACTGCGATGCCAATGAACATCGGGCGCCATCCGAAACTGTCAATCACCAGACCACCGACAACCGGGCCGATAGCCGGGCCGGCGGCCATGACGATACCGGCCAGTCCCATGGCGGTGCCGCGCTTATCCGGCGGATAGACGAGCATCGGCACTACGGCGACCAATGGCAACAGCACGCCGGAGCCGGCGGATTGCAGTATGCGCCCGACGAGCAACAGCATGAAATTCGGCGCGACGGCACACAGCAGTGTGCCGACCATGAAAGTGGCAAGAGCTCCGGCGAAGAGCTTTCGGGTGGAGAATTTATCAATCAGATAGCCTGAAATCGGCACCATGATGCCCGAGACCAGCATGTAGACGCTGGTCACCCACTGCACGGTGCCGGTGGTGATATTGAAATCACGCATCAGTGCCGGCAAGGCCGGTGACATGACGGTCTGGTTGAGCAGCGCGATGAACGAGCCGACGACGATCACGCCCACGACGATGAATCGGGTGTGCGGATCAATAGGCTTTACGGAACTGGTGGCGGACCCGAGTTCCGCGTTTTTCTGTGAGGTCACAGCATTTCCTTCTGTTGGTAACGTCATGTGTGGCGATCCGGCCCCATGCTTGTGTCAAGACGCGAGGACACCGATGAGTCCGGACGTAAAGGAAAAGCCGCCATCCGTTCCGCATTCATATACGGCAAACGATTCGCGGCTTTGCGTAAGTTGATGGCTATGGTGAGCGATTCATGCGACGTCGACTGCGGATGGGCCATCGGTACATCCCGGCATAAGGCGTGTCCCCGCTACACCAGCATCGAGAATAGGGCCATTCGTGGATTGGCAAACAGAACATTGCCGACGAACGACCCACGGCAGGCGCGTGCGATGAACATCGCGTAGCGATACAGGTTCATGGCATCTCCTTGATGGGGTCTTCGTACGGCAGACATCGAGAAGCCTATCATCATTCAAATCGACGGTGAAACCCACGCATGCCTGACAATACACAAAATCTTCACAAAAGGATTGGGCTTACCGCATACGCTCCGCCTGAATAACGGTCCGGGGATGAATCAGGGGCGAGCTAAGGGTTGCATCTCGTGTTTCCGTCATGATTTCTGGCAAAATGTGAAGCTAATCATGCGAGGCATCGACCGGAATCGGAAAGGGGCAAATCATGCGAGTTCTCGGCAATATCCTGTGGATCATTCTTGGTGGGTTGGCCATCGCAATCGGATGGGCATTGGTGGGACTGATTCTGTGCATCTCCATCATCGGCATCCCGTTCGGCATTCAAGCGTTCAAGATGGCCAAGCTTGCGCTCTGGCCGTTCGGCGCGGAAATCGTCAACCTGTAGATTCCAAATACTACAAAGCCGCCAAAGCAACCCTTGACGAGGCGGCCACCGACGTCAACAATTGGATTGACCAGCAAGCCGCCAAGGCCGAATAATAAAACACACATTATGCTGCTGCAGCAGCCAGCCCTTGCAGAACAATGTCATGACAAAGGCCTGAGAAGACGACTTCTCAGGCCTTATCCGCGCCGCTCCTCAATCGCTTGTAGCGACAGCTCCCCTCAAAGAGGGGAGCCAGAGAAACACTTACTTCGAGATGTTGAACTTGAACTCCACGATGAAAACGAAAACCCAATGATTCCAACGGTTCACGGACGCCGCGAACGGCCCGGGCACTCTAAGGGCACTCTATTCTGTTGTCGCGAATCATCATACAGCACCCCGGAAACGCGAAAAGCGCCCCGCTCCCCCGCGGCGCAGGCGGGTGGAGCGGGGCGCTGTGATGCGATGATGCAGGCTATTCCTGCGTCATGCGTCGGGCTTTAATCTGCTGGCGCCGATGAGTGCGCCGACGAGGGTGCCCAGTGCGGTCAGGATGGTGACGGTCAGGTCGGTGCCAGTCCATCCCGCGGCGGTGCCGATAGTCTGCACGCACACGGCCAACGCCGGCAGCGCGATAAGGCCCACCCATTTCAGCACGTCGTACACGCGGTCGGGAATGAGATAGCCCGCGGTCTCTTCGTCGTCCATGAATTGCTCTCCTTACGAATATGGGGCCCGCACCCGTGGCGGATGCGGGCCATGATGGGCTAGTAGTAGAGGACCTCGCCCGGATAGATGAGCGACGGGTTGCCGGAACGGTATCCGGTGAGCTGTGTCCAGCTGATGCCGAGCCGCGCGGCGATGCCAGACAGGTAGTCGCCGGACTGCACGACGTACGTGCGCGACCCGCCGTTGGCGGTGGTGTCGCCGTTGTGGCAGACCACGTCGCCCGGGTGCACGCGGTTCGGGTCACCGGACGGGACGGTCACGTTCCACCAGTCGCTCCAGAACTGGCTGACGGTCTGTCCGCTCTGGATGGTCACGCAGGAGCTGCCGCAGCCGCCCGTACTACCGGCGTCCGGCGTCGTGGCGGCTCCGCCCGTATTGCCGGAGGGTGTGATGTCCACGGCGCTGCCGTCGGGCTGCGCCGGGTTCCCGCCGGCGTAGGCGGCCCATGTGGTCGCGTCCCCGTAGAACGTGTTCGCGTCCAACGGGCCGATGCCGCCACCGTACGCGGAGCTGGTGTACTGCCAGACCGCGGCGAACGGCCACTGGCCCGTGCTCCACGTCGGCGACCCGGCCTCGCGGATGGTCTCGGCCGCGTACCCGTTCGGGTAGGCTGCGAGCCACAGGCCGTAGTCGGCGGCGACCACCGCACTCCAGTCGTTCGACGTCACGACGGATCCCGACATGTAGATGAGCGGCTTGACGCCCCACACCTCATGCACGCGGTCCAGCCAGCGCTTCGCCCACCACGTCCAGCCGTTGTAGGCCCCGCCCGGCTCCCAGCCCAGGATCGGCAGCACGTGCTGCGCACGGTAGCCGACCGTCTGGCTCAGGAACCAGTCGGCCTCGGCCTCCGGCGAATTGCCGAGGTCGGGGCGGGCGAAATGGTAGGCGCCCGTGTACATGCCCGCGTCGATGGCCGCCTGGATGTTGCAGTCACCGACCGGATCCGTGTACCCGTTGCCCTCCGTGACCTTCGCGATCAGGAAGTCCGCGCCGTCCGCCTTCAACGCGGCCGCGTTCACGCACCCCTGCCAGTTGCTCACGTCCACGCCCGCATCCGCCAGAGCGGTCGTGGGCGAGACGCCGAGCAGCAGGGCGATGACGACCGCGAGGATTCGCGTTACCAGGCTCGGCTTGCTCTTGTTCTTGATGTCCAATTCCTCTCCTTACTGTTGATGGATATGGAAAAGCCCCACCCGATCGGGTGGGGCGAAATTTCTGATTGGCTGGCTGTTACCAGCGGTCGTCGCCGCCGCGCACGAACATCAACACGACGGTTACGGCGACTATCATCACGATGACGATCATCGATGCCTCCTCAGTTCGCGGATGTCCTCGCGCAACTCCAGGTGCTCGCGTTCGGCGTTGGCGACGCGTTCGTTCACCGTCTTGAACTCGCCGTTCATGTCATCGCGCAGCGCGTCGATCGCGTCCATGACCTTCTCGTGCTTCTCGTCCATGTCCACGCGCAACGGCGCCTGATGGTCGTTCGTGATCTCCCACTTCGTGGCCGACTGCTGGTCGCGCAGCCCGCGGATCTGCCTCGACTGGATCACCGCCACTATGACCATGGCCAGACTCGGCACCACCGCGATCAGGATCACCGCCCACAACGGGGTACCGGCCGGCGGATTCATAGGCTGTCCTTTCGACGTATATGCTCGGGGTATGGGCAACAGGTTCTGCAGGATTTGCGGCGAACACAAGCCGTTGACGCTCGAGCATATCCCTCCCCGGTCCACGGGCAACGACCATGTGGTGGTCGTGCATCGTGGGGATGAGGCGGTGATGCACTCGTTGTTCGACATGGAGGTCCGGGACGACGACGGGTACAGGCAGTCACACGGGATGACGTTCAAGACGCTGTGCGAGGACTGCAACGAGTATCTCGGCGCCAACTATGTGGAAACGTTCAAAGGCCTGTACCTGGATTTCGCCCATGAATCCGGCGACATCCTCGACGGGCTCGACCGTGACCGGAACGAGTCCGAGACCGACGGTGTGGAGCGATACTGCGAATTTGACTTAGGCGAGGGGTTCCGTCCCCTGGCCTTCGTCAAGCAGGTGGTGTCGAACTTCTGCGCCACGACGGCGCCGGGCAGCATGCTCGACTGCAAGGACTTCCTGCTCGACCGGGGGAACATTTCGTTGCCCGCGCGTTACCGGCTGCATATGGCCGTCCTTCCGAAGCTTGACGGGGAGAGCGTGTTCTCCGGGTGGATGCGGGTCCTGTTCGACGACGGGACGTTCTGCGACATGGCGTTCATCCGCATGCCGCCGTTCGGGTTCGTGCTCTACGACACGGAATCCAGCACCTATCTGCCCGACCGCGCGGGTGACATCACGCCCATGTCACGCATGGGCTGGGACGAGACAGGGAAAATCACCCTCGTCCTCCCGACGGTCACGGGAAGGAACGCGTCGAGACCTTACCTGTGGGGCCGGTACCAGAACGCCGTGTGACGGGACACGCCCCGTCTACCGGTCGGGTTCGTCGAGCGGGACGATGCCCATGAGCTGGATCCATCCCTCGTTGTATCGTATGGCGCCGGGGTCGATGGCGATCCTCCCGTACGCGTCGATCTTCCAGCACCGGTCGACGCGATCCATGATCTTCGCGGTCACGTCGCCGGTGACGCTCTGGTTGTACTCGTGGTAGGACATCGGGTATCGTCCCATGCCCAGCACCGAGGCGTACCGGCGGTCGACCTGGAGTGCGTTGACGTACGAGATGCCCTGATAGTCGGGTTCCTGGCGACGAGACTGACGTTGACGCGAAGCAGTCCTCCGTCCACGGTGATGATCCCGGGGTTCACGTACGCGTCCGGGTCGATCGCGAGCAGGTCGTCGTGCACGCTGACGGGCACGCGGAAGTAGGGTTCCCATTCCTGCCCGTCGAGCCATGCGGCGAGCCTGGCGGCCCACACGTGCTGCCCGGTCTCGCCCATGTGCCTGGCGCCGGGGTCGTTGCCGACCGTGAACGTCTTGCCCATCTGCCGGCAGATGCTCATGACCACGCCGCCCACACCAGCCGCGTACGCGCCGTCGGAGCGCTTGGCGAGCATGAGCTGGCCTATGCCCTCCTGCCACCGGTCGAACCGGATGCCGAGCCGGCCCGTAATGGTGCGGACCTTGCCGAACCCGGTGGAGACGATTCCGGTGGGGATGGCCAGATACCGGGCGGCCTCAGACAGTGCCGGGGTCGAAGGATTCGTCCCTCGCGTCATCGGCCCTCACTCCCTCCGCAAGCGGATCCGCCCGCGCCTCCTCCTCCAACGCGTTGATCTCCTTGCCGACCGCGAGCATCTGCTTGGTCAACGCGGCGATGGCCTGGGCCGGGGTGTCCGGATCCTGCACCGCCCGACGCAGCGCGTCAAGACTGACGCGCAGCAGGTCGGCGTATGAGACTTCCGTATCGTCGCCGCCCGCGCCAGCCGGAGGCGACGATACGGTGGCGGCGCCCCACCGTCGCTTGGACGCGAGCTTCCTGCAATTGTCGGAGCAGTAACGGCGCTTGCCGCTACTGTTCTTCGGCAACGCTCCCCCACACAACGCGCACCGTCGCATAGGCATAATCTCCTCCTCGAAAAGGCGACGCTCAACAACACCGGGGAGAGATATCGGCCCTGCACCCGAGGTGGCCGTTTCGGGGCCTGCCGGGGTATCCTCCCCAGGTCACCAGTCGCTCAACTCGAACGGTATGCTCGTGGCCTTGGGCTGCGCGGCGGCACCTCCCAGATGGGAGCGGGCGTACGCATCCGTTTTGTCGCTCTTGATCCGGTTGCACCGCCGGTGCGTGAGCCGGCAGTTATTGAAGCTCAACGGGTCGCCGCCACGGCTTACGGGTATGAGCTCGTCCACCTCCGCACTCATGGGATGCGGGGATCTCAACGTCTTGTCTACGGGCCGGCCGCAGATGGCGCACACATCGTAGGCGGCGAGCACGCGCCTGCGCAGTATGTCCCGCCGATGCCCGTTGGCCCTGCGCGGGTTACTCCTGGCATTCATCGTCGAACACCTTGCGGAACGCTATGCATCCCTTGTCGAGCAATTGTTCGAATCGTTCGGCGTCGAACATGGCGCACTCGCCAGGCTCCCCTGACAACGGGACGGGCACGCTCATCACGGCGAGCCGCCGGTCCGCGTTGTCGGTGATCTTGAGCGTGATGGTGGGCGGCATCATGCACCTCCCCCTAGATATGCGAAAGCCCCGCACCAAAGGTGGGGCTGAACTTATGAGATACGTTTCTTTCGTAATTCTCCATACGCACTTGTCGTTATCTTCAGTACCCGATATATGCAGAACGCTAAATGAGTCATTAGCCATACAACAATCGCTGAAACTACTTTTTTCCCTATATCAGGTAATTGACCATATATCCCAAGGGAAGACCCCATAGAGGTCAATATAGTTATTCCGAGAGCAAGAGCCGACGAGTATACGACGCTGAAGAACATGTCATCCACGAGTCGTGTAAGTTTTAAATTCTCAGCTTGAATTTCTCCATTTTTCACGCGTTCTCGCAAATTTTGATTATATGTCATTCTAAGTTCAAATACGAAGATAGCGTGTGCGAACAATAAACCTCCGAGGACACCTAAAGCCGATACGATAATATCGGCGTTTACCGCAAACCGTCCAAAACAAAAATCCAATATTGCGACAATCGTCGGACACAATAATTCCCGCAATACGTATTTCCACGCAATATTTCGACCATCGTCCGATTCACGAATCTTCGGAGCCAATGTATCCATGTAGTGATAGAGGATGCCGTTATGATTCAAGTTCATATCTATCACCATTTTGCGGATTTACCTGTTCAAATAATGTATTCCAGTCAATAACTTCTGAGTCCGGTATCTCTTCATGCATCTCTCCACTGTCCCATCCAGTTTCAAGACGAATCTGTTCATCATGATATTTGCTAAAGATAGAATCAGAAAGCACACGCCTTAGTTGTCCGTTATCCAAACGTGGCTCACCGTCTCCGGTAATAACCTCACGAATTTTCGGACTCTTCTCATTGCCGATTGTGAACGTCTTTTTGCGACCATCGATTCCCGCAGCCTCGACCAGGACTCCTTGTTTGGGAATGGATTCATTATTCAATGACGGAATTGTCAGCATCCCTTCCCTTCCCATATTCTTTTTCCTCAGCGCCCGCCAGAATCTCGGATTAAGCACAGAGACACCCTTCGGAGGCAGAACAACCAATGCCATGCGGCCATACATCGTTTCCTTGGGATCATCGTCCAATCCGTTATCGACTGTCAGCTGTTGGTCGGTGCTGCTAATGGGAATTTTCATCGAAATAAGGCTACTTGAATCCAGCCACGCTTCCTTTTCGAGAATCCCATCGATTTTCGCGACCAATCCCGGGATAAAAGCACGTAAGCACTTCGCGAAATAGTCAATCACAAATTTTCCGTTAATGGAATTCATGTGTTCGACGGCAAAGATCGCCATCTTCACATCATCGCCTCTAGGGCAGCAAAAAACTATTCTGACTGTTTTCACGGCGGCTTCGTCGGGATTGATGTCTCTAACAACGTTGCCACGAAGTATGTCCAGCAATTGGCCACTTTCACCGTACTGACCGGACAACACATCAATCAGCACAAGCCGTCCATGGACTTCGTAATCGCTTACGGAATATATTCGTTCCCGTCTCTCATCTTTGAGAATGGTACCCTTGACGTGTTCTAAATAGGAACATAGATATGCTAAGACACTGTATCCGCCCCCGACATCCAGAACGTCGCGAGGAATATCTGGATTCTTTTTCCGCGTTTTTACAGTAAAGGCGTAGTAGTCAACAGTACTTCTGACCATCCATGCTCCCCAGCTTGAACGACATCGGTGTAGTTTGCGGTTGTTACCACAGATTCTACACGCGTTTGGGGGATCATGGCGCTTCCCCGGGTTCTAAATAGAAGTGCAACACCTTGTCTAGGGTTGGAAGTGTTCGAAGTTTCTAACTTAAGAAGGTGTTGCACTCATGGGTCAACAGTATTCGCACCTGTCGTCCGAGGAGAGGATCCTGATCGAGAAGCTGCATTGCGAACAGCATCCGGGCATCCGTCGGACCGCGGAGAGGATCGGCCGGGACAAGTCCACCGTGAGCCGCGAGCTGAGGCGCGGCCTGTGGTTCGCGTCCAACGAGAACGGGTCGTATCGCCCCTACCGGCCGAAACGGCTGAAGACCGGGCCGTGGACCTCGGGTCCGTTCTATTCGGCGCTGGCCGCGCAGAGGAAGGCGGACCTGCGTCGGCGCGAGTCCAGGAAGCCGCGTCGCATGGACTCGGGCCCGTTGCGCGCCTGGGTGCTGGACTCGCTGCGCAGGGGGTGGAGCCCGGAACTGATCGAGGGACGGTTGAAGGCCCAGTGCGCCGGCGACCCGTCGATGCGGATCAGCCACGAGTGCCTCTACCAGTGGATCTACGCCAAGCCGCAGCGGGCGCTGGACCTGCGCCAGTACCTGGCGCGCGGCAGGAAACGCCGGACGAGGAAAAAGGGCAGGAAGGCGAAAGGGCCGCGCATCCCGATGCGCGTGCCCATCGCGGACCGGCCCGAGGCGGTCGGATCCAGGAAGGGGTTCGGCCATTTCGAGTCGGACACGGTGGTCGGCGCCGCGCCGTCGAGGCGCTGCGTGAACACGCAGGTGGAGCGCAGGAGCCGCAGGCTGTTCGCCCGGCTCGTCGACGACAAGAGCGCGTCCGCCACGGCCAGGGCCGAGTACGAGATCTTCAAGGACATGCCGCCGGCCGCGCGCGTCGACCGCACGTGGGACAACGGCACGGAGGCGAGCCTGCACATGCTGGTGGACGAGGCGCTGGGCATGCTCACGTACTTCGCCGACCCGTACAGTTCCTGGCAGCGTGGCAGCAACGAGAACAGGAACGGCAGGATCCGCCGCTACCTGCCCAAGGGAACCAGTTTCGAGGATCTCACGCAGGACGAGCTCGACGCGATCGTCGGGGAGATCAACGACACCCCCATGAAGCTCCTCGGCTACAAAACGCCCAACGAGGTATGGGACGAGGAGATGGCCAAGCTACAATCAAAGGCAACCAACACGAAGACGGGCGTTGCACTTACAAATTGAATCCGGGGGATTGAGGAATTGATAGTTGCTATGGTAAAATCCAACTAAATTTGATGGAACACCTGACATGCCAAGGTGGTTCCGAAGCAGGAAGGCCTTAGAGCATTGGTGATTTGAGCAGTGGCGGATTGCATGAGGAGAGATTCCGCGTGTTCTGCGCATTATCGCGCGTATCTGCCATTGTACCAATCGCAATGCCTGATTCGATGAAGTTCTCGTTAGCATAGCGACTTTCAGTGCCGTCACGAGGACTGCTTTCTGAATACAGCTTGGCAATAAATGGCACAGTCCGCCACTTTTCGATAGTCACAGTTTGATTAATGCGCCTTATCGAAAGAGGCTTCCATGAGTCAGATATTGACACTAACCGATATTTCCTACTGCTATCCGGGCGCGCCGGAACCATTGTTCGAACATCTGTCCGCGACATTCGCGGCCGGCTGGGCCGCAGTGCTGGGAGACAATGGCATTGGCAAGACCACACTGGCCAAACTCGCCTGCGGCATGCTTTCCCCCGATTCGGGGATAGTCTCGCCGAACCCGTGCAAGATGGCAGTCGCCTACTGTCCGCAACGTACTGATGAAACGCCTACGAATCTGGATGATTTCGTGGCGGATTGGACGGGCGAGACCATCGCCATCCGCGACGCGCTGAACATCGGCGACGATTGGGCATACCGATACGAGACTCTCTCTGGAGGCGAAGCCAAGCGGCTGCAAATCGCTTGTGCGCTGGCCGGCGATCCCGACGTGCTGGTGTTGGACGAGCCAACCAATCATGTGGACGGCAGGACGCGCCAAGCCATCACGCAGGCGATGCGTCGGTTCGATGGCATAGGCATCGTGATCTCCCATGATGTCGAACTGATCGACGCGACGTGTTCGCGCTGCGTGATGCTGGAGCGCCGACATGCGCGTGGGCGTAACATCACGGCGGCGAACACCTATCAGGGTGGATATACCCAGGCCGCGCAGCAGATGCGCGACAATCAACGTGCCGATACGGCCGCCATACAGTCCACTCGAAAGGAGCTGCAACGCATGCAGCGCATCAAGCGGGAGCGGGCGCAGCGTGCGCGCGAACTGGATATGCGGAAGAATCAGGGAATGCGCATCGATATCAAGGACATCGACGCTCGCAAAGCCCTGAAAAATCTGAAACCGGCTATCGGCACCACTGTCGCACAGACAAGCGCGCAATTCGACGGGCGTATCGCCGCCGCCACCGACAGACTTGCTCACCTCAGCGAAGCGGCCAAACGCTACGACGGCACCATCTGGATGAACGTCATGCCGAGCTCACGCAGGGAATTGACGCGCATCCCCAACGACCACGCCATCGCGGACCAACCCGATATGCTGAGCATCGGCCCGCGCGACCGCATCGGCATCAGCGGTCCAAATGGCAGCGGTAAAACCGCATTGATACGACGATTGATCGAAGCGCTGGAGCGTGATGAAGCGCAGCGGCATTCGGAGAGAATGCCATATCTCTATATTCCCCAAAATTCCAGCGACATGGATACCGCCAACGCAATGAACCGCTTGCATGCTTTGACGGACGAGCAACGCGCCATTGTGCTCAGCGCCTACGCCCAACTTAACGCCGACCCCGACAGACTGCTCGCCGGCGGCAATCCCTCGCCAGGCGAACTACGCAAACTTCTGTTGTGCCTCGGCATGATTGAACAGCCACAGCTCATCATCATGGATGAGCCGACCAACCACCTCGACCTGCACTCCAAACAGGCACTTGCTAATACGCTATCCTCCTATGCGGGCGCATTGGTCGCAGTCAGCCATGACGAATGGTTTCTGAATGCCGTCACATCGATTCGATGGCGATGCGCGTCATGACGCTATCTATGAGTTTACGTTCCTTCGTAAGACTTGGATATCGGCAAGACGCATTCCTTTTCGTATGAAGCTGTATCGATGGCAATGACCGAGCAAGAGGACACCAGTATGACACGACCGATTATGCCGCGAGCACATGGCAAAAAACTTCACATGGAGGCGAACATGGCTCATGTTCCTTCGGCCATCGCAATCACGGCGATGCGACCGGAGGAATATCCGTTGCTCGTCGAGTTCCTGTATCAGGCGATTCATGTATCGCCGGGAACCCCGGCACCGGACAGGAGCGTTGTCGAGCTGCCGGAATTGCGGCGATATATCGAGGGATTCGGACGGCCCGACGATGCCTGCATGGTTGCTCGCGCCGGACTACCGAACGGTCCGCAAATCGTGGGTGCCGCATGGGCCAGAATCTTCCCGAACAACTCCGCAGGCTACGGTACCATCGACACGGCAACGCCGGAAGTCTCCATATCCTTGCTTCCCGACTGGCGGAACCGAGGCATAGGGCACCGCCTGATGACGGCGTTACTGGACCGACTGCGAACCGATGGTCACGCCGCAGCCAGCCTCTCGGTCCAGCGCACCAACGCCAACGCCCTCCATCTCTACGAGTCGCTTGGCTTCACCATCATTAGCGAACACGACGGTGAACTGGTCATGCGCGTGGCTCTCGCGGATTGAGGCAGTGTTCCACACATCATCCGCATGGAGCCAGTGCGTAAGCCACCCACTGTGATATGTGCGGCTGCAAGTCCCGCATTCATACAAGCAAACAATCTGACATACAGATGCAGTCTATTCCTTATTATGTTTTCGGCTTTGCTCTTGATAAGAGCCAGCACCACCATCCATCCTCGATGAATGTGGGCAGGCTTTCGCAATGTGCCACATGACGCAACGTGTAGTCGGCGTGGACCGCACCACCGCGCAGGTGTTCACGCATGAAGCTCACGAATGATACGACCTCGAAAAGCTTTTTGGGAGGCTCGTTCCCAATCTTGTCCTCAGTGTGCAGCCTGTCAGTCTGAAGTCAGCTTTCAACTGGCAAATGTTCAAAGAGACGGGCTAGCGCAGTGGATAGATCCGCTCCTTCGAAAGCAAAAGTCGCAGCAGCACGTGTCTGCTTGTCCGCGTTGAAGGCAAGCGAGACACCGACGGCTTTGAACAGCGGTAGGTCAGAACGACTGTCACCAATAGCGATGCAATTCGAAGCTTCAACTCCCAAGCATTCACATTGCTGCCTCATGAATGTTACTTTGGTTTGTTCATCGGCATATGCCGCTGTTTTACCAATAAACACGCCATCCTTGACAGCAAGTTCTGGACCGCACCATGCTTCAAATCCAAATCTCTGCGCAAGGCTCTCGGAAACGACTGTCCAAGCGCAGGATGCGAGGACTGGCTTGATTCCCCTCGACTTGCATTCCGCAACGGACTGTGCGATTCCTTGCACAAGCGGGAGATCGTTCAACCATCCGTGAATTTCACTTACCCGATGGCCAGTGTATCCACGAGCATCAATATCGCATACCGTGTCATTTCCGATCTCACCGCGTGCGTATCGATCCTCTGCATCTCGCATCCTGTCGCCGGTACCCAACCGGTCCGCAATAAATGCGCCAGAGCTAATGCCGTATGTGAGCGTTCCGTCGATATCAAAAAATGCAATTCCCGCCATTCATCCCTCTTCATTTACTGGTTCAGCCCGAACCTCCAGCCGGTAACTAAGCCAATAGCGTATCAAAAGGCACACATATCAGAAAAGAAAGGCAGATAGTCCCATTAAACCGTTTCATGCGATTGCAGTTGTCCGCCGCTGGCTACGGCTGGCAGGGGGAAGCTGGGAAAGGCGTCCCGGCGGAAGGCCCGCCGGTGCGTTCTTCTTCCAGGGACAAGGAAGGATGCGGGCGGCCGTGAATGGTCGCCCGCATTTTCCGTATCCGTGTGAAACGGGAGGGAGCGCATCATGGGGCGCTTCCGACTGAAAGGACGGATACGTATGTCAGGTGGGAAGAAGAGCAGGCGCACGATGCTGATGGCTGCCCTGACCGCAGGGGCGTTGGCCTTGGGATATCTGGCGCCAGCCGCGTTCGCCGAGGGCGGTGGTGGCGGTTCCGGCGAGGGCGGTGGCGGTTCCGGCGGGCAGGTTCCATCGCAGACCGCCGACGTGCATTGGATCTACAAGGATTCCTGGCCCGCCACTCTGGAGGGCATGAAGCAGGCGATACGTGATTCGGGCACCACCCTGTCTTCCGATTTGGAGGATGGGTCGAATCAGTTCGTGGATATGAATGCCATCCTTGCCGACGCGATCTCGGAGTGCAAGGCCTCATACACCGGGGAGGGTGACGCGGAATGCCGGATGGTCGCTGTCGGCTACGCGCGCCTCGGCAACGGCGTGTTCAGCGGTTCCTATGTCAGTTCGAACGCGCGTCAGCGTTGGGAGTCCCAATGGGCCGCCGAAGGGCGCGGCACCTACCAGTACCAAGGCCAGTCGTACACGACCGGCACCACGTGGACCGATCGGCTTGGCGTGCGTTCGGTGGATAGCCTGGTGCAGGATTCCATCAACGCCAATCCCGATGCCTCGTTCCGTGTGGTCATGCTGGCCAAGAACCAGCCGCCCGTCGATTATCCGTTGACCGTCACCACCTCGCACCGCCAGCAGACCGACATACAGGTCGGCTCGACCACGCCGGTCGGCGACACCATCCACGCGAACAACGGCGGCTCGTCGATCAAGGAGACCCTGCACGGCACCGCGATCGTGCACTACGATGGCGGCCCCTACACGCCGACGGGCAGCGTAAGCAAGCCGATCAGCTTCGCCAACAGCGGCGACACCGTGATCGACAACCTGGCCTCGCCGGGTGATTTCGGCATGGATTCCTGGGCCGAGGGCACATATTGGATCGACATCCAAGTGCCCAGGCAGGGAAGCATGCAGGCGGCCGTGGACACCACGGACCGGGATCCGGCGGAGACCTGGAAGGTCAGCGCCGTGCCGCCGGCCGATCCGGTCAAAAGCATCGAGGAAGGCGTCAGCGCCGACCGAATGACCAACCGCACCACCATCACGTATGGGACCGGCCGGGGCGGTTACGAGCTGAGTTTCAGGGACGTGATCGAACCCAACGGCGTCGATTACACGGTGGACGGCTTCACGCTCGTGGACGCCACCGACAACAATCGCGATGTCTCCAACGAGTTCGAGATCGGTTGGGACCGCGCATCGAACACGGTCAGCGCGGTCCGTTCGGCCGACAAGGGCATGATGCCGTTCGACCACGAGTATGTGTTCGGCTTCGATGTGACCGTCAGCCTGCCATCCGATTACCAGAACATCAGCGACCATGCGTGGGGCAAGTGGAACCAGCTGCCCGAGGCCGACGCGGGAGAACGCGAGTTCGACACCTGGCGTCCCAATCCCGACAAAAGCTGGATCATGCTCGACACTAATGGCAAGTGGCAGGCCGTGATCGACCCCGACCGCACCAACCAGACCGGCGGCGACGGCAAGGTGTTCCTCGACGGAGACCGCGTGGCCTCCGTGGTCAACGGCACCGTGCCGGCGAACCTGATCCAGGCTCCGCAGACGCTCACCTTGGTCGATGATTGGACAGCCGCCGATTACCTGTTCGACGCCGATGAAGCGGCGAACGTCCGAGTGTACGAGGCGGACGCGGGCACCGATCGTGCCAGCAGCGTGAGCGACATCGCCAACCGTGGCCGTGACATCACCGACCAGTGGGACATCACGATCGATGGCACCGTGGTCACCGCCACGGCCAAGGCCTCCTACCTGACCGGACTGAAGGGCTTGGCGAAGGCCAGGCAGATCACGATGCTCGTGCCCGGCCGCGCGAACTACGCCAACGGGGCCGGGGCGGGCCAGGTGCGCGATGACTTCGGCACCGAAGCGGACGACGAGATCACGTTCTGCACCGCCGGCAAGAACGGCGCGGAGTTGACCAACGCCGGCTCGCAGACCATCAACACCCACACGGTCGAAACCAACGAGCCGAAGGTCTGCGGTTACGTGCCGTCCGTGGTCAAGGATGTGGTCGGGGAATCCTCCCAAGGCGGCGCCCAGGACAGCGTGGACGGCAAGATCGTCTTCCCCGGCCAGCGTCTCGAATACCGTCTGGAAACCCAGCCGCACCTGCCCGACAGTCTCGCCTACACTATCGTCGAGGTGGCGGTCACCGACACGTATGACGAGCACTTCCAGCCGGACAAGCAGACCCTGGAGGTCACCGACCTGACCACCGGCAAGTTCATCCCCAAGAGCCAGTACCGCAGCGAGTGGAACGACGCGAACCATGCCGTGCGTCTCGTGTTCGCCGACGACTATGTGCGGGCGAACTGGCTGGCGGGCGCGAATCCCAGGATCATCATCAGGTTCGAGGGCGTCGTGGCCGAGGATGCCCCGGCTGACACCGTGGTTGACAACCGGTGGGCATTGACCTTGAACAACTCGGTCACGCCAAGCAACAAGGTATGGAACGATCCGCCCGACTTCCAGCCGGGCAAGGAGGACACCCAGGCCGACCCGTCCATTTCGATCGACGGCAAGACCGCGTTGCTCAGAGACCGCATCTACTATCGGATCAATCTCGACGCCAAGCAGACGAACCATGCCTACAAGGTGTGGCGGCTGGGCATGGTCGATGACTGGGACGACGAATACCTCGAACTCGACGAGAACCATATCACCGTGACCGACAAGGCCAACGGCAGGGGTATGACCGACCGGTTCAACATCCAAGCCATCGACGGCGTGGCATACGTGTTCGCCAAAACCGTTGACACCGAGGTTCCGGCGACGGGAGAGACCATCAAGGGCGACCCCCAGCCAGCCGATCTCAAGATCTACGCCGCGCTTGGCGACAAGGACCACGACCCGTTGAAGGACCCGGCCATCGACCAGTCGCTTCTGGGCACCTCGTATGAGGTCACGCTGCCGATGACCGTCATCAAGGTCACCGACGATTACGTGGTCACGAACACGGCCACCCAGCTGGTCAACGACGTGCGCAAGGACACCAACCAGGTTTCCAACCCCTTGAAGCCGATCAACCCGGCCAAGGATGTCGTGGTCAAGGTGGACGGGCAGAGCGTGGATGGCAAGAGCATCTATCTCAACAGCCTGTTCCTCTACCGGCTCGACAGCTCCACGCTGCCGCCCGACCGCGCCTATCCGCAGGTCTCCGACTGGTCCATCAGCGACCCGCTCGACACCCGGTACGACAAGTTCACCGGTCAATGGGCCGTCTACGCCGCCCGCGACCTCATCAAGGACGGCGAGACCTTGGCCGAGCGGGGCGAACGCATCGCCGGCTCCGACTTCGACGCCAGCCGTTTCGGCGGAGAACTCTTCGAGCTCGCCACCGACGAGCACGGCGTGGTCACCGTGCGCGCCACGGAGCTGATGCTTGGACTCGTGTCGGCCGACACCGAGCATGAGCAGGCGTGGACCACGTTCATCCAATGCCAGCGCATCGCCGTGGGCGGTCCCGTGGCCAACCGGTTCACCGAGACCATCAACGGGGTCGAACGGCCCTCGAACACCGTCACCACGCACACGCCCGACATGACGCCCCGGCTCACCATCGAGAAATGGGACGAGCACTCCGGCTGGCCCGACGGCGACCGTGACACCGTTGACGAGGCGCTGAACATGAACGGGAGCGATGCTCGCATCGTGTTCACCATCACCAACGCATCGCCCACCGACCCCGACACCGGCGAAGGCCCCTGGTTCAAGGCAAGCGAGCTGAACCTTACCGACCAGCTCGTCGCCGGCGACGGCCAAATCGGCGAGTTCGAGTATCCCGACGACTGGCAGACGCTGATCCTCAAGCCTGGCGACAGCGTGGAGGTCAAGGCCACCCTCAGTGATGTGAACGAGCATCACACCGACCGCGCCATCGTCACCGGCACGCCGCTCGTCCAATGCATCGTCTCCGACCCCGACCCCTTCGACGGCAAGGACGAGGAGAAGCTGCCCGAGGACGCGGTGGAGATCGACGGGCGAACCCTGTGCGCGGACACCACCGTGACCAGCAACACCGACGACTGGAACGGCTACCAGCCCAAGGACAACCTGGCGACCACCGGTACCAACATCGCCGGCCTCATCGCCGTCATCCTCGTCCTCGCACTCCTCGGCACCGGTGCAACCGCCGCGATCCGCCTCACCCGCGCCAACGGCCGCCACACCGGGCACGAGAACGACGCGAATGATGATGGCGCTGGCCGTGATGGCAGTCCCGATGGAGATGGCCCCGAGCCGGACTTCGCCCAACTCGTCACCACTATCAATCCCAAGGAGCCGCCCATGAACTAATAACAACTACCCATCTGCTGCTTAGAGCCAACTTTCGTATTCCAGTTGGCAGTTAGACGGTGATACCATGCAACTGTCCCGGCAAAACGGGGCAGTGCATACTAGGCCCGCAGGCGTAGTCCTGCGGGCCTATTTCGTCTGTTCCCCATCGGCTTTAGCCAACGTTCCCCCATGACAGCGGACTATGATTCGCTGCTTTAAGCACTGGCAAGTGAAACTCGATGCCAGGTTTCTCTCCCCACGGCACTCTAGCTAAATCGGTTATGTTGCCTGGCCATTCAGGCACCTTATTACTAGAACTGAGATCAAACAAAGTGAAAGCGAATGGCGGTATCCTGATACATGCCATTTTGCAGCACGTGTAATCCGCAAATATGGGAACCATCCATCCGGTGAACAGCTTTTGTTCACGCAGGTTATCGACTATAAACATATGGAGTCTGTATCGCTGGGAAAACAGTGCTCTCTCTATCCAAGAGATAGTCCTTACAGTCATGCATATCACCAGCTGATACACAGAAGTTCGACATCACCTGCTTCACAAATGCAAGAGGCATGAGCCTATCTGTCTTGAAATGAATGGATTTATCCCCTTCCTGAAAGTCAGAGACAAGGATTTGCTGTCCAGTTGCACGATAGAACTCACTGAATGGCTTGACGTAGTTTTGACCAAGATAACTATTGCATGAGCTGCAAATCGTCTTGAATCCTTGACCTCTTTGCAATTGCCGATACTTCAGGCCTTCCATGTCATCCTGCCCGGTCAAGCTGCTCTTCACGGCGTCAACGCCTGAATAGAGCTTCACCGTGTGATCATTACCCACAGATTGAGGAGGGATGTGTTCAAAGCTCAGCGGCCCTTCTTTACCGCAAATTCGGCAAATGTCATCTGCCATTTCACGTCATCTCCAAACGTTATTGCCACAGGCCGAGGAATGCTGCGGCAATGAAATCGAGAAGCGCAGCACCGACCAGAATCAATGCATATAGGTTGAAATAACTGCGCATCAATTTAAGTTTTGCAACATGAAGTTTCTCGTTTGTTGATTCAAAGTATTCCATCGATCCCGACACGACTTTTTCTATCGCAGGAAAGACCGCGCCAATGATGGCGAGCGACGAAGTCACGAGTGTAGCCTTTGCGCCGTCTTGCAGAATGGTGAATGAGAGAATCCCCACACCAATAGCTAATCCGATGGCGATGATTGCGTACCATGCTGCTGCTTTCCGAAGGGAGACTCGATCGGCTTCGTCTAGTTCTTCCCAGTTTGAAGCAGCGCCGAGAGATTGCTTAATCCAAAGATCATTCTGCTGCTGGTCGTTATTTTGCATTCTTTTCCCTTTCCCGGGCATCTTTTGGCGAATACTATAGCGTCTTGATTTACCTATTTCTGTAAGTATGCTGAACGAATGCTGTGTGAATTTGTCCGCCGCTGATTCCACGGGACTGCACGAGGATGGCCGTATGCGTGGGCATGGCGGTGGGCCGTGCCGTTCCTGTGCGGAGGAGTGCGGCTGTGGATTTGATGAACCAGGTGCTGGAGTTGTTCGTGAAGTTCGCGACGATCGGCGGCGGCCTGTGGCTGGTGTGGGGCGCGGTGACATTCGGTGGCGGTTTGAAGGATCATAACGGGCCGCAGACGCAGTCGGGTCTGTGGCAGATCGTGGGCGGCGGCATGATCATCGCGGCGGCGCAGATCTTCAGCGCCGTGGCGATGGGCTGAGCCGGTTTGAGGCATCGGGGATCCCGGCATGGAGGATTTCATCGTTGCGATGCTCAACATGATCGGGGGCGGCGGTGCCGGTTCGATAGCCACTGGCATGCTGTCGCAGGGGCCAGAGACGTGGAATCCGGCGCTTTACCAGTTGGCCGTGAACGTGCATGACGTGGCGGTCAAGCCGTTGACCTCGGTGGTTCTGGCGGTGGTGTTCACCTTGGAGTTGGCGCGTAATTCCACGCGCATCGAGTCCGACCGCGAGTTGGGCGTGAAGATTGTGGCGGGCACGTTGTTCAAGGTCGCGCTGGTATTTCTGGCGGTTCAGAATGCGGGATTGTTCCTGCGTGCGTTCGATTCGGCCACCCAATTCCTCATGCAGGGTGCTTCCTCGCAATTGTCGTTCGATACGGCCGGCGATGGCGGTCAGCTGGGCGATCTGATGCGGGAACAGGTCAAGGACGCCGGCATGATGGGGCAGGCGGCGCTGTTCTTTCTGTTGGCGATTCCGTGGCTGGTCTCGCAGCTCGCGGCGGTGGTGTTCACCGTGGTGCTGTACATCAGGTTCATCGAATTGTATACCCTGACCGCGTTCCAGTCGTTGCCGTTCGCCTTGCTGGTGCATGAGGACACCAGGCCGGTGGGTGTGGGCTATTTCAAGGCCTATGCGCGCACGTCGCTCAACGCGGTGTGCGTGTTCGTGTGCCTGGTGTTCTATCAGCGCATCGTGATCGACGCGGTGCGTCTGCCCGAGGGCGATGGGTCGGGGATGGTGTCGTGGGTGACGGGCAATTTCGGCAACCTGCTGATGGCGGGCATCCTGTTGTTCTTCGTGATCGCGGTCTCCCAACGTGTCAGCCGCGCGATCGCGGGCGGCGAGTGAGCGCGATAGGGATTCAAGGAGGAGCTTGATGGCGTTGCAGATGCGCGTGTATGCGGAGATCGCCAGCGTGGAGGCGAAGGTCATGTGGGGCATGGGATGGCGGCAGTTGGCCGCCTCGGCGCTCATGCTCGTTCTGGGAGGCGGCGAGGTCGCCATGTTCTTCCTGATGCTGGACCAGCCCGACCTGGGCTCGTACTTGTTGTTCGTGGTGTGTCTGCCGCCGGCGTTGTGGGGCTGGTGGCGTCCCAAGGGCCTGAAGCCGGAACGCTATCTGGGCTGCATGCTCCGCCTGTTTTTAGTCAAGTCGGTGTTTCGTGTTTCGTCACTAATTTTTTTCGGTTTTCGGCATGAGGAGTGCCGGCCGGTGGTTTGTTTTACTGGTTGTCCGTCTTGCCGAACATGAGGGCTTGGCTGACGCGTCGGCTGGGGCTGGTGAATTCGATGAGGCGTCCGTGGTGGACGATGCGGTCGATGATCGCGGCGGCGAGTTTGTCGTCGGCGAAGATCGTCCCCCATTTGCTGAACTCGATGTTCGTGGTGAAGATGATGCTGCGACGTTCGTAGCTGCCGGCGATGATCTGGTAGAGGAGACGGGCCCCGTCGAGGCGCACGGGCGCGTAGCCGAACTCGTCGAGGATGATCAGGTCGGCACGGGCGAGGTCCCTGAGCAGGCTGTCGAGGGCGCCGTCGCGTTTGGCCTTGCCGAGCTGGAGCACGAGCTCCGCGGTCTGCCGGAACCTCACGCTCCTGCCTTGCTCGATGGCGAGCATGCCCAGGGCGGTGGCCAGGTGGGTCTTTCCGCGTCCCGTCTTGCCGTAGAACACGAGGTCCTGCGCCTTGGCCGCGAAATCGAGGCCGGTCAGCTGCTCCTTGGTATATCCGTCGGGCAGGCGCACGTTCGCGAAGTCGTAGCCGTCGAGGCTTTTGGGCACCGGGAACCGGGCCTGGCGCATGAGCCTTGCCCGTTTGGAGGCCTCCCTGTTGGCCAGTTCCGTGGCGAGCATGCGGTCGATGGCGTCCAGTTGGCGGGGCGTGGCCCATTCGAGCGTTTCGTCGATGGTGGCCTTGGAGATGAACAGGCTCCTCGCCCGCTCGCGCAGCGGGCCGGGGTCGGTCCGTCCGTTCTTCTGGTTCACTCGTCCTCCTTGGTGTAGGCGATGTCGTATTCGCTCAGGTCCACGGGGTCGTCGTAGGCCACGGGTCCCAGGCCCGAGGCGTGGCGTGCCGCGGCCAGACATACCCCGGCCCGGTCCGTGCCTCCGGTGGATTCGAGGATCACCGGGCATGCCGGCCACGGCCGCCCGCCAGCCGCTCTCGCCGTCGGCGTGCAGCAGGGCACGCAGGCTGTCGCGCCGCGTGGCCTCGTCCTGCGCGTCGATCCATTCGCGAAGCGGGTCGGGCATCGCGTCGCGCACCCGGCTGTTGCGCCAGGCCGCCGGCCGGTCGCACAACAGCCCGAGCTGGCTCGACGGGTCGCCGCTGTCGGTCGGCTTGTCCCCGTAGGACCTCGGATGCGTGACCACGCGTTTGCCTTCGGCATCGAGGATCTCCACCTCCAGGGCCCTCAGGCCGACGATCATCTCATGGCCGGCGTGTTCGGGCCCGGCCGCGTACCGGTGGCGGCCCTGGACGGTGATGTTGCCGTATTTGTCGGCCTTCATCCTCGTCCACGTGACCACGTCGAACGGCTTGGCGGGCAGGGGCAGCAGCGCCTTTCGGTCCTCGTCGAACAGGCCGGTCTGGCTCTCGCCCTTCCTGTAGTGGTCCTTGTCCCCCAGTTCGAGGCAGCGGCCGGGCAGGCGCAGGTTGAAGCTGTCGAGGTTCCATACGCCGGGCACCGGCACGAACAGCCTGCGGCGCACGGCCCCGACCCGGGCCTCGACGCCGCCCTTCTCGTGTCCCGAGTACGGGTTGCAGAACGTGTACTCGAACCCGTAGTGCGCCTGGAACGCCTGGAACAGGCGGGTCAGGCGGATCCTGTCGAACCATTTGCGTCCGACGCCGGCGGCGTTGTCATACACGATGCGTTCGGGCACCCCGCCCAGCCATTCGAATAGGTTCCTGAGGGCCTGGCACGTGCACTCCGCGTTCTCCCCGGGCATCAGCTGGCTCGGCCCGATGTTCGAGTACGGGAAATCCAACACGAAATGCCGCATTCGCGTCACGACGCCCCGGTAGCGCACGTCGACCTGGCCGAAGTCCGCCTGGCATTCGCCCGGATGCCACGACAGGTCCAGGAAACCGGCCTCCCGCTCCGCCGCGGCCTCGCGCCTGAGCCGCGCCACGGTCCGGGTCACCGTCGACAACGACACCCCGGCCCCGTACTCGTCGCGCAACCGCTCATGGATGCGGGTCGCGGTATGCCGCTGCTTGCGCCAGGTCTCCCGGTCCTCGGCGAGCATGCCCTCGATCATGGGCAGCCACTCGTCGATCACCGAACCACGACGTCGCCTCACGGGCGGCCTGGCCGATAGGTCGTCGACCCTCAGATACTTGCGCACGGTCGGCTCGCTGACCCTCTCGCTGCGCGCTATCGAGGCGATGGACTCACCGTTCCTGCGACGCGAACGGATAGACTGTATTTGGGGCATGCTGATCATTGCCTTTCCGGACCTTTCCCGAATGGAACTAGAAGCACCATCAGGCTAAGGCCCACGGGTGGTCGGCATGCCTTTCCGCCTAAACCCGAAAAACCTTCGTGACTAAAACCTCAACTTCCTATTGAACAAAAACACCGGTGTCGGCTCCACGCGCGGCGGCCGCACCTTCCTGCACGGGTCCACCGGTATCAGCTCCTCCAGTTCGGCGTCGTCCAGCACCATCTTCAGGCTGACGAAATGGTCCTTCAGCGTGGAGGGGGCGAGCCGCTCCCCCAGCACGCGCATGCAACTGCGGACATGCTCCGGAGTCAGGTCCGCGAGGCGCACGTGGCCGATGACCTGGCAGCAGGCATGCAGGCGGCCGGCCCGCGTCCGATAGGTGGTGGGCTTGACGCGAAGCCGGTAGTCCTCCAGCCAGCGTTCCACGTAGTCGTTGAGGTACGGGGATTTGGCGCCGGGCATGAGGCCGGTGCGTTCGAGCTCGGCGATCTTGGCGTCGAAACGTTCCCTGGCTTCGGCCTTGGTGCGCCCCTTGGCCTGGATCATGCGGCGTTTGCCGGTGGCGGGGTCCTTGCCGAGGTCCTTGCGGAAGTGCCAGACGCCGTTCGCGTCCCTGAACACGCTTCCGGCTCCAGGCGTGCGTCGTTTGGCTGCCATGTCGGCTCCCTTCTGTCGGGAGCGCCCTTTCGAGTGTGTCTCCGGATGCGGTCCCGCAAGGGTACTCTAAAGGTACTCAAACGGTGTCACAAACGGCCCGATACGTGGCAGAAACGGCCATTTTCCGCGCGTTCAAAAAACACGAAAAACGGCGTTTCCAGCGTTCCGGATAACCTGAAACCGTTGGAATCACGCCGTTTTCGCCATACTCAACAAGCTCAGTGGCTTATATTGAACTTGAACTCGGCGTCTTACCGGTCTTCTTCGTCCCGCCTTGCCGCGGATATTCAATCGCATCGCAGGGGTGACTTCCTCGATCATTTGACAGACCGACCGACGGTCTGTATGCTTGACGAGGACATGAACGAAAGGCAGGCCATCCGCATGGCGCACGATATACATTCCGGAGACACCGAACGACGAATCCTCGATTCCGCCCGCAGGCTCTTCGCTGAAAAGGGCTACGAGAAGACGTCCATCCAGGACATCCTGAACGACCTGGGACTGTCCAAGGGCGGGCTCTACCACCACTTCAAATCGAAGGAGGCGATTCTCGACCAGCTGAACGCCGACGAGTGGGCCGTAACCGCGCGTCTTCTCGACAAACTCATCGAGCGCAAGGACATGAGTGCGCTTGAGAAGCTGCGCGCGCTCATCGTTTCCGCTGTGGACGCCCCCGATCATCTGGACCTGGTCCGTTCCCAGCTGGCGCTGCTCAAGGATCCTGCGTTCTTTACGGCGAACATGCGCTTCTGGTCGACGAGACTGCCGGAGTCCTTCCGCTCGCTCATCGATATGGGCGTGCAGGACGGCTCCATTCCCACGGCATACCCCGAGGAGGCGGCGCAACTGCTCTCGCTCCTCGGCAACTACTGGCTCATGCCCTGCTTCTACCCCGCCGATCATGCCGGCATGGAACACCGCATCCGCTGCCTCGCCACGATGCTCGACGCCATCGGCGTGCCAGTGTTCGACGAGACGCTCATCCTGCGGACGACCGAAGAGCTCACGGCCCTGACGCCGGAAGAGGATACAGCGTCCGCATAGGAGACGCGCCCGGGTGCGCCGCATCTTGCGCATCCTGATGCCACAGATGTCGAAGCGCTTCCGCGCCCTTTTCCTTGGGCGTATTGTTATCACAATAACAGACCGACGGTCGGTTTGTATAAATGGCCGTGGCCAATCACAAGAAAGGAATCCACGATGACGAACGCATACGAATGCACGCCCCAACCACAAAGAAGCCAAGCCGCTGATCCTCTTCGCACACGCGACTTCCGCCTGCTCGTCGCGGGTCTCGGCATATCGCTCTTCGCCAACCTTATGCTGCGGTTTGCCATGTCCATGTGGGTGCTTGACGAGACCGGCTCGGCGGCGGCGTTCGCCTCCATTCTTACTGCAAGTATCCTGCCCACGATTCTGCTCTCGCCCCTTGGCGGCGTGATGGCGGATCGTACGAACCGTCGGACCGTCATGGTGGCGCTTGACGCGCTTTCCGCCGTGACGGTGCTCGTCTGCGCGGCGATCTTTTCGGCCGCCGGTTTCAATCTGGCGGCGATAGCCGTGATGCAGGTGGTGCTCGCCGTGCTTGACGCGATGGAGACGCCTACGGTGCAGGCGGCGCTGCCGCAGATGTTCCGCTCCCATGGCGAGGATGTGATGCGTCGCGCGATGGCCGTGGTGAACGTAGTGAACCAGACGAGCACGCTCGTTCCCGCCGTGCTCGGCGGCGTGCTGTACGCGGCGGTTGGTGCGATGCCCATGATGGGAATCACGATCGTGGGGTTCGGTGCGGCCGCCGTCGTGGAGTGTTTCATCCAGCTCGGCGCTCCCGACCGCGGCGACGCCGGCCGCGTCACCGCGGTTGACGACCTGCGCGCGGCCGGACGTTTCCTCACCCGCGAACGTCCTCATGTGCTGCATCTGGTGTTGATCTGCGCCGCGCTCAACTTCCTGGTGACGGGGTATGCGGAGGTCGGCTTCCCCTACATGGCGCGTACCGTACTGGGGTTCGGCTCCACGGCGTACGGCATTGCATATGGTCTCGTGGGAGCATCCGGACTGCTCGGCGCGCTCGTCGGTGGGCGGATCGCGAGGTCGCTGTCCATGCGGCGATTCCCGATGGCGATCGCCGCCTTCTCGCTCACCATCCTGCCCCAAGCGCTCGCCATGACGATTCCCGCAGGTGGAGTGATGCGACTCGCGGTGCTCACGGCGAGCACCTGCGGAACCATGATCGCCATCACCCTCGCGAACCTCATCGCCGTGCCGGCGATCCAGATGGGCTGCCCCGAGAACATGACCGGCAAGGTGATGTCGCTCGCGCTCTCCGCGAGCATGTGCGCCCAGCCCCTCGGACAGATCGCATACGGCTGGGCGTACAGCGTCTACCCGGCGGGCGCGGTCCTGGCGGTGACGTTCGCCCTGGCCACCGCGATGCTGCCGCCAGTCGCGCACGTAACGCGGCGGTTCTAGGACGGGATTCCATCACCTTCGCTCTGGACAGCTGAGACATCAAAACCATGTGTGGATACGTGAACGGCCGCCATCAATCATGGTGATGTTGGCCGTTCACGTCATCCCCGTACCGTAGATATGAAAACGACCACTGTAATCGCACGTACGACGATGGTGGTCATTGGATCAATCGCCCCGGCGTCAGGCCTCCACGAGCGGGCGGATGTCGTCCAAGGTGCTGGGGTCGAAGGTCAGCAGATCGTGGTCGGCCTGAAGGTTCGCCCAGAACTCGGGCGTGGTGTCGAGCGCCTGGCCGAGCCGCCATGCCGAGCCGCCATGCCGAGCCGCCATGCCATGGTGTGGTGATGCGCCGCCTGCCGTTGACGATCTCGCCGATCGGCGACATCGGCGTGCTTTGCCGTACCCGTCGAGGCGGGTGCGGACCTGCCAGACGTCCCAGATATGGTATGCGCCGATGAGCGAAGCAATCGGACTTTGATTCGGAAACGGCCTTCATACCGCACTTGTCCATCACACAACCGGACTGGAACATGAACAGGCACGCAGTCACGGTTGCATAATAGGATTCAAGTCAATAGCAGCCTTCCACGCCTCCTCACAGTGCGCAACCCGGAAGGTCCTTTCTATTGGCGAACTCGACCGGTTTGGTCTATCGCAACAGTCGTTCGTTGAGGATGACAGGAGCGTGTTCGATTGACGGCTGCAACGCATCGAGCTGGTCGGACAGCTTCGACTCGTCGACCACCGGCAGTTCGAGCAGGGATCGTGCGGCCGCGTGCAGGTAGTCGTTCAACGCCTCGATGCGGCCCGGCTCCAGCGGGTAAGCCGGGTCGTTCTCCAAGGTGACGTCCAACGTTTTGCGCAACATCTCATGCTGCGCGCTGCCCATGATGGCCGCGCACTGGTCGCGGAACGTCATACGAGAATTTGCCGGCTGACGTTCGGACAGTACCTGCGGAATCCACGCGCCGCCCTCCCAGTCGGCGCGCATGTCGTTCTTGAACAGCGACATGTTATGGTCGAACAACGGCGCCGGACCCAGAATCCGGCCGGTACGGTTGTCGCGCAGGAACCCGTGGTTGTTGGCGTGACGGTCCTGATTGACGATGAGCGCGTCGAACACTAGCATCGTGCGCATCGCCTCGAACGATTCCTCGGACACGGCGCGTGCGGCGGCGAGGCTCTCCGGAAACGACGCCAGCTGCGTCGCCGCATAGAACGGCACGAACGACACGTCCTTTGAGTTCATCGAACCGCACACCGACGCGAGCTTGCCCTTCCAACGGGCGATGCGGTAGTCGACCGCATTCACACCGAGCCTGCGCGCCAGCTGCGAGGCGAGATACTCGGAATACGGTTCCAAACCGGCGTTCGCATACCATTCGGAACCCGCCTTCCACAGTTCCAGCCCACGTTCCGTATGCCGCCACGCCTTCGGGAACTGGCCGTCCGTCGTCCACTCGCTCGACAGGCCGATCGCATGCTTCTCGCTCGACGTATACCCCGTGTAGGCCACGATGGCGAGCGTCTCGTCCAACGGATTGTCATACAGGTTGATGTCCGCGAACTTGAGGTTCTCACCGTCGCGTTCCGCCCAGAACGAATCGTTGACCGACAGCCCCTTGCACAGGTCGATGATCCCCAGCGTATCCGCAATGCTCAACCCCGCCTGCGCAAGAACCTGCGTGGCGAACTCACGATTCTTCGGAATCGTGCGCCGCTCCAGCCACGTCGTCAGCTTCGCATTATCCGGCTCCGGAGCCAACGGAAACGGCAGCAACGCGCGCTTCGACTCATCGAACCAGCGGACATGCGCCTCGATCTTGCCCGCCAGCAGGCCCTCGCCATACGACGCATCGAACCGGAGCAGCGGATCATCATAGAGCCGCAGCACGTAACTCGTCATATCCGGCCCCTCCAATCACAAGCCCGCTCCAAAGTCATATCGGGCGATTCACATATGAAGAACAACTGTCTACAGTATAGACAAGGGCCTTGGAACGCGGGGGCTTCACTCTGAAGTCAAGTATTTGATACAATTTGGTGCAAAAAGATAGTAAATAGCAATAAGGAGTGGCTATGAGCATGCAGATTGCCACGCGAGTTGATGACGAGCAGGCTGCGTTGTTTAAGGAGACGACCAGGCAGCTGGGTACCACCCCGGCCGATGCCCTGCGTATGTTCATCAGCGCGTTCAATGATTACCGTGGGTTCCCCTATGAGGTGCGTTTGCCACGAAATGACGTGGAGCCGTTTGCGTCCGAGCGGGACGCTACTGAGTATGCCAGTCGTCTCGCCTTGAGGATGTCCGATGAAACGAGGTGAGATTCGGACGTTGCAGGCCGATGGCTACGCCAGCAAGCCACGGCCGGTTGTCATCGTGCAGAGCGATGCCGTCGATCGGTTCGATTCCGTCATCACTTGTCTGCTGACCTCATACGATTCCTCCGACATCGACACGCGGGTCCGATTGGAACCAAGTCCGGAGAACGGCCTGAACAAAGTGAGTTACGTGATGACGGACAAGATCGTCACCGTCGACCGCAAACTGCTGGGATACCAAGTCGGCGTGGTTGATGATGCAGCCATGGCGAATATCGGCCGTCAGCTCATGCGGGTTCTAGGTTTGCTGTGACGTTTGGGATGGCTGGCGGGCGTGCGTCTACTTGTGACATCGTTTATGCACCCTTGAGGCCGTATGATGATGGCGTCGAATTCAAGCTCTCCCCAACGTCTAAGAAATGGCTTCCTTCATATTACGGTCATACGACCAACACCATATGAAGGAAGCCATTATGAATGGTCTAACGGCAATCAGCTTCTCATACGTGATTGCCAGTCATTCACCGAATCAGCCGCGGTTGTCGAACATCTGCAGCAGCATCTTGCTGGGTTCGACGGCATAGACGGTGTGCGGCAGACGGGCGCTCAGGTAGACGATGCCGCCGGCCGTAAGCTCGACTTCACGGCCTTCGCCGCCGACGCGCAGCTTGCCTTCCAGCACCTGGATGATCACGGGCATGGCCGCGGTGTGCTCGCTCAGTGCCTGGTCCTTGTCGAAGCCGAACAGCACGGCGCGCAGGCCGTCCTCGCGCAGCACCGTACGGGAGACAGTGGCCTCCTCCTGAATATCGATCAACGAGGCCAAGTCTTCGATGAATCCAAGATGCGGCTCGGTCGAAATGGCGTGGCCTTCGGCGTCGTGGGCGTCGTGCTTGCAGGCGCAGTGCTTGGCCTCACCCGCTTCAGCGGCCGCGGCTTCGCCATGCTTGCAGTGGCACTCCTTCTTCGCGCCCGGCTCCGCGGCCGCGCCCTCGGCGTGCTCGTGCTTGCAGGCGCAGTGGTGTTCGCCGTTGGCGGCAGCCGCTTCGGCTGCCGCGGCGGCTTCCCTACGCTGCTTGCACTTGCAATGCTGCTCGTCGCGTCCTGCCTTGCATGCGGTCTGCTGCTCGTTCTCATCGGCCATGATGTTCTCCTATTCGTCGCGCGTACCTCACATACGCGTCATCGCTTTTGGTCGTTTCCCATTATCCGGCCATCGTGGGCCGGCACACCGCTGTTACGCTTCGGGCTTGCGTACCACGAACGCGATACCGGTAAGTTCGTTGCTGTACTTGTCGAAGGTGTGCTTCATGTTGAGCACGCGGGCGCGGATGTCCTTGTTGCCCAGAACGTTGCGCAGGATGCGCAGCACACCGCCGATACCTTCATCGGCGATATTGCGCTTCATGTCCAGCAAGGCCATCGGCTCCTTGCCTCTCCACAGCACCTCGAAGCCTTCGGCTTCCAACAGCTCGCGCCATTCCTGCTCGGTGAGCGGGCGCGCGTTCACCTTGATGCTGCGAGCCAGGGCCTTGCGCACCTCATCCTTGACGGATTCGTCCAGGTTGTCCGGCTGCAGGCCGAGTTCGTGAATCGAGTAGGTGCCGCCGGCGCGCAGTAGTCGGAAGGCCTCGCCGATAATCGCCTGCTTGCCACGCTCGGTCTGCATGGTAAGCATGGCTTCGCCGATCACCACGTCGGCGCTGTTGGATTCCAGACCGGTGTCGGCGGCGTCGCGCTGCACGCAGCTTGCCGGAATCGTGGCCTTCTCACTGGTGAGTTTGGAGATGATGTCCACGACCTGCGGATCGCGGTCCACGCCACGGTAGCTCTTGGGGTCGCGCTCGAGAATCGCCCTAGTGGTCAGGCCCAGTCCCGGGGCGAATTCGACGACATCCTTGCCGGCGATGTCCGCGTTGGCGAGCATGCGTTCGGTGAGTTTCTTGCCGCCGGGGCGCAGCACGTGCTTACCGATGCGGGCCAGAAGCCAATGGCCCTGCAGGTGCGCGGGGTCTCGGTCGGACTGCGGCAGGGGCAGCTCGCGGTTGGTGGCGGGTTTGGTGGCAGTGGACTGAAATGCCTGAGAAGGCTGCGGTGTAGTGGTCATGTGTCGTGATGCTATAGTCCACAGCCCGCCCGCACAAGGGTTTTTCGCTAGAAATCAGCCGAATGTGAGAATGCTCACCCGAGTAGGCGCCTGAGCATGCGGCTCAGGGACGATTCAGGGGATGCTCAGGGGTCCCGTCACCGATTCCCCACATATCGCCCGCGTTCGCCTAATAGAATGGAATCCAGCATTCGATTCGGTATCCGGCGCAATGCCGGCAAACGTGAGGAACTTACGATGAGGGTCATCGGCAATATTCTGTGGATCATTCTGGGCGGACTGGCAATCGCCATCAGCTGGACACTGATCGGACTGTTTCTGTGCATCACCATTATCGGTATTCCACTAGGAGTTCAGGCGTTCAAAATGGCGGGCCTTACCTTGACACCGTTCGGCAAAACCGTGCAATACGGTGGCGGCGTTGGCTCCACGCTGGCCAATATCCTCTGGGTGGTGCTGGTCGGCTGGTGGATGGCACTCGGCTATCTGGGTGCAGGCGTGCTCAACTGCATCACCATCATCGGCATTCCGTTCGGCATCCAGTCGTTCAAAATGGCCAAGCTTGCGCTCTGGCCGTTCGGCGCACAGATCTACAGTCTGTAACAATTGTTTCTGCAGTAAGTCCGGTGCAACGCATTATCATCGTGCGTTGCACCGGACTTTTTTATATACAACGGGCATTTCACACACCGCGTGATTTGACGGATTTGGATGCAATGCCTTATAGTGCGCGAACCATGATTCAACACATCGCATTAAGCAGCAACGGCGTGAACGAACACGCCATCTGATCAGTACACCTCTCATTGACGCATAGCTGAATCATTGCCGGTGATATCGAGCGACTCATTCGCACCATGCCTCATAAACGCACCTGTACGAGCATGTGTTCTTGGCATCGTCGCAACTCAATGCACCGCATACCATCACATATTCAGAAAGAACAACAGGTCATGAAGTATTTCACTACTGACACGCATTTCGGGCACTACCATATGTCACTCACATGCAGTCATGCGCACAACTATATTTTTGTATTATCCATGATTTTATAGTTGTTTATTGACTCATTTCCTTCTCTATCTTATACTTTTTATAATTAAGGATGCTCTTTGGGAAGTGAGTCTCTCTCATGGATATGAAGTATAGAAGTTTGGCAAGGCTGTTCCATGCCGACAGGTCAGTCGATTCCTTCAATAACCATGCGGCACTCGCACGGCAGCGGCTTGAGGCAGATTCCACATTCAGGACCGGGGTCATCACGCCATTGGGCGAGCTGTTCTCCGCCACGCCACGCGAGACGACCCTGCTCATGGAAAATATACTTCTCGCCGAAAGGCGCATATCACGGCTATGGAACCTGATTCCCGGCGTCATGCGCTGGGACTACATACGGCATTCCATCAGTGAGGAACTGTTCGCCACCAACGAGATGGAAGGCGTGCGCAGCACCCGCAAGGAAACCCAGGACGCCGTGGACGCGGCCGACAAGGCAAGGAGGGACGGCGACGACTCCAAGGCGCGGTTCAGCGAATTTGCCAAGCTGTACCTGAACCTCACGGACAAGGACTCCGCGTTGCCGGCGGGCATCGCCGACATCCGCGACATCTATGACCAGGTCGTGCTCGACGAAATCGATGAGAGCGATCAGCCGGACGGCGACCTGTTCCGGAAAGGCGATGTGGAAATACAGGGGCCGCACGGCCTCGCGATCCATAACGGAGTCAAAGGCGAAGGCAACATCGGCGCACTCCTCACCGATATGATCCATCTCGCGACCTCCGACGAGATTCCCCGGCTGCAGTCGGCCATCATGTCGCACTTCCTGTTCGAATACGTCCACCCGTTCTACGACGGCAACGGCAGAACCGGCCGGTATCTCCTGGCCCTGTACCTGAACCATGACCTGACTATGCCCACCGTGCTATCCCTGTCCCGCACCATCGCGGAGAACAAGAACGCCTACTACAAAGCATTCATGGAGGCGGAGGACAAGCTGAACTGCGGCGAACTCACGCTCTTCGTGAACACCATCCTCGGATTCATCCAACAAGCCCAGGATGAGCTGATTGACGAACTCAGTATCAAGGTCGATCAGCTCGACAAAGGTCGGATACTCTGTACACAGCTTGAAAAGAGGCATGCCCTATCGCGCAATGCCGTCTCGGTGCTCTATGGCGTGATTCAGGAAGAGCTGTTCGACTCGTCCAAATCCATGTCGTTGGACGAAGTGGCCCATCACATCGGACTATCCAAACAGAGCGCAAGGAAATACGTGGAAGAGCTCTTGGCCGCGGGGCTGGTCGTACAGACCGGAAAACGTCCGCTGAAAATACAGGTGGCGAAATCATTGAGGAATGTTCTCGCCACAGGAGCCGACGAGAACGCGGAAGCCTAAATGAAGAAAGGTGGACGCAAACATCTCAACGAGGCCCATACTACGTGGAAAAGTCCGGGCAGCCAACACTGCTCGGACCTCTCTTTCATCGCTTTCCTCAGTCGCCTTCAGCGATAACTTCCCTCGCCGAGGGGAAGCCACGGAAAAAACTTTCTTTCTGAACATCATCACTACGACGACGGCATACATCATCCATTGCATTGGGAATAAGCCGTCACCGAATACAGAATCTAATGAGCTCGGATCACTCATTCACGAGCACCAGAATTCGTTTCATGAATTACCACGTTTGTGTCTTTGAAAGGCATGCGGCCGAATCCAATTCGAATCGCAACTCGTGAATATACAGGCGGCGGCACCGATGCCTCTCACATCACCGGGAAACGATGACGACACCGGGAAAACCATCAGCCCACACTGCGGAAAAACACTGCCGAACCCGCCCAACAAATATTGAAGCAGTACACACCACGTGCAGGCCAACATCCTCGAACTGACCGGCAGGCGGCCCCGCCTGGAGGCCGGCAGACGGCTGCGCGCGATTGCCGCCGCCCTGGCACGCGTCAAGGACCGGGACTCCGCCACGGCGTGGCTCGTCTCCTACAGCCGGTGGGAGCAGGACTTTGCCTCGTTCCTCGACGAGAAGAGCGAATACGCCGACGGCAGCGTGAACGGCATGCACCAAAGGCTCGTCAAGGCGCGGCGCATGATCCCAGGCGCATCCGGGAGGGCCAGCCGTTCGCGTTCCTCGACGAGGGGCTCGCGGCCAACGCGATGACCGACGAACGACTCGAGCGCCGGACACACATTTTGGCCTATAACCCTTAATTTTCTAATCAGGAGCAGGGAGAACAGGAATTCGCCTATGAAATACTGGATGCACGCAGACAGTCCGCTGTCAGTGTCTTTGCATTTTGAAGCATCTCCTCCGGTGTCCCTGTAAATACCACTTCTCCCCCGTTCTTCCCTCCATCGGGGCCGATGTCAATAATCCAGTCCGCCTGCTTCATCACGTCCAGGTTATGCTCAATCACTACCAGCGTATTTCCGCTGGATACAATCCCATCAAACAGATTCAACAAATTATCTACATCGGACCTGTGAAGGCCTGTGGTCGGCTCATCCATGACAATGATGCTACTGCTCTTCCCCAGGTTCTTTGCCAGCTTAATCCGCTGCCGCTCTCCCCCGGACAGGGTGCTAAGGGGCTGCCCCAGCGGCAGATAGGATAATCCCACCTGCTGCATTACGCTCAGGCGTTTCCTGATCCTGGTATCCTCAAATAATTCCAGTGCCTGGGAAGCGGTAAGCCCCAGCAATTGGACAATATTCCTCCCCTTGTAGGTACAGGCAAGGGCCTCCCTGTTATACCGCACACCGCCGCATGCCTCGCATTCTGTAACAATCGGGTCCATAAAGGCAAGTTCCGTAACGAGAACACCTTTGCCGCCGCAGATTGGGCAGGCTCCGGCGGAATTAAAACTGAACAGGCTTTCCGGCTGATTGTTCTCCCGTGCCAGAAGTTTTCGTATCTCATCAAAGAAGCCCAGGTAGGAAGCTGGTGTAGAGCGGCTGGTAGCTGTAATCGGCCCCTGGTCCACCATCACCACTTCATTCTCATATGCTCTCGCAAATACCTGGGAAATGAGGGTACTCTTTCCCGAACCAGCCACACCAGTCACCACCGTCATGACTCCCAGAGGGATGTCCACATCCACATGCTTTAGGTTATGAAGGCAGGCATCCCTTACCGGCAGGCTGCCCGTGGCTTTACGTGGCGTATGTTTTATGGGGAACAACTTTTGCATGGATTTTCCCGTCAGGGTATCTGCCCTAAGTAGTTCCGGATAGCTTCCCTCAAACACGACTTCACCGCCGTTTTGTCCTGCCGCAGGCCCCACGTCAATGACATGGTCTGCAATGGAGATTACGTCTTTATCGTGTTCCACCACAAGGACTGTATTTCCTTTATCCCGAAGCTTCTTGAGAAGATGATTCATACGGTAGACATCCCGTGGATGCATCCCGGCACTGGGTTCGTCAAAGATGTAGGTCATCCCGGTCAGGCTGCTTCCCATATACCGGACCAGCTTCAGCCTCTGGGCCTCCCCGCCGGACAAGGAGGGTGTTTCCCGGTTCAGATGCAGATAAGGGAGTCCAATCTCGATCATCCGGTCCAATCCCTCCAGGATGGTATGAACCAGCAGACCCACTGTCTGGTCCGTGATCTGTGTCAGGACTTCCCGCAGGAGAGTCAGCTCCATCTCGCACATGTCTGCAATAGAATACCCGTTTATTCTACAGTTCAAAGCCGCCTCATTCAGCCTTCTTCCATGACAGTCGCTACATTCTATTTCCGTAATCAGCTTTTTTGACTTCTCTTTGGTGTGTCTGCTTTTGCTGCTGATATCCCGGTTTAAGAGGGCCTTCGTATACTTATGGTACAGTCCAGTTACTTTCGGGTTCTCCGGCTCTCCCCTACCATCACGGGCACCATAGACAAGAAGGTTGTATTCCTCTTTTGTGTAATCCCGGATGGGTTTATCAAGGTCGAACAGCCCTGACTCAGCATACTGCTTCCAATACCAGGATCCTGGACGGTACAGGGAATCCTTCACACAGCCCTGGTTCCAGGATTTATTCCGGTCCAGGACTGCTTCCATATCCACTTTTGTAACTTTCCCGAGACCGGAACAGGTCTTGCACATCCCGTTGGGGTCATTAAAAGAGAAATAAGACGCAGTTCCCACAAAGGGCTGCCCAATCCTGGAAAACAACAGCCGCAGGCTGGCATACAGTCCGCTGATGGTCCCTACTGTGGAGCGTGCATTTCCCCCTAAGGAGGACTGGTCCACCACAACGGACGGTGTCAGATTGTCAATGCGCTCCACTGCCGGTCTGGGGTATTTGGGAAGCCTGGACCGCACAAATGCCGGGTAGGTTAAGTTCATCTGCCGCTGGGATTCCGCTGCAATCGTGTCAAAGACAATACTGGATTTCCCGGACCCGGACACCCCGGTAAATACTGTGATTTTTTCCTTCGGGATTCTGAATGTGACGTGTTTCAAGTTATTCTGGGTAAGCCCATGCACCATAATGTCTGCCATATGATCACACTCCTTTTCTCTTTTTCCTGCTGTCATATCCAACCAAACCTGCTGCAATCAGAGCCGTAAGGATGTCTGCGGTGGGACCTGCGTACAGAATCCCGTCCATTCCCCAGATACCCGAGAAAATATGGATGAGCGGTACCATCAGCAGAAGTGGCCGGAGGATGGAAAGCAGCATCGCTTTCACTGCCTGTCCGGCTGCCAGATAATACTGGGCTGACACCACCTGAAATCCAGTAAACGCCAGTCCGGACGGAAAAATGCGCATACACTTGATACCAAATGCCATAGATGCTGGCTCATTCATCCCAAAAATCTGCAGAATCTCCGCCGGGAATAACTCACAGATAAGCCAGCCAATCACAGAAACCACCGTAGCTGCGCCAACCGCCTTTTTATAGGTTTCTTTGACCCGGTGTTCGAAACCAGCGCCTTTGTTAAATCCGATGATGGGCTGCATCCCAAGTGCAATCCCCACACAGATAGAAACCACTACAGAACTGATCCGAAGCACAATCCCAAGACTGCTAAGTGCCGCTTCGCTGCCAACGCCTGCCATTTCACAGCTCACCACCGCTTTGTTCAGTTCAATCTGCAGAATTGCTGCCGCCACCTGAATCATGCAGGATGGAAGCCCAAACGCAAATATCTGACCGCAGATGGGTAATGTAGGGCAGATATTTTTTTTTCTTAGCCGGATATGCCCTTTCTTTAAAAAGTAAACCAACAGTATGACCGCGGACATGATCTGCGAGGTTACGGTAGCGATTGCTGCACCTTTCACTCCCCAGTTAAAAACAAATATATAGATTGGATCCAAAACCAGGTTGATTACCGCTCCGACCAGGAAGCATCCCATAGCCAGGATGGGGCTGCCACACGCTCTGGCCATACTGGACAGGGCAATAGCTGCCATACTAAAGGGTGCCCCAAGTAAAATGATGGGGGCATAATCCAGCACATAGGACAGTGAGCCCTGCGCCCCCTTTGTAGCCCCAAAAGCTAGTGCCAGCGGTTTCAGGAAAGTAAGGCATATAACGGTGAACAGAATACCTATGGCAACAGACAGAGTGAATACCGTTCCAAGGGTTTTTTCGGCTTCTGCTTCTTTTCCTGCCCCTAAGTTCATGGACGTATAGACACTGCCGCCAATCCCCAGCAGGGTGGCGATGGATAAAAGAATCGTGACGAAAGGAAAAGTAACCGTGGTTGCAGCAATGCCAAGATATCCCACCCCACGCCCAATGAATATCTGGTCTACGATGTTGTAAAGTGCATCCACCAGCATGGATAAGACAGATGGGATTGCAAATTTTATGAGCAGCCTGCCGAGAGGTTCGGCTGCAAGAGGGTTTCCCCTCACTGTTTTAATAGTCTTGTCCATCTCTTTTTCTCCTTTGGTTTTTCATCATTTACGCTGGATTAGCGTATCAAAGGAGCGCAAATCATTCATGATACTTTTTGCGGTTTTTTCATCCGAAGGCCTGACGGCAAACCATGCCTCCTGAATCGGCGTCTCCATGCCCCCGCCTTCTATAGGGTATACCTCGATATCCGGCAGCTCTGCATAAAAAAGGCCTGATGATGGCAGAACTTCTAAATGCAGATACCGGAACATATTATCGGAAGTCACATGGCAGCATGGATCTGCTGTTACCATGCACCAGGTGGCTTCAGATATCCGAAACTCTTCCATTCCTGGGGGCATTGCTTGGTTTAAATAGAACTGATATAATGTGGATAGGAAAACTGTGAACATCTGGGAGGCAATATGAAGAATTTATCGGAATTACCTAACATAGGAAACGCTGTAGCTAATCAATTAAAACAAGTTGGTATTTTAGATGAAGACGATTTGAAATCCATAGGAGCAGAACAAGCATGGTTGAAAATACAGCAAATTGATAAAACAGCGTGTATCAATAAACTCTACGCATTAGAGGGTGCAATCTTAGGCATAAAAAAAAACTTTGTTGCCAAACGAAAGAAAAGAAGCATTAAGAGAATTTTATAACAGATATAAAAAGTAATAGTAAAAACGGATGGAGGTGCCTGTTTGAAACGATATCCCCCTTTAGAAAGGGCCATTACCTATATCGAAGCACATCTAAATGAATATATCGGTCTGAATGAAGTATCAAGAGAAACCGGCTACTCCTACTACTACATGACCCGCCTGTTTTCTTCTGTTTTAGGTGAATCCGTGGGACACTATATCAACCGTCGGAGGCTTTACAATGCGTCCGAAAAACTGATTCATTCCGACCAGAAGGTCATTGATATTGCACTTGACTGTGGTTATGAATCGTCAGAGGCGTTCAGCAGGGCCTTTAAAGCTGTTTTTGGATACAGTCCTGTAGCTTACCGGAAAGCCGGACTTGATTTGGTGATAAAAGCAAAAAAAGAACTGGCGCCGGAAGATGTGTGCCATATTGCCAATCATATTTCACACGCTCCCAAGATCATCCTGCTAGGTGAGACAGAAGTAGCTGGGCTTCGGGGGACTACTTCCCTGTCCGACAATCAGCTGCCCGGACTGTGGGAACAGTTCCATGGTCTTAACAAAGATTTTTTCACCACATCTGCGGGATATGGCATCTGTGAAACGCAGAAGACGGCTTATACAAAAGACGGCGACGCGTTATATTCCGTCATGATCGGCGGTCCGGTGAAGGATTTTGATTGCCTGCCGCTGGAACTGGCAAAAAAGACGCTGCGTGCAGGAAGATACGCTGTTTTCACCCACCGGGGCACACTTGGAAACTTATATAAAACATATCAGTATATCTTCGGAACATGGTTGCAGACCACTAGGGAAGAACTGGATGACAGGGAAGATTTTGAAGTTTATGAGCATGAAATTCTATCCTTTGATGATCCAGATAATGAAGTTAAAATTTTTATTCCTATCAAATGACAGGACACCATTTTGCGCACGGGCGCTGACGGTGTTTTACATATCACCGGGTATTTAGGGTGTGTTTACACTATCTAGGTTTTGTGTGATAATTATCGTATGTGTACGCCAGATATCACACAAAACCTAGATAATGTAAACACACCCTAGAATTCCCAGATTTTCAGCACTACCAAACGGTCACTTCTTAGACGTTGGGGAGAACTTGAACTCCACAATATCTCCGTCGGCCATGACGTAGTCGCGGCCTTCCTGACGGAGCTTGCCTTCCTCCTTGATCTTGGCCATGGAGCCGTCGGCGGCCACGAAATCGTCGTAGGAGACGATGTCAGCCTTGATGAAGCCCTTTTCGAAGTCGGTGTGAATCACGCCGGCGGCCTGCGGGGCGGTCCAGCCCTTGTGGATCTGCCAAGCGCGCACTTCCTTGACGCCTGCGGTCAGGAAGGTCTGCAAGCCGAGGATGTCGAAGCCGACGCGGGCCAACTGGTCAAGACCGGACTCACTCAAGCCAGCGTCGGCCAGCATTTCGCGGGCGTCCGCCTCGTCGAGCTCGGTCAGGTCTGCCTCGAACTGAGCGTTGAGGAACACGGCCGGAGCCGGGGCCACGGATGCGGCGAGCTTTGCCTGCAGGTTCTTGTTGGCCAGCTCGTTGTCGTCCACGTTGAACACGTAGATGAACGGCTTGGCGGTCATCAGATGCAGGTCGTAGACGGAATCCTTGTCGAAGCGGCCTTCGCGTGCGGCCTTGTCGAGCGTCTCGCCGGCTTCAAGGATGGTCTTTGCCTGCTTGACAGCGTCCATGTAGGCCGGCTCGATCTTCTTGCCGCGCAGATCCTTCTCCAGCTTGGGCAGCGCGTTTTCGATGGTCTGCAGGTCGGCGAGGATCAGCTCGGTGTTGATGGTGTCGATGTCGTCGGCCGGATCCACCTTGCCGTTGACGTGGACGATGTCGTCGTCCTCGAAGGCGCGCACGACCTCGCAAATCGCGTCCGCCTCGCGGATGTTGGCCAGGAACTTGTTGCCCAGGCCTTCGCCCTCGGAGGCGCCCTTGACGATGCCGGCGATGTCTACGAAGGTCACCGTGGCGGGCACGACCTTTTCGGTGTGGACCAGCTTGGCCAGTACCGGCAGGCGCTTGTCCGGCAACGGTACGATGCCAGTGTTCGGTTCGATGGTGGCGAACGGGTAGTTTTCAGCCAGCACGTTGTTGCGGGTCAGTGCGTTGAACATGGTGGACTTGCCGACGTTGGGCAGTCCGACGATTCCGATAGTAAGAGACATGATTCCAAGTCTAGGGAGAAGCTGGACACCTTGAACCTGCATGTGGTGAACCGGCCATATGCAAAGGCCTCCGAGCATACGGTTCGAAGGCTTTGACTGTGATATGCGAATATACGCGAACTCTGATTGGCAGTCAGCCGACGATGGCGTCTACGGCGTCGATGACCGAGCCGCGGAACCCGTCCTTTTCAAGCTGGGCGACGCCCTTGATGGTGGTACCACCGGGCGAGCAGACGGCGTCCTTCATGGCACCGGGATGGGTTTCAGTGGCCATGTAGAGCGCGCCGACACCTTCGACCATCTTGGCGGCGAGCCGGTAGGCGGTGGCTCGCTGCAGACCGTACTGCACGCCGGCGTCGCCCAAGGCCTCGATGTACATGTCAGTGAAGGCGGGCGCACAGCCAGCCACCACCATGGCGATGTTCATATGCGCGGTGTCCACGCGCTCGATGAGGCTGATGGGGCCGAATAGCTGCTCGAAGGTTTCGGTTTCGTCGTCGGTCAGGGTGTTGACGGATTCGGTGACGAGCACGCCCTTGCCCACGGCCATCGGAGTGTTCGGAATGGTGCACTGGATATGGATGTCCGGGGAGTCGACGGATTCGCCGTCTTCGGTGGCGAACAGGTCCTGGTACTTCTTGAGATTCCAGCCGGCGGCGATGGAGACGACGATCTTGCCCGGCCTGGCAAGTTCGTCGGCCAGCGGCTTGACGACGGCGGCGATCTGGTAGGGCTTGATGGCGATGATGACCACGTCGGCGGCCGTCACCACTTCCAGCGCATTGCGCAACGGGCGCACGCCAAGTTCGGCGGTGGTCTTCTCAAGCTTGTCGTAGTGGGCGGCACAGGCGACCATCTGGCCGCCGGTGACCACGCCCGCGTCGACGACGCCTTGGGCGATGGCCTGGGCCATGTTGCCATATCCGATAAAACCGATGGTGAGGTTCTGAGTCATACGTTTTCCTTTCGTGCATGTATACAGAGCTCCCTCATCAGAGGGAGCTTGCTTCCTTGAGTCAGAACAATGCTTCAAGATCGCCCCGGTTGAGGGCTTCGTCATAGAGATGCTTGAAGACGAGCGGGCCGTGCAGACCATCATGCTCGAATTCGTTGGTGGTCCAGTAGTGGCTGTTACCCACGCGGCTCAAGGTGTCGAGCTGCAGGCCGGAATCGACGTACATATCGTCGAAATAGACGGCGGCCTGCAACGGCACCTCATTGCGGGCCAGCTGTTCTTCGTCATAGATCACGCCGAAGTGCGTGTCTTCCATGAGCAGGTCCATGGCCGGCCTGAACGGGCGTAACGCAGACTCCTGTTCGAACATCCACGGGAACATGGCCTCGCCGGTGAAGTTGAGCGGACGCGCAACGGCATCGAATTCGGGCTTGCCATCGCGCACGCGCTGGGCGGCCCAGCGAATGGGCTCGTCAAGCTCGCCGTTGGCGTAGATGAATTCCTGCAACGGCCAATACAGCGGGCGCGACGACGTGGCGGCCATCACCTTGGACAGGAATTCGTCGGACAGCGGCGATCCGTCACGCACGGTGCCGTCGCCGTCGAGGAAGGCGTCGTCGAGAATCCAGTGGACGCGCTCGAAGCTGGGTTTCATGCCGAAGTCACCGCCAAGGCACTGGAACCGTTCGACGGTGAGTGGGTCGCCGTTCGGCAGCAGCGGGAAGCCGTGGGCGGCCATGCCGGCGATCACGCCAAGTCGATGCTCCACATCGGTACCAGCCATCGGATTCAGTACGGAATCGGTGAGTTTGCCAACGAATTCGGCGACTTCCGCAGTAGTCGGCAGCTTGTCGGCGATGGCGGCCACGCGCTCCTTGTCCTGTGGGTAGCGCTCGTAGAACTGAGTCGTCTTGCGCACCATGCGCGGGAAGGTATGCTCGTACACTTCAGCGGCGTCGGCCGGCACGTGCGGGATGCCGCCGGTGGTGAAGCTGGCGATTACGCCGGCCGGGAACAGGGACAGTGTGGTCAGGGTCAGGAAGCCGCCGTAGCTTTGGCCCATCGTCACCCACTTGCGGCCACCGAATTCGGTCAGGCGCAGATGTTCGAAGTCACGCACGATGGAATCGGCAAGGAACTTCTTCAGGTAGTCGGCCTGGGCTCGGGCGCCTGCCACGGCATCATCGTCGTGCGCGGCGGCGATGCGGGCCATGGCGTGCGTGTCCACGCGCGAGGAGCGGCCGGTGCCGCGCTGGTCGGGCAGGATCACCCGGAAGTGCCTGATGGCCTCCTCGATCCATCCGTCGGAGGTCGGGCTGTTGAGGCGCGGGCCGGCACCGCCGGGACCGCCTTGCAGGAAGATCAGCAGGGGCAGGTCGTCATGCACGTGTTCGGGCGCGGTGACCACGCGATAGAACAGTTTGATGGTTTCCCCGTCGAATGCCCGTCCGGGCTCGTGGCCGGTCCAGTCGAGCGGAACATCGATGGAATGGTCCTCTATGGCCAGTCCGGGCACGTGGTATTTGCTCAGCATTGTCATGGTTCAAGACTCTAGTCCACAAACTCTAGTCCACAAATCCTCCTGAAGAGTGATACCGGTTCGTCTCCGGACACGCTAGCCTTGTGCGTTATGGAGATGATGGCGCGCGTGAGGGCATGGTGCGCACGGGAGTCGACCCGCACACTGCTATGGGACACGTTGCTCGCCGCGGCGCTGATCGCCGGTTGCGTGCCGTTCAACGCCTCCACCAACCCTGATGCCGGCATATTGTTTCCCGCAACTCAGGCGTCGATGACGCTGTGGTCGCTGCCGGTCTTCGTGCCGCTGATGCTGCGCAGGTATCGCCCGGAGCCGGCGGCCTGGCTGTTCGTGGCGCTGACCATCACGCATCTTGTGTTCGGCCCGGCGATCACGTATTTCGATTTCTACGCCCTGATCATGGTGTATTCGGTGATTCTGTACGGCAATCCCCGACATTCCTGGCGGTTCATCGTCACGGCGTTCGTCATGGGACTGGTCGCGGCGACGGTCTGGTCGGTGTCTTTCAACGTGGGTCCGCTGTTCGCCGGACCTTCCTCCGGTTCGCGCGTCATCCGCGACGGCTGGCTGGCCGATGCCATCACGATGCCCGCATGCCCGGCGGTCACCGGCGTCGTGGGGGCAAACGGCGCCGTCAACTGCGGGGCCAAGATGCTCGCTGACTTCGGCATGGAGGCGGCGTTCATCGAATCGAGCGTGCTGAGCGTCATCATCATGGCCTTGTGGCAGCGAGCGCGCAACGCCACGCTGGCGGCCATGCGCGAGCGCAACGCCTCCATTGTGGCGAAAGAGGCCGAGGAGACGCGCATCGCGGCGTTGGCCGAACGCGCACGCATCGCCCGTGATATGCATGACGTGGTGGCACATACGCTCTCCACGATTATTGTGCAGTCGGATGGCGGCCGGTATGCGGGTGCGCATGATCTGGCCATCGCCAAGCACACGATGGGTACGATTCGGCATGAGGCCGAACGCGCGCAGCATGATATGCAGCGTCTGTTCAATGTGTTCGGTGCGAGTGGCAGTGCCGGATATGCCGACATCGATTCGCTGTTTGATGGTCATCTGGTGGTGTCCCGGCATATGACCGGCAAAGCGCAACCTGACCGGCTGTCCGCCGACGCGGAAACCGCCGTGTTCCGTCTTGTGCAGGAAGCGCTGACCAATACGCGCAAACATGCGGGCGAGGGCGCTAAAGCCACCATCGATGAAATCTGGTCAAACGATGTGCTGTCGATTACCATATCCGATAACGGCCGTGGCGCGGCGTCTGCAGCAGACGGTCATAAGCCCGGATACGGATTGGTTGGTATGCATGAACGCATTGAGTCGTTGGGTGGCAGCGTGCAGGCCGGCCCAGGGCCGAATGGTGGCTTTATTGTGGCGGCTACGATTCCGCTCTCCCCTGCCGCCCCACAGTCTGGCACCGATACGGAGGATCCGGTGCTAACCGTTATCTCGCGTATACGAGGATTGATGGATCGGGCGCGCCCCAAAGTACTCGACCAAGGAGATACGCGTGAGTCGAACTGGGTGGGTCGATTTGCGCAGTGGACCGAGCGGCACTATCTTCTGATGGACGTTATCGCCACTATCGTGCTGATTGCGCTATTTGATTCCGCCACGTATGGCGATTTGCAAATGATCGGCAATGCCCCGTATTCGCCGAACCGCGTGCCGACTATAACGCTGACGATTATTATGCTTTCACCTTTGGCGTTCCGCCGCCGCTTCCCAGAGGGCAGCGCGCTGGCGATGGCGGTGCTGTCTGCTGTGCAACTGTTGTTCTTGCCATCGATCTTGACCATCAATATGTATGCGATGGTATCCGTGTATTCGGCGGTATTGTATGGACGAGAGTCCGCTTGGCGCTGGGTGAGCGTGGCGCTGGCAGCCGATTCGTGGCTTGCGGGCATCAAGGTGATGGCTGGGTGGAATGGATACAGTCAGCTGTTCCATCTGTTTTTGCCCGATGGTAGTTCCATGCTCTCAAAATGGAGGCTGGTTTTGTCCGGCTTGCTGCCGGGCGTGGGAATCATGTTGGTCGGTTTTGCCTGCATTGCGATGGCTCGATGGAGCCGTTCGCGTGGCGCAAACGCTCTGGTGCTGTTGCAACGCGAGGAGGCGCTGCGAGCCGAGCAGGAGCGGCAAAAGGTGCTGGCGGCCAACTTAGAGCGCAACCGTATTAGTGCGGCGATGCAAACCGAAGTACTGACCACGCTGGAATCGGTGATCGCGCAGGCTGATGAGGGACTGGTGATGCTCAACGCCGAACCTGCGCCTGATAGTATGCAGATTGCAGAGGCTTTTGCCGCGATTGGCGCTCGGGGGCGTGCCGCATTGGCTCGTATGCGTCAGCTGTTGAAAGTGTTGCGTGAAACCGGGTTCAGCGACGAGACCCATGAGGGTGTGCAGCCGGATATGCAGTTGCGACCGGCGGCTTCGTTGGATAGTCAGATGCAACACGCGGGAACGTTACCCCGATGAGAGCCTTGCCCAATAAGAACTCAGGGAACAATCAGGGTGTTTATGGAGCGGCGCTCCGATAGGAAACGGATACAGTGGAGAGCATGAACGAGAGCAGAAGCATTCGCGTGATTATTGCGGACGACCAGGAGCTGGTGCGTGCCGGTTTTGCCATGGTCATTGGTTCGCAGCCGGATATGGAGGTGGTCGGGCAGGCGTCCGACGGCGCCCAAGCCGTGGCGTTGGCGGAATCCTTGCATCCCGACGTGGTGCTGATGGATGTGCGCATGCCCGGCATGGACGGCATTGAGGCCACGAGCCGTATTACCTCGCTCTCCGCCGCGCCGGGCGACGCGACCGTCTCGGCCGAATCGGCTGACGACCGGCCGACGCGCGTAATCATTCTGACGACGTTCGATTTGGACGAGTATGTGATGGCGGCCATCAATGCCGGTGCCTCGGGCTTCCTGCTCAAGGACACCGAACCGGAAACGTTGCTCAATTCGATTCGTACTGTATTCCAAGGCAATGCGATTATCGCGCCTTCCGCCACCAAGCGACTCATCGAAAAGATGATGCAGGACGGTTACGCGCAGCATGGTTCGCTGACCGGCGATGTCGCGCGCTCCGGTGCCGTGTACAGTTCCGCCGTCGGCGTCTCTGGCGGTGCGGCCGGCAACGGTGCCGGCTCGATGACCGGCATCCCCTCCCCTGCCGGAGCCGCTTCCGACGGTTCCAATACGTCACGCCCAGCATACACCGATCCCGAACTGGATCTGCTTACCGACCGTGAACGCGAGGTGCTGGTGGAGATCGCCCATGGTCTGAGCAATCAGGAGATCGCGGACAAGCTCTTTATCTCTCTTCCCACCGTCAAAACCCACGTGGCGCATATCCTCGCCAAAATCAACGCCCGTGACCGCGTACAGGCTGTAGTCTTCGCGTACGATAACGGGCTGGTGTAACAAAAAAGCTCCCTCTGATGAGGGAGCTTATTGCTCTACGCTTCGGCCAAGGCTTCAACTGGTGGCGTTTTGACGGCTCGGCGGGCGGGTGCCACGCTGGCGAGGAGAGCGGCGAGCGCGGCGACGCCGAGCACCACACCGTTGGTGGCCCATTCGAACGGGAACACGGTGTCGCCATACAAACTAAACACCATGTAGGATCCGAGCCAGCCGAACAGGGTACCCAATACCACTCCCACCACGCCGGAGACGAGCGAAAGCAGCAACGCTTCCACCGCCAGCGAGCGCCGCAGTTGGCCGCGCGTCATGCCGATGGCACGCAAGGTGGCGGATTCGCGTGTGCGTTCGATCACCGACAGACTCAGCGTGTTCGCTACGCCGACCAAGGCGATGAGCACAGCCACCGCAATCAAACCGACCAACAATGCCATCATGCCGTTGATCATGGTCTCCCATTGCGTACGTTCGGCCACCGGACCGGTCACGGTAACACCAGCACTAGCGGAGAACACATTCTGCACGTTGGTGAATACGTCGTTCAGCGCAACACCCGCGCCTTCGGCGTCAATACGCATAAGCATGATATGCCCGTCGGCCTTGATTCCACCGTTGGTGAAGTGGCTGGCGGCCACGAAGGCGACCGCGGCGTAGTTGGAGGCAATGCGGCGATAGTCCACCTTCCGCGGTTTGAGCGTCAGCGTCTGTGTGCCGCCGGATTGTCCATTGCCGTTTTCGGCGCTGCCGTTCGCATCATTACCGGACGGACCATTGGTGGCATCGGCTTGTGCTTCGGCCGCTCCAGCCGTGAACGTAACGCTCTTGTCCAGCGGAATATCCTTGCCTGTAGCGGCGGAATACTTGGGCATCAGTACGGAATCGCCATCAATGGTCACACCGGACAAATCGGAGCGCACCACCTTGCGCAGCGCGTCGACGCCATCCACGCCCACGACCAGCACACTCAGACTCTTGCCGTCGGCATCCTTCATGGTCATCATGCGGGTCGGCGCGTAGATACTGCTCTGAACGCCCTTGACTTTGGCTGCCTCGCTGGCCTGTTTGCCAGTCATATCGGTGCCAGCGGCAATCATGTCGACGCTGTAGCGCGTGGTCAGCGCCTCGTTCATGGTTTGCTTGGCACTGGCGGCACCGGTGGCGATGGTGGAGACCAGCGTCACGCCGATAAGCAGTGCGGCACCGGTGGCGGCCACGCGGCGCGGGTTCTTCTGAATGTTCGCATGTGCCACTTTGGCGGACGGACCGGCCAGTGCAACCAGCGCGCCCACGCCGCGCATGAGCACCGGCAGCCAGAACGTGGCGGAAAGCACCAGTCCAAGGAAGATCAATGCACATCCGATGATGGCGGCGAGCAGCACCAGCGGATACTGCTTGTCGGCCATTGAATCACGTCCGGCGATTTTCTCGGACATCTGCCATACAGAGAATGCGCACAGTGCCACGCCGGCCGCAATCAGCAGCATGGAAATCACGGCGCGGACCACACCGGCCCGTCGCGTGTCGGTCAGTTCGATGGGTCGCAACGCTTCCAGCGGGGTGACGGCGGTAGCGGAACGCGCGGAGCCTAGCGAGGCAATCACCGTCATAATGATGCCGAATGCCACCGGTACGGTGAACGCCGGGCGGGACAGCACCAGTCGCATGTTCATGTCGGTGGCCTGCATGATGCCGGACCGGCACAGCGCTTCCATAAGGGCGATGCCGAGGCCCACGCCCAGCACGGAGGCGATCAGTCCCAGCACGCCGGCTTCGAACAGCACACCGGCATACAACTGTTTCTTGTTCGCGCCGATGGTACGCAGCAGCGCGAGCGTGCGGCGGCGTTGCGCCACGAGGACGCGGAAGGTGTTGGCGATGACCAGCGAGGCCACCAGCATGGCGAGTATGCCGAAACTCAACAGGAATATGGTGGTGATGCTGGTTTCGCCCGCGCTCATGCTCGCGATGGATCGTTCGGCGTATGAGGCTCGGGACTGGACGCTGAAATGCTTGGGGAGCAGGGCGTTGATCTGTGCGACCGCGGCCGTCGCGGCCGCATCGCCCGCACCATCGATGTCGAGGTAGATCATGCTGGCGGGCAGTTCGTTGAAATCGTCGCCGCCTCCCATCGCGGCGATCACGTTGTCGGAGAGCACGGAGGCGCCGCCGTAGTAGGGGTAGGCACCGTTCGGATCGTCGGTCAGGCCGACCACGCGCACGGTCATGCCGGAGTCGGCGGCCGTGTCGGTGCCGTCGGATGGGGCGGACGCGCCGGACGCGGCATCGGAATCACCGTCGTGCGAGCTCGCGCCATCGGCGTTCTGGGCCGACTCATCACCAGCGTCACCGGTATTACCGGCCGAATCGCCGGTCTTGCCCGCATACTGCGCCGCCTGCGAGTTGACGGTCACACGGTCCCCTACCTTGACGCCGAGCTGGTCGGCCACGGACTTGGTCAGGGCGATCTCGTTGCTGTCCGCCGGCTGGTCTCCTTGCGTGATGGTGACCGGCAGCAGCGTGCGTTTTGTGGCGGTGGTGATGACGTAGCTGTTGGCATGCTTGTTGCCACGGGTTACGGTCACAGGACCCGCGTAGCCGGCACGTGCGTCCTTGACGCCTTTGGTGGCGCGGATGCGGTCAAGCTGGAAGTCGTTAACCGTGCGCGTGTAGATGTAGTCCTGGTCCTTATCGGTCAGGTCCTTGCCGCTATCCGGGCTGATCACGTAGTTCGCGCCGCCGAGCTGGGCGGTGTTCTGGGCGGCAAGCGCATCGTTCATCGCGTTGCCGAATAGGAAGGTAGCGGCGATGAACGCAGCGCCGATCAGGATGGCGATGCCTGCCGGAATTAGCATCCTGGCGCTTTTCTTCATAAGTTTCAGAGTGATGGAAAACATGGGGGTGTCCTGTCTCTCGCTTTCCGGCTCAGCGAGCGTGCTGTACGACGGCGCGGGCATGGCGCATGGTGCCGGTTCTCCCAGCTGGGGGCAATGGAGCGTCGGTGATAGGCAGGTTGGGCACATCCTTTACGCCGGCAAGACGGGCGAGCGTGTCGGCGCGTGTGCTGGTGACGGCAGTGCGCGCGGCACGTTCGCGTTCGGACATAAGCAGCTCGTTCATCGTTTCGGCAGTGGGATTCGCTTCGTCGGCCACGATCTGTCCGTCGGCGAATACGATGGCACGGTCGGCGTAGGAGGCGGCCACCGCATCGTGTGTGACCATGACGATGGTTTGGCCAAGCTCGTTGACCGAACGCTTCAGGAAGCTGAGCACTTCGGCGCTGGAAACGGAGTCGAGGTTGCCGGTCGGCTCGTCAGCGAACACCAGCTTCGGCTTGGTAATCAGCGCGCGGGCGATGGCCACGCGCTGCTGCTGGCCACCGGACAGTTCATTCGGTCGGTGGTTCAGGCGCTGCTTCAGTCCCAGGGTATCGACGAGCAGGTCGAACCAGGCGTGGTCGGGCTTGTCTCCGGCGAGAGTCAGTGGCATGAGGATGTTCTGTTCGGCGGTGAACATGGGCAACAGGTTGAAGCTTTGGAAGATGAAGCCGATCTTGTGGCGACGTAGCAAGGTGAGCTGCTTGTCGTCCATGCGGGTCAGGTCTGCCCCGCCGAAAAGAATATGCCCGGATGTGGCGGAGTCGAGGCCGGCGAGCGTGTGCATAAGCGTGGATTTGCCGGAGCCGGAAGGGCCCATGATGGCGGTGAATTTGCCGCGTTCGAAACTCACGTTCACGCCGCGCAGGGCATGGACCATATTGCTGCCGGTGCCGTAGTTCTTGACCAAGTCGACGGCCTGAATAGCGATGCCGCGCGATGCGGCCGGGTTCTGCACGTTCATAATGTCTCTCCATATTTGGCCGGGCCTTATGCCCGGATGACGATTCCAACTTATGAAGAAATAACGGCGCGCCCCATCGTGCGCCAGACTGAATTGGGCGGTCGGCCACGCGCCGGCCCTCATCCTTGAGGATTATGTCGTCTCAGGTCTCACACTATTCATGCCTCTGCGCAAACAGTGTGAGGCCAACCGAATATAAAACGAACAACGACATCCGACAATCGGCGAAATATCGCGGATTGTCAACATGTGTGATTGGGTGATGATGTGCGTTTGCCTCACACATTTTTTTGGCGACGGTCATTTTTGTGTGAGGCATACAGACGCAAGAAAGCCCGCACTGCATGACGTCAGTGCGAGCTTCCTACTCCTTGGGTCAAGCGATCAGGCGGAAGGCACCCCATGCGGCTCGATGATTCGCGATGCACCCCATTAGCATCGCGCCCCTTCTCATCGGGCTGTCAACCTTTCTGTCGACCTCACTTGGCCAAGCCGGAAGCGCGAAGGGCTTCGAAGCCGCCCTTCAGGTCATCGAGGATGTCCTCGATGTTCTCGGTGCCGATGGACAGGCGGATGGTGCCCTGGTGAATGCCCTGGTCCTCGAGCTCTTCCAAGGTCTCCTGGGAGTGCGTGGTGGAAGCCGGGTGGATGACGAGGGACTTTGCGTCGGCCACATTGGCAAGCAGAGAGAACAGGTGCAGATTGTCGATGAAGACGCGAGCCGCATCCTTTCCGCCCTTGATATCGAAGGTGAAGATGGAGCCTGCTCCGTTCGGGAAGTACTTCTCGTACAGGTCGTGATCCGGACGGCCCGGGATGGACGGGTGGGAAACGGACTCGACTTCCGGCACGGTCTGCAGGTACTCGACGACCTTCAGCGCGTTCTGGACGTGGCGCTCAACACGCAGGGACAGGGTTTCGGTGCCCTGCAGCAGCAGGAAGGCGGCGAACGGGGACAGGGTGGCACCGGTATCGCGCAGCAGGATGGCGCGGATACGGGTCACGAAGGCGGTGCCGCCGAGAGCCTCGTAGAAGTTCAGGCCATGGTAGGAGGGGTCCGGCTCGGTCAGGGTCGGGAACTTGCCCGGAACCGCATTCCAGTCGAAGTTGCCGCCTTCAACAATCACACCACCCAAAGTGGTGCCGTGGCCGCCGATGAACTTGGTGGCGGATTCAACCACCACGTCGGCGCCGTGCTCCAGCGGGCGGAACAGGTACGGGGTGGCGAAGGTGTTGTCCACGATCACCGGCAGGTTGTGCTTGTGGGCGATTTCGGAGATTGCCTCGAAATCCGGCAGATCAGCGTTCGGGTTGCCGAAGGTCTCGAAGTAGACGAGCTTGGTGTTCTCCTGAATGGCATCCTCGAACTCCTGCGGGTTCTCGGCGGAGACGAAGGTGGTGGTGATGCCGTCGCGCGGCAGGGTGTGGCGCAGCAGGTTGAAGGTGCCGCCGTAGATGTTCTTGGCGGCGACGATGTGATCACCGGACTGGGTGATGTTGCGCACCGCGTATTCCACGGCGGCTGCACCGGAGGCGACGGCAAGGCCTGCGGTACCACCTTCAAGGGCGGCGATGCGGTCCTCAAAGACACCCTGGGTGGTGTTGGTCAGACGGCCGTAGATGTTGCCCGGGTCGGCAAGGCCGAATCGGGCCTCGGCATGATCGAAGTTGTGGAAGACGTAGGAGGTGGTGGCGTAGATCGGCACTGCGCGGGAATCGGTGGCCGGGTCGGCCTGCTCCTGGCCCACATGCAGCTGCAGGGTTTCAAAACGGTACTTCTTGTTGTTCTCGACCATGGGTATTTCTCCTTGGTTATGCTAGGTCGCGAGGATTTTTCCTTGCCGCCCGCCTGCCGTGTTCGGGTGGTTGGCGAGGTGTTGGTTATGAAGTTACGACGCTTGGGCCGCGCGACGCAAGCCGAACGTTATCGGGCTTGCCTATAGGGGCTTATAAAGCCTTGGAATCATTGACGTGAGAAACTGTCAAGAGTCACGGAAAAGTCGTTGAAATTATCGCGACACGCCGGGCCGCGCGCATGCGCTTTCACGTTCGACTGCGGTCACGGTGATATCGCTACCATGCCTTTCGCGCATGGCTCAAGTGTCCGTGATGATTGCTTGTTCCACCCGTCACCAAGACGGTTTGCCCGCTCGGCGATGACGTCTGTTTCATTTTTCCGCCGCCCGGTTACATGGTTTACATGACGAACGACTACAGTCAAACATCGCCAATGAATTATTCCGCCAACATGGTGAAGGGGTTCGAACAGACATGACCGATGTAACACTGTATGACCGTGATCCGAGCTATATTCCGCGCGTGGCCGCCGTGCACGACATGTGCGGCTACGGCAAGTGCTCACTGACCGCCGCGATTCCGATTCTCTCGGCCGCAGGCTGCGATGTGTGCCCGGTGCCGACCGCCCTGTTCTCGGCGCACACGCGCTATGCAGTGTTCACGTTCCACGACACCACGGATATTCTCTCCGGTTACTTGGATGCCTGGCAGAAGGAAGACGTGGAACTGGATGGCGTGTATTCAGGCTTCCTCGGCTCCCCCGATCAGGTGGCGATCATTCAGCGTCTCTACCGTGAATATCCGAACGCGCTGCGTCTGGTTGACCCGGTGATGGGAGACGCCGGCGAAATGTACCCCACGTATACACCGGAGCTGTGCGAGGCAATGGGCGCTCTGGCCGATGGTGCCGACGTGTTGATGCCGAACCTCACCGAAGCGAGTATTCTCACCAAGCGTGACTATCCTGGCCAGAATATTGATGAGGCCACGGTTAACGAGCTGCTTGGTGCTCTGCTGAAGTTGGGTGCCAAGAACGTGGTGTTGAAGGGCATCGACCATGGCGATGGCAAAATCGTCAACTATGTGGCCAGCGCTTCCACCGGTGTTGCCGGCAAGATCGAGCTGGCTCATGAAAAGCTGCCATACATGATTCATGGCACGGGTGACGCCTTCGCATCTGCCCTGTGCGGCGCGGTGATGGCCGGCCGCGGCTTGGCCAAGTCGGCCGAAATCGCCGGCGAGTTCGTGCGACACGCCATGGTCAGCACCCGTGACCAGCCGCATTTCGAGGATCGTGGCGTCAGCTTCGAACTGAACCTTGGCGAACTCACCGATTTGGTGAAGTGACCGCACCTTGGCTCCCCTCTCCGCTCACTGGGTCTGACGTATTCAGCGAACAACTCGGCGGGTTGTTTGTCATCACAGGTAAGTCGGCTGGGGAGCCTTGGTAAACCTTCTGAACTAATGGTGGATAACCGGGTTTTCATCCACACGTTATCCACAACACGCCAAACCGCGTCATAGTATCCACATTTGCCGGTTGCGCTTGTGCTCTTACATAAGTAACCCGCACAGTGGAATCATGAACGCTCTACCACCTACCCAGCCGACGACGAAGTCCGGCATCGACGCCGGTCTTGCCTTTCACCAGCCCATGCTGGCTTCACCTGATCCGCAGGCAACGCTGCCTTCGGAACGGATTGCGGCCACGATGGGCGACCGCAATCTGACGCCCAAACAGTTCGGGGCGCTCGGCGAGCAGTATGCCGCCGCGTGGCTGGAGGAACACGGTTGGACGACCTTGAGCCGCAATTGGCATACCCGTTACGGCGAATTGGACATCGTGATGCTCAATCCCGAGTACACGGTGGTGTTCGTCGAAGTGAAATCACGCCGGTCCATGCATTACGGATATCCGCAAGAGGCCATCACGCCGGCGAAACAGCACAATCTCAGGAAAGCCGCCTGCGATTGGCTGCTTGACCGGCGTAATCGTGTGCCGCATACGGCAGTCCGTTTCGATGTCGTCACCATCGTGCTTCGGGTGGGCAGACCGCTCGTGCATCACATCGAAAACGCCTTCTGAATTCGTCCCCAAAAAAACAGCCACGTTGCGAAACACATTGCGAAAGGAGTAGACATGGCTATCGGCAGCACTCTCTCAGTCGGACTGATCGGCCTTAAGGCCTTCATCGTCCAAGTGCAGGCTTTCATCAGCCCTGGCTTGCCATACTTCAGCATCATCGGATTGCCGGATGCATCGTTGTCCGAAGCCCGCGAGCGCGTGAAATCGGCGTGTCAAGCCACTGGATTCGGTTGGCCGCAAACCCGCGTGACCGTGAACATGAGCCCTGCGGCCATGCCCAAACGTGGTTCGTCGCATGATCTGGCCATCGCGGCCAGCGTCCTATGCGCGGCGGGTTCCATAGGGCATGATTGCTTGGAAGATACCATTGTGCTCGGCGAAGTGAATCTTGACGGCTCGGTGCTGCCGATTCATGGGCTGCTCCCGATCATGCTGCATGCCGAGGAACGTGGCGTGCGCAAAATGATTGTTCCCCATCGCAATCTTGACGAGGCTTCGATGGTGGATGGACTGGATGTAGTGGGCGTGAGGCATGTGGGTGAGCTCATCGAACTGATGGGCGGCGATGCCACCTATACGATTACTGATACACCGGTTGCCGACGAGACCACCATGGATCAATCGCCCACAAGCCATCCCAACGATTGTGGCGATATGAACGAGGTTCTGGGGCAGGAACATGCCAAATGGGCGCTGCAAGTGGCGGCGGCAGGCGGACATAATCTCATCATGACCGGCCCGCCAGGCAGCGGCAAAACCATGCTGGCCTCACGTATGCCCGGCATCATGTGCCCGTTGAACGAGGCGGAACAACTGGAGGTGGCATCGATTCGGTCGCTGTGCGGCATACTGCCTCAGTACGGCATCACCGACATGCCGCCGTTCGAGGCACCGCACCACACCGCCAGCACGGCGGCCTTGGTGGGTGGTGGCAGCGGCATCGCCGTTCCCGGCGCGATCACGCGCGCGCATCGAGGCATTCTGTTCCTGGACGAGGCACCGGAATTCAGCGCACGCGCCCTGCAGACGTTGCGCGAACCATTGGAATCCGGGTATGTGGCGCTTTCCCGTTCAAAAGGCAGCACCTATTACCCGGCCTCATTCCAACTCATCATGGCGGCCAACCCCTGCCCGTGCGGATACTATTACGGCACCGGCGAACGTTGCGCTTGCCGGGAAAAAGACCGTATACGTTATTTCTCGCGATTGTCCGGACCGATATTGGATCGTGTGGATATTCAGATGGCGGTGCCACCGGTCTCGCGCATTGCCGTGCAAAGCGAGCCAATCGGCGAGTCCAGTGCCGGAATACAAGCTCGTGTGATTCGCGCCCGTCAAGTGGCCAAAGACCGGTTCAGACAGTATGGATGGGTGTGCAACGCGCAAGCTTCGGGCAAATGGCTGCACGCCAATACGTCGCTGAAAGCGATGGAATTGGTCAATCGGGCCCTGTCCAATCATCAACTCACATTGCGCGGGGCCGATCGCGCCATGCGTCTGTCTTGGACGCTCGCCGATCTGGCCGGCCGCGTATCCCCCACCGAGCAGGACGTCCATCAGGGCATCGAAATGAGAACGAGGATGACATGAGTAACGCTACTGATATCCGACAATCTGGCGGCACCGCAGGCAGTGTGGATCACACCGATACGGGCCTCGCTGTTTCGCGCACCATTCCCATGCCTCCCACGGATACGTTATACCGCGCCGCGCTCACGTTCTGTCTTGATGGGGCGGATGTGATGATGTACGCCACGCTCAAAGGCGCGGAAAGCGCCGAATCCCTCTGGCACGCGTTGGCGCAATCCCATCCAAGCCAGCCATCTGAAATCTGCGGCCCGGCGCTGTCACGTATTGACCGCATGTTCGTGGACGGCCTCACTCGATGGGGCCGCAAGGCGTCGGCGAACGCGATGCGCTCCTTCCGCAATGCACTGGCCGGCTGGCATAACCGCATGATGGACCTGCCCTCGCAAGACATCATCCAACTGGCTGACTGGTTCACTATGGATGGCACGCAATGGATTATCGGCCCTGGCCATCCATGTTGGCCCTCGCAGTTGGCCGACCTGTCCATTCGCTCCGATTGGGCGCCACCGCTGTGTTTGTGGATCAAAGGCGATCCACGCGCATTGACCAGTTGCGCCAAACCGGTCGGCATCGTCGGTTCACGGGACGTGACCGAATATGGCCGGTATGTGGCGCACACCGTAGCCGAACAGGCAGCCGTTGCCGGGCATCTGGTCGTGTCCGGAGGCGCGATGGGAACGGATGCGGCGGCACATTGGGGAGCGTTGAATGCGCTGCACGGCAGAATGCCCGCCAATGTGGGCAGAACCGTTGCCGTATTCGCCGGCGGGCTCAACCATATCGGACCGATGCGTAACCGCACGCTGTTCGAACGTATCGAGGCACAGGGTGGTGCACTGATCAGTGAACTGTGTCCAGGGACGATTCCCGAAGCCCGTCGTTTTCTACTCCGCAACCGCATTATCGCGGCCATGTCTTCCACATTGATTGTGACGCAAGCCCGGTTGCGTTCCGGAGCGCTCAACACCGCGGGATGGGCATGTGAATTGCTGCGCGAAGTGTATGCGGTTCCCGGTGACATCAATCAGCCTTGCAACGCCGGGTGCAATAAGATGATCGGCGACCACCGAGCGATGATTCTGTGTGCCGCCACATCCACCGAGGATATATGCCATGAACGGCACAAACCCGTTATGGGAGCATGCCCAGGCATATCGAAATCCACAGGTCAGGACTCGTCCGAAAACGAGGAGGCCATGGAAGTGCCGGCAACGACTCCGTTATCGCCAGCATCCTCGGAATCATCGGCGTCACAGGAGTCGTCACAAGATCCAGGCCATTCGAAACGTCTTAAGACCAAGCATACTCAGCCTACACTCGTTCAATCCAAGGATGGGCCGGCGAGCGCAACCGCCGGGACCGGTGCCAACAAGAGCAAGGGTGAAGAGCTGCCCTCGTCGCATCAGATGCCGGATCTTCGTGTCAAGCCGAAGCCCGATCCCGAGAAGGAAGCCCAACAACGTATCATTATCGCCAAGCTGCCGGAAATGGAGCGCACATTAGTGGCATTGATTCGTGAATGCCGTAAACGACATCTCATCGTCACTCCGGACGCACTATTGCGTGTGGCGCGAGAGACGGTACCCGACGAGATTCCCAATATCGGCACCATACTTGAGCTACTCGGCGCATTGGAGCTGAAGGGAGTGATCGAGCGGGATGCCGGCATACTCAAGCTGAGCAGCCGTGTCGGCTAATCGGCTTCCATGACACGGCTCGAAGACTGTTCGGCGGGTGTGCGAGAATCGAACCCATGAGTCCGAAACGTTTGGAAGATATGTATGATGCGGTGATCGTCGGCGCCGGAGCGGCCGGCCTGTCGGCGGCGTTGGGACTGCTGCGCTCCCCCAAAATCACCGAGCTCAAGGAACAAGGCGTGGACCCGAAGATCCTCGTGGTCTCCAAACTGCAGCCGCTGCGTTCGCACACCGGTTCGGCCGAGGGCGGCATCGCCGCGAGCCTGGGCAATGTGGAGTCCGATGACTGGCACTGGCATTACTACGACACCATCAAGGGCGGCGACTGGCTCGTCGACCAGGACGCGGCCAAACTGCTCGCCGAATACGCGCCGCAGACCGTGATCAACCTGGAGCGTCAGGGCGTGGCCTTCTCCCGTACCGATGACGGGCATATCGCCCAGCGCCGGTTCGGCGGCCACACGCGCGAGTTCGGCGGTGCCCCGGTCAAGCGCGCCGCCTATGCGGCCGACCGCATCGGCCACCAGATTCTGCACGCCTTGTGGCAGCAGTGCGTGGCGGCAGGCGTCGAGTTCGCCGAGGAATGGTATGTGACCGATCTGGTGCTCGCCGACGACGGCAAGCAGGCGGCCGGCATCGTGGCATTTGACACGCATTCGGGCAAGATTCAGGCCATCCACGCGCGCAACGTGCTGCTTGCCACCGGTGGCGCGGGCCGACTGTTCCATACCACATCGAATTCCTGGGACCTGACCGGCGACGGCATGGCATTGGCCTTGGCCGCCGGCCTGCAGCTGGAGGACATCGAATTTGTGCAATTCCACCCCACCGGACTCGCGCACACCGGCATCCTGCTGTCCGAGGCGGCCCGCGCCGAAGGCGGCATCCTGAGGAACGCCGACGGTGAGCCGTTTATGGAACGCTACGCCCCAGAGCATAGGGATCTGGCCGCGCGAGACGTGGTCTCCCGCTCCATCATGGCGGAGATCGACGCCGGCCGCGGCGTCGCCGACCCGAAGGACCCGGATGGTCCGAAGGACTGCGTCTGGCTGGACATGACCGGCATCGACCCCGAACGTATGAAGGAAGTGCTACCGCAGGTGGTCGAAACCATCGAGCAGTACGCGAACCTCGATCCGGCCAAGGACCTGGTGCCTATCAAGCCCACTGCGCATTACACGATGGGCGGCATCCCCATCACCACCAATGGCGAGGTGTACCGTTGGGCCGACGGTGCCGTGCAGGTAGTCGATGGACTGTTCTCCGCTGGCGAATGCTCTTGTGTCTCCGTACATGGTGCGAATCGTCTGGGCGGCAATTCTCTGCTCGACGCCTGCCTGTTCGGTACACGTGCTGGTCAGACGATGGCCGCACGCATCGTCGAGAACCCGGTTGACTCCCCTATGGCCGAAGATTCGGCCGATGACATGCTGACCGATGCCGCCGATCAGGCTGCCGATTCCCGCAAGGCAGAGCTTGACGAACTGCTCGCCGGACCGATGGACGATTCAGACGATGGCGGGCCCACCGCCAATCCTTATCAGCTCATAGCCCAACTCGGATCAGTGATGGAGCAGGCTCTGGCCGTACGTTGCACCGCTCAGACCATCGATACGGCGTTGACTCAGATCAACAACGACATCACACCGGTTGCCGATACCTTGCGGGCCCATGACAAGACCGCCGCTTTCAATCAGGAGGTCACCGCCATCTGGGAAGTCCGTCATCTAATCGAACTGGCCGAGGCCATGCTGCACGCTTCCGAATCCCGTCAGGAATCCCGCGGATCCATGCAACGCCTTGATTTCCCCGAACGCGACGATGAGCATTTCCTTGCTCACTCGATGGTCGCCGATGATGGTCCGGCAAGTTTCAAGCCGGTGCACATCACCGACTATCCACCCAAGAAGCGCGAGTACTGATCCGCTGGTGGTAATACCAAGCCGCCTAGGGCTTGTGGCACAATAGGTTGGCTGATTATTGGACTTGACATCCCACTGTTTCATGGAGGCAGAACATGGCTGAGGCGAGCAACACGACGGTTACCCTGCAAGTGCATCGTTTCACGCCGCGACCCGAGCGCGCCGAACGTGCACGCGGCGGCAGCCCGTTCGCCAAGAAAAACTCCCCGTTCGGCGGCGGCTCGGATTCGGCGGCACGCCGTCGTCCGCGCGGCAAGCAGTGGGTGCAGGAATACACGATTCCCGCGCGCCCCTCGGACACCGTGCTCGACTGCCTGCTGACCATCAAACGCACCGTCGACCCGACGCTGGCCTTCCGCTATTCGTGCGGTCACGGCATGTGCGGTTCGGACGCCGTGGCCATCAACGGCACCCCCACCCTGCTGTGCACGGCCACCATCCGCGATTGGGCCAAGCAGCCCGGCGCCATCCCCGAAGTCGATGACGAAGGGTTCCGGCACACCGGCACCGAGTCCGAAGAATCCGACGATTCCGCGGAAAACGACGCAAACGCGGCAGCCGACCAGGACTCGGCCGCAAACGGCTCGCTGGGAGTCATCGAACTGGCATCCCTGCCCGGCTTCCCGCCGCAGCGCGACCTCATCGCCGACATCGACCCGATGCTCAACCAAATAAGGAAGCTCACCCCATATCTTCAGGCGGACGGCGTGCTCGCCACCACCGCCGAAGGCAAGGTGGACGTGTTCGAATACCTGCAGAACCCCGAACAACTCGCCAAATACGAGCTGCTGAGCAACTGCATCGCCTGCGGCGTGTGCGAAGGCGCCTGCCCGGTGTACGCCGGCGGCGACGCTTTCATCGGCCCGGCCGCGCTGATTTGGGCCTCCCGTTTCGTCAACGATTCTCGCGACACCAAGGCCATGGAGCGTATGGACGCCATCGACACCGCCGACGGCGTGGCCGCCTGCCAGTCCGTGCGCGCCTGCTCCCGCCACTGCCCGCGCGGCATCGATGTGGGCGAGGAGATGTGGCAGATCGTGGCCAAGGTCCGCGAGCGCTAAGCCGCGCCGCGGCTGGCTGCGGCGATCGTCTAAGCACATGCGTCGATGCATCCGCCGGGTGCCCGCACGAGAGAAGACATGAAGGAACGAATTATGGACAGAACGCAGTACACCAACCTCGCCAAGGCATGGGAATTCACCGAGGAACACGCGCGCGAACGTGAATCCGATGCGTTGACCGACGCCCGTACGGCCGCCGACGAGTCCGGCCAGTTGCAGGGTTCGGCGGCGCAGGCCCGTCTGCTGGGCATGCTGGTGCACATCACCGGCGCCGCTTCGGTCATCGCCGTGGGCACCGGCTCGCTGGTGGAAACCTTGCAGCTCGCCCATGCGCTGGATAGCAAGGGCCTGCTGACTGCGGTCGATTCCACCGCTCAGGGCATCGCGCTGATTCGCAAGGCGTTCGCCGAGCTACAGGATGAGACCGACACCACGTTGCGTGCGGTGAATGCTCCGGCCAGCGTGTTTCTGCCGCGCCTCAACGCCAATGATTACGATCTGATCGTGGTGGCGGGCGACGCCGAGAACTATGCCGCCACGTTCGCCCAGGCCTCCCGTCTGCTGCGCGCGCACGGCGTGATCGTGTTCACCGATGTGCTGGTGTTGGAGGACGGTCAGGGCGGCGTGATCAATCCGGCCGACCGCAGCGACAAGGCCATCGCCATGCGTGAATTGCTCGCCACCGTCGAAGATGACGAAGGTTTCGAGTCCACGCTCACCCCTGACGGCACCGGCCTGCTCATCGCCTACAAAAAGTAACTCTGTCCTTGGCTCCCCTCGGAGAGGGGAGCCACTCTATCTCGCTTATCTCACGATTGCGCTGACGGCCACGTCCACGGCTTCGTCGGCGTCGTCGGTTACGGTGACCAGTTTCGGGTCGATCGTCGAGATCATGCCGTGCTCGGCCACCGGACCGTTGAGCCAGTCAAAGAGCCCCTGCCAGTATTCCTTGCCGTAGAGCACCACCGGAATATTCGCCACCTTGTGGGTCTGGACCAAGGTCAGCAGCTCGAACATCTCATCCAGTGTGCCGAAGCCGCCCGGGCACACAATCACGCCCGAGGAATACTTGACGAACATGGTCTTCCGCACAAAGAAGTACCGGAAGCTCATGCCGAGGTTCACCCACTGGTTCACCCCCTGCTCGTGCGGCAATTCGATGCCGAGTCCCACGGATTTGCCGCCGGCCAGTGCCGCTCCCCTATTCGCGGCTTCCATGATGCCGGGACCACCGCCGGTGATGACGGCGATGTTGCGCTTGGCTATCTGGCTACCCATGCGCCGTGCCGCCTTGTAGATCGATTCGGTGCGCTGGGTGCGTGCGGAGCCGAAAATTGAGACTGCAGGTCCGAGCTCGGCGAGCGCCCCGAAGCCGTCCACGAATTCCGATTGGATGCGCAGCACACGCCATGGGTCCATGTGCAGCCAGTCGGTGTCCCGGTCGGGTTTCAGCAGGTTGGCGGTGGTGTTGTCCGAGGGAATCATCTGGCCGCGTAGAATCACCGGGCCGCGATGATAGGTGTCGCCCAGCGGCGAAGCCTCCTCCAAGTCGACCGGGTTCACCGGTGTGGCCGCAGCCTCAGTTGCCGTCTCAGCCTCCAACGTTGCCGTATCATTCGCAGCTGTGGCTTCCAGTGGTTCCATATCGTCCACGACTGCGGGCTGGGACGCGGCCTCGGCTGGATTCTTTGCTTCAACGGCCTTTTTGCCGCCGTTCTTCTTGGATTTCTTCTGCTTCTTTGCCATCCAATGTCCTCCTGTACGGTGCTATCGACTCTTCGCATTCTAGCGCCTGAAGCTCTGCGTACGTTTTCCGCGAAACAAGGCCAACAACGGAGTAGGGACCGTCTTAGCCATCAGTGGCGGAAGTCGATTTCCACACTGGCGGTGCCGTCGGCGAGGGTGCCGGGGTGTTCCGTGGGCGTGGTGGGCTTTGTGGTGCGGCTTGGCTGCCCGGTGCCATTGCCATCAATCGATTCGCCGGCTTCGGCATCGGCCAACGCCTCGGCGGCGGCAGCCTGCGCGGCTGCGGCCTTCTCGAATCTCTTGGACTGACGGCTCAGCAGCACACCGGAAATCGCGGCGGCGATCAGGGAGGCCACCAGCACGCCGAAGCGCGCCTCAGCGGAAAGTTCCGCGTTCTTGTACGCCAGCGAGGCGATGAGGAAGGACACAGTGAAGCCAATGCCGCAGGCGACGGCAGCGGGAATCATGTCGCGCACGCGCAGCCCCTTGGCCATCTTGAGCCCGCCCACATGCGTGGCCAGCCATGCGGTGGTGATGATGCCCAGAGGTTTGCCGACCACCAAAGCCACAATCAGTGCAATGACCAACGGCGAAGCCAACAACAGCGGGCTCACCGACTCGAAGTGCACGCCGGTGGCGAACAGGGCGAAGATGGGCAGGGCCAGCAGTGCGGAGAATGGCTGAAGCTTGTTGGCATAGCGTTCGGCACGCGGTGAAAGTTCGCCGTGCATTTCACGGGAGGGGGTCAGCAGGCCAACCAGCACGCCGGCCAGTGTGGGATGCACGCCTGCCTCGAACATCATGATCCAAGCGAGGACGCCGACGATGCCGACCGCGATCCACGGCACTTTTTTCAGTCGTACGAGGTATGCCCAGATGACGGCGCACACGACGATGCCGATGAACCAATACCAGGCGTTGATCGAGGAGAAGAATACGGCGATCAAAATAATGGCCAGCAGGTCATCGACGGTGGCAAGCGTCATCAGGAACGCGCGGATCGAACCGGGTAGGGCCTTGGCAAACAGGGCGAGCACGGCCAGTGAGAACGCGATATCCGTGGCGGTGGGCACTGCCCAGCCGTGCGACATCTCCGAGAACGGGATGCTGCTGCCGGTGGTGGTCAGAATCAGCGTGCCGGGTTCACCAGGCCCGATCTGAGAGAACAATGCCGTGACGGCCAGGAACAGGATGGGCGGGGCGATCATGCCGCCCACCGCGCACAGCATCGGCACGGCGGCCGCTTTCGGATTGGCGAGCGAGCCGGTGGTGAGTTCCTGCTTCAGTTCGAGGCCCACGGTCAGGAAGAAGATGGTAAGCAGACCATCCTGGGCCCAATGGCCAATCGGCAGGTCGAGATTGGTGTAGGGGATGAACAGATGCGTTTCCGCTACGGTCTCGAACGCATGCGCGGTGGCGGGCAGGTTCGCGAGCACCAGGCCGGTGAGCGCGAAGCCGAGCATGATGAGTCCGGAAATACGGTCTGAGGCGGCGATTCGCCTGATGGTGGACCAAAGTCCCTTCTTCGCGCCGGCGGTCGTGGCCATCGCGTCTCCTTGCTGTACTCTCTTGGATGAACCGTATGTAATAGTACGGAATATCTCAGGACGTTCCGCTCCGGGCTGAGTCGCGAAGGGCAACCTTACCCCACCCTTGTGTGGCCGACTCAAACGGGCCAATACAATTGGAAAAGCCTCGGAAGCATTTCGCTTTCGAGGCTTACTGTGCGCCAGACAGGATTCGAACCTGCGACCTGCTGATCCGTAGTCAGCTGCTCTAATCCGCTGGGCTACTGGCGCATACCACTGTTGTCCCCGTGGTTCGGGAGTGCGCCAGACAGGATTCGAACCTGCGACCTGCTGATCCGTAGTCAGCTGCTCTAATCCGCTGGGCTACTGGCGCATGTTGTCTTTTCAGACAACTCGATATATAATACACGCCGTTCAGATGAATGCAACTCGGCGTGTTGCGGCGAGTCGCACCATCCTAATCGCCACCGCAACGGCGTATTTACTGGCCTCACGCCGCATGTGTACGGACTCGGTCAAGCAAAACCGACTACGCAACTTTGAGGCGTCCCTGCGGCACATCCACGGCTTCGCGCAGGAGTTTGGGCGTACTGGAACCCTCTACGGACGCCTTGTCCACAATCACCTGCTTCACATCATCCAAACTCGGCAACTGGAACATCGTGTCCTGCAACGTACGTTCGATAATCGAACGCAACCCGCGTGCGCCGGTCCCCTGCTTGATGGCGATATCAGCAATCGCCCGAATGGCCTGTTCGGTGAACTGCAGGTCGACGCCGTCGACGGCGAACAGCTTACGGTACTGCTTGATCAGCGCGTTGGCTGGCTGGGTGAGAATCGCCGTCAGATCGTCTACGGTAAGTTCCTTCAGCACACTGGTGACCGGCAAACGTCCGATGAACTCAGGCAACAGCCCGAACTCGGCCAGATCATCGGCATTGACCTGTTCGAGCAATTCCTCGTCTTTCATGTCGGCGTCGTGCCAATTCGCGCCGAAGCCGGTCTCTCGACGGCCCAATCGCTTGCGAACAATATCCGTCAGTCCCACGAACGCACCGCCGCAGATGAATAGGATGCCGCGTGTGTCCATCTGCGCAGTGTCCTGCTCCTTATGCTTGCGCGTGCCCTCCAACGGCACGGAGGCGATGGTGCCTTCCAAAATCTTCAGCAACGCCTGCTGAACGCCCTCACCGGACACGTCACGGGTGATGGAGGTGTTCTCACCTGATTTGCGCGCGATCTTATCGATTTCGTCAATGTAGATGATGCCGTGCTGGGCTCGGCTTACGTCGCCATCCGCGGCTTGGAGAAGACGTTGGAGCACGGTTTCCACATCGTCGCCTACATAGCCGGCCTCGGTCAGGGTGGTGGCGTCGGTGATGACGAATGGCACGTTCATTACGCGGGCCAACGCCTGTGCAAGATAGGTTTTGCCCACACCGGTGGGGCCGAGCAACAGAATGTTTGATTTGGCGACCTCAACGTCAGCCAAAGGGTCACTGTTGCGGCGGGTAGCACGCGTCTGGGCGGGAGCGGATTGCTTGGCTTGTTCGCCGGTCTGGCCACTGTGCCCGTTATTCCCGTCGAGCTGTTCAGCGGACTCCTGAAGCTCCATATTGACGCGCTTGTAATGGTTGTATACGGCTACGGACAATGCGCGCTTGGCATTCTCCTGACCGATGACGTAGCGGTTGAGATAATCGAAGATCTGGGCGGGCTTGGGCAGGCTCAGCGAATTGACCTCGGCATCTTTGACACGCTCCTCGGAGATGATGTCCACGCACAGGGCGATGCATTCATCGCAGATGGAGGCGTTGGGACCGGCCACCAGTTTTCTGACCTGACGTTCGGTTTTGCCGCAGAACGTGCAACGGGGTACGTCCTCGTTGTAGCTCACCACACGTCCCATGATTCTCCTTTGCCGACTGCGCCGCACCGTCGAACCGCCACGCTGCGCATTATCATTGTCATCCTTGAAATACAATACCCCCGGTCGTTGCCGACCGAGGGTATTGCAATGTCCGGAAGTTTTACTGGCGGTGTTCCAGCACCTCGTCCACGATGCCGTATTCCTTGGCTTCAGGAGCGGTCAGGAAAGTGTCCACTTCGATGTCGCGGCGAATCTTCTCGACGTCCTGGCCGGTGTGCTTGGCGAGGGTCTCCTCCAGCCATTCGCGCATACGCAGCATTTCCTTGGCCTGAATCTCGATCTCCGTGGCCTTGCCGAAGCCTTGGTCGATGGCCGGCTGGTGGATGAGCACACGGGCGTTCGGCAGCATCAGGCGCTTGCCCTCGGTGCCGGAGGCCAGCAGAATGGCGGCGGCGGAGGCGGCCTGGCCGAGACACACGGTCTGCACGTCGGGCTTGATGTACTGCATGGTGTCGTAGATGGCGGTCATGGCCGTCATCGAACCGCCGGGTGAATTGATGTACATCATCACGTCACGGTTCGGATCTTGGGATTCGAGGACCAGCAGCTGGGCCATCACGTCGTCGGCGGAGGCGTCGTCCACCTGCACGCCGAGGAAGATGATGCGGTCCTCGAACAGGCGGGAGTAGGCGTCCTGGGTCTTCATGCCATACGGGGTCTTCTCCACGAACTGCGGCATGATGTAACGGTTGGTCGGCGCGGGCTGGGCTGCGCGGGCGGCGTCCGGCATGAAACCGGCTACGCCCTGACGGCCGGCCAAGCGGTCGGCACGGGCGGCGAACTTTGCTTCTTCACTTGCCATGAGTCTCACTCCCCCTGCTGGTTGTTGCCGATGGTGTCCGGCGTGGTCACGAGCTTGTCCACGAAGCCATAGTCGAGGGCTTCCTGGGCGGTGAACCAGTGGTCGTATTCGTTGTCGCGGTAGATTTCCTCGAGGGTGTGGCCGGTCTGTTCGGCGGTCAGCTCGCTCATGGTCTTCTTCATGTCCATGATGAGCTCGGCGTTGATGCACACGTCAGTGGCGGTGCCGCCAATGCCGCCGGAGGGCTGGTGCATGAGCACACGGGCGTGCGAGGTCAGGTAACGCTTGCCCTTGGTGCCGGAGCTCAGCAGGAACTGGCCCATGGAGGCGCACATGCCCAGACCCACGGTCGCCACGTCCGGCTCGATGAGCTGCATGGTGTCGTAGATGGCCATACCGGCGGTGATGGAGCCGCCCGGCGAATTGATGTACAGCCAGATATCCTTCTTCGGGTCTTCGGCGGCCAGCATCAGCAGCTGAGCGCAGATGCGGTTGGCCATATCGTCCTTGACCTCTTCACCCATCCAGATGATGCGGTCTTTGAGCAGACGGTTGAAAATCGGGTCGACGGGGCCGGCCGGGACGTCATCGCCCGCCATGACCGGCAAGGTCGCAAAGGTATTGCTCACCTTGATTCTCCTTCTAATTACTCGAACATTGTTCAGACTACCGCCTTGAAGCGACTGAAGTCGGCTTTTCGCGTGCTTTTTGGCGGGTAGCGTAGGATATCTCTCCCTCCGTCTCGACTTTGTCGAGCCACCTCCCTCGTCTTTTGTTGACTTCTCTCCCTCCATCTCGACTTCGGCGAGACACCTCCCTCATCAGTGGGAGGTTTTATTCAAGGGTATCGAGGACGTCATCAATGAGGAGACGGGTCTGGGAGGCGGCATCGTCGCCCAGACGCGGGAAGCGACGGGCGGCATTGGCGGGGCTGGCACCGGCGGCTCGCGCTACGTTGGACTTGCTGACACCATGGGCCACGGCTTTTTCCGCGAGCCGATCGACCAGTGAATCGGCGACTTGGCGCATCTGTTCGGCCACCCATAATTGGGCCATATCCGCAGGTAAGTCGTAGTCTTCGGCCACATCGCTGGCTGCCTCCTGAATGGCGGCCCATAACACCATGAATGGCTTTCGATAGTAGTCAATCTGCTCAGTGAGCGGCTCGGCGGCAAGCAATTCAAGTGCCGAGCGAATTTCTGTATTTTCTGACATAGCTTTCTTTACCTCGGCTCCCCTCAGAGAGGGGAGCCAGAATATATGTATCTACTTACTTACGACTCAGCAACCACTTTGATATCAACGACGACGTGGCCACGGCCATGCCGACCGGCACAAAGAAGCTAATCGGCGCTTCGCTCAGCTCCATCACTAAGCACATGGCCATAAGCGGTGCCTGCTGTGAAGCCGAAAGCAACGAAGCCGCACCAATCAAGGCACACGCGGTTACCGAATCGGTCGGAAACATCAGTATCCATACGAGGCCGAGCATCGCACCCAGCGTAGAACCTAATGCGATGCCGGGCTGCAGCACACCGCCCGATGCACCGGAGCGAATGGTCATCAGCGTCACCAGCGCTTTGGTGACAAAGGTGAGTGCCAACACACCCAGCAACATCCAGATATTGGACTGGGACAGCGGGAAACCGGCGTTCATCCCGGATCCAGAAGAGCCGCTCCCACCCTGAAGCATGGCCCAGAACGAGGCCATTCCAGAGCCCGATCCCCCGCCAGAGGCCGAATCGGATACATTACCGCCGCCCGTAAGCAAGTTCCATGGAGAGGCGGCCGATGAAGATGCCGACTGCATGGCACCAGCAGTGCCAGCGGTTTCAGGAATGAACGTGCTGAATCCAAGTTGCGCTGCGGCACGGCCGTTGCCCATCACCTGCGGCACAACAATCGCCACCAAACCGGTGATGAAACCAGCCAGCGGCATCTGCCACAGAATGGCCTTACCGGTCGGCTTGTGCGCTTCCGCCCATTGCGAACCTTTTCGGAACAACGCGCCGCCCACTCCACATGCCGCACCGCAGATCAGAGCGAACAGCATTAACGTTGGCGTGGATTCCGGTTGCATGGCGGTAATGTCGTAGAACAGGCAATGCCCTTTGATCGCAACCGCCACGAATGCGGCAATGGCAGACATGCCCAGTCCAAAGGCAACCTTTTCGATCGTCACATCCACCAATAGGATTTCGACGGCGAAGAACATGCCGGCCAGTGGCGCGTCATAGACGCCTCCTAGACCGGCACCGGCAGCCACTGCCACCACCATGCGCCGGTCGATGCCGTCAACGCCCTCGATATGGAACAGGTCGCAGAAACGTTGCGCGATCATGGTGCCGAGTTCGCGTGGGGCGACTTCTCGGCCGATCGAGGCGCCGGAGCCGACGATGAAAATCTGCAACACCACATGCACAATGGTCTGCCAGAAAGGCATTCGCTCCCCTGCCACGGCCTTCTTGACTGAAGATACCGCAGTCGTTTTGCGGCGTAACAGATACCAGATAATGCCCGCGATGCCGAGTCCCACGGTCACCGATATCGCACGGCGTGCAGCGGGCACGCCGAATGGACCAGACAATTCTGGGCCTTCGATGTAGCCGAGCAGCACATGTTCAACGCCGTAGAGCAACAGGGTCAGCAGACCTGCTCCCACACCGATGAGCACGCCGAGCACAATGGTCGCCGCAGCGAGCCAACCAAGGCGTTTGATAGTAACCGTTGGCTGCATGTCAACCTCCGCACCCTATGCAACGAGTATGCCTTGGGAACTCCCCCTCAGTCTCGCTACGCTCGACAGCTCCCCTCAAAGAGGGGAGCCAAAGAAATAGTCCTTTTGCCAGAATATGAAGAGCCCGGAACCGTGAAACACGACTCCGGGCTCAAACAATCACGCTAACGCGATGAGGCTATGCTCACTCAGCATCCTTGGCGTCATCCTTGGCGGACAGTTCGTCGGCCACGGCGGCAGCAGCGGAAGCGGCCTCGACGGACTCGGACTCTTCGTCCTCAGCGGCCTCGCCCAGGAAGCCGGAGAGGTCCACAACCTCGCCATCAGCGGTGAACTTGACGGCGCGCATGCCGGCGAGCAGACCCTTGGAGCGGGCGACTTCCTGCACAGCGGAGCCAAGCTGGCCGTTCTTGATGATGGCCTGGATGAAGTTGTTCGGGTCCATGCCGTACTGCTGGGCGATGGAAGCGAGGAAGTTGAACACGTCGGACTGGGACACCTGAACGTCCAGCTTCTCGGCCAGAGCGTCGAGCACCATCTGATCGCGCAGATCCTTCTCCACGGTCTCCTCGGCCTGAGCCTTCTGCTCCTTGGTGGCCTTCTCCGGGTCCGGGGTCAGGCCCTTGAGCTGCTCTTCGACCATGTTGGCCTTGACGCCCTTCGGCACCGGGATCTCGAGGCCTTCCTGCAGCTTGGCGATGAAGGCATCGCGGGCCTCGGTGGCCTGACGGCCTTCGGCGTCCTGAGCGGCAGCCTTGCGGATGTCGGCCTTGAGCTCGTCCAGGGTGTCGAACTCGGAAGCTTCGGAAGCGAACTCATCGTCCAGCTCCGGCAGTTCCTCAGCCTTGACGGAGTTGACCTTGACCTTCACGGTGGCCTTCTGACCCTCGTGCTCGCCGGCTTCCAGCGTGCCTTCGAAGGTGGTCTCCTCGCCGGCGGACAGGCCGTCAAGGGCCTCGTCCAGACCGTCGAGCATGGTGTTGGAGCCGAGCTCGTAGCTCACGCCTTCCTGGGAGTCGACGGTCTCGCCGTCAATCTCAGCAGTCAGGTCGATGTTGGCGAAGTCGCCCTTGGCGGCCGGGCGGTCCACGCCGACCAAGGTGCCGAAGCGCTGACGCAGGGTCTCGAGGCGCTTGTCGACGTCCTCATCCTTGACTTCCGGCTTGGAGATGGCGATCTCAAGACCGTCGATTTCCGGCAGTTCGATGTCAGGACGACGCTCGACGGTGGCGGTGAACTTCAGCTTGGTCTCGTCGTTGGCGGACTGCGGAACATCCTGCACGTCGAACTCCGGCTGAGCCATCGGACGAATCTTCTTCTCATCCAGGGCCTTGGAGTACAGCTCCGGGACCGCGTCGTTCACGGCCTCACCGGCGACGGCGGCGAAACCGATGCGCTGGTCGATGATCTTGCCGGGAACGTGGCCCTTACGGAAGCCGGGAACGTTCACCTGCTTGGCGATTTCCTTACGGGCCGCATCCAGATACGGGTTGAGCTCTTCCGGTTCAACAGTGACGGTGAGCTTCACCTTGGTGGGCTCGAGGTTACGAACGCTGATCTTCACGCTAATGACTCCTCAAAAGTCGTTATTTCTTACAGTTCTGCCGTAAGGCAACCTCTACATGATAACGCCACTTACGGACGGTGCAATGAGTTTCACCTGCCAGTTCCTTGCGCCCTGCTCGATCAGGAACGCCTCGACGTCCACTTCCACCGGGTCTTCCACCCAGCACAGGTTGCGTAGGGCCTGTGGCTTGATGATCATCTCGGCCGGCGTGCGGGTGTCTTCGGCGATGCGGTTGATCACACGCCGTACCCGTTGCAGACGGTCATAACGCTCCGGATGGCGCTGTTGCCACAGTCGCATGGATCGGGGCGCGTTCACCACACCGTTTTCGCCCTGTTCGGGGGCAGGCATGGTAGGCCATTGGGTGGGCTTCAGGGCCATGGCTCGGTCGATGGCCTGCTTCCAGACCTTCGGTTTGACTGTACGCTGAATCGGCGCGTACCGCTCGAACATTTTGTCCTGCTCGGTACCGGTATGGATGCGCACACGCTCGTTCAGGGATCGGAGCGCGCGGAATTGGGCGGCATTGTGCGGCTTGTTGGTCGCGGCCTCGATGATTGACGAATCGGTCAATAACAGGCTGGGGGCAATATCGTATTGCCGGGCGAGCCGGTCGCGCTCCTCCCATAGGGATTTGGCGATGGCCAAGCCCCTTGGATCACGACTCAGCTGGGTGATGCGCGAGATACGCAGCCAAGGAATCGGATGCAGTTTGCGCGGGGCAAGGCCCGCAACCAAAGCGTGAGAAAACTCTTCAGCGGCCCACTCATCCTTGCCTGCGGCTTTCAGGTCACGACGCATCAAGGTTTCGAGTTCGATAAGCACCTCCACGTCGAGCGCAGCATAGTTGCGCCAGTCGCGCGGCAGCGGACGGTAGGACCAATCGGCGGCGGAATGCTCTTTGGCCAGCGTGATGCCGAGGTAATGTTCGGTGACGGCGGCCAGACCGAAGCGGTGCAGGCCGAGCAATCGCGCCGCTATTTCCGTGTCGAACAAGGCCTTGGGTTTGAGTCCGATTTCGGCGAATCCAGGCAAGTCCATCAGAGAATCATGCAGAATCCACGTAGCGTCGCCCACGGCGTCATTGAATTCATTCCAGTCAGCTCCGGCCCGTGTCAGGGCGACGGGATCAAGCAAGGCGATGCCCGCGCCTTCACGTTTGAACTGAATCAGCCAATCCTCATGTCCATAGCGGAATCCAGACGCACGTTCGGCGTCGGCGGCCAGCGAGCCCGTCGCCTCGGCCAGCGCATCGCAGGCACGATGATAGCCATCCAGCGTCGAAGTGACATCGGGCACTCCCCCGCGAGGCTCTTTCAGCAGTCGGGGTTCGGTGTCACGGACGTCACTCAACTGGCGTCATCCTCCTCAAAACGGATGGTGGATCTGATGAATGCGGCCCACGAGCGGATTTGTGCGCCGGCGTCCATAGTACCGTCCGGTCCGGTCCCGTCAAGCGGGGTCCATGAGACGCGAATCTCACACCCGGCGCTGGTGGAGCCAGACATCGAACCAAAAGCCGTGTTTTGGGTCACGGTGACTGTGCCGGATACCGAATCCGGCTCGATGCCGTCGAAATAGTCGCACATGTCATCCCAGTACATGCCGGGGGTCAGAGAATCGTTTTCGGCGGTTTCCAGCGGCAGCCGCGCGAACGCCACGCAACGCCAGTTGGAATCCCAGTCAATGCGCAGCTCATGAGCATAAAGCATCATGATCCAGCCTGTGGCGATTCGTGATTCGGCATCGTTGCCAAGACCGGCGGAAAAGGCATCGCCGAGGGCACACTCTCCCGCTTCGAATTCCACGCCGATACCATAATCGGCCAAGGTGGAAGGCACGGGAATCTCCCGATAGCGCACGTCATGGATGCGCTTCATGGTGCTGACGGATTCGACAGCTGCCCATACTTCATCCGGCACACCCTGAGGGCGTACGGGGCGTCCGTCATTGGACGCTCCCATAGGAAATGCGTAGATGTCGGCCATATCTCTAGGGTATGGGCGAACGGGCCGAATCGTGGTATTTACGCGCGGTTCGGCCCTGCAATTTAAAACACGGTGAAGCCGTGGTCCTTGAACTGGTTGGCCACCCGTTCGCGAGTGGCGGCGTTGGGTCCCTTCTGGTTCTCCAGCGGGTATGGGATGCGCAGTTCGTGCCACTTCGGCCGGCCCAGCTGGTGGAATCCCAGCACGTCGACGTGTTCGATGGCGTCGCCGAAGGTCTCGCAGATCCGCGCCACGTTTTCGACGTTCTCCTCGGAGTCGGTCAACCCCGGGACCAGCACGAAACGCACCCAGATCTTCTTGCCGGCCTTGGCCAACCGCTGCCCGAAGTCGATGGTGGGCTGCAGGGTGCCGCCGGTGACCTCGTGATAGGTCCGTTCGTCACCGGATTTGACGTCGAGCAGGCATAGGTCGATGTCCTCGAGCATCTCGTCGGTGTAGCTCGTGTTGAGGAAGCCGGACGTATCGAGGCAGGTGTGCACGCCCATCTCCCGGGCGGCGTGGAACACGCGCGAGACGAAGGCGGGCTGCATCATGGATTCGCCGCCGGAGAAGGTGATACCGCCATGCGTGGCCTTGAACAGGTCCTTGTAACGATCGACCTTCTTGATCATGGCGTCAAGGTAGACGGGCTTGCCGTCGCGCATCTTCCAAGTGTCCGGGTTCTGGCAGTACTGGCAGCGCAGCGGGCAGCCGGACATGAATACGGTCATGCGGGTGCCCGGTCCATCCACGGAGGTGTTGATGTCCCAAGAGTGGACGAAGCCGATATCGCCGGATTTCAGGGCGGAAAGGCGGTCACGTCGGTCGAGTCCGATTGGGGATTCAAAGCCGGAAAGGCCGCCCATCAAAGTCTGCGAGGCATAGGTCTTCGATTCCTTGAGCATATGCCTGGTCGTGGTGCGGAACGTGGGTGTTGCGGGCATAGTTGTCCTCCTGTTCCAAATGATGCGAAAGTCTGTGGAAAATAAGGAAGGGGTGGAGCCGTGCCCCACCCCTTCAGTTAGTCATTGCCGCGGTTCGCGGGGTTGGTCATCAGTCGACGACGGCGCCCTGGTGGAAGGTACGGGAGATGACGTCGAGCTGCTGCTCCTTGGTGAGCTTGACGAAGTTCACCGCGTAGCCGGAGACGCGCACGGTCAGGTGCGGGTACTTTTCGGGGTGCTCGACGGCGTCCTCCATGGTCTCGCGGCGCAGAACGTTGATGTTCGCGTGGTAGAGGCCGTGGCCGTTGCCCGCGTCCAGGATGCCGACCAGGTTGCCGATGCGCTCGGCTTCATCGCGGCCCAGGCCATCGGGGGTGATGGTGTTGGTCAGCGAGATGCCGTCGAGCGCGTCGTTGTAGTCGATCTTGCCGACGGAGAACATGGACGGCAACATGCCGTGCGAGTCCATGCCGTTCTCCGGGTTGGCGCCCGGGGCGTACGGGGTGCCCTTCTTGTGGCGGGACGGGAAGGAACCGGTGTTCTTGCCGTACTCCACGTTGGAGGTGATGGTCAGGATGGACTGGGTCGGGACGGCGCCACGGTAGACGGGCAGGCGCTTGACCTGGCCCATCACGGTGGAGACGACCCACTTGGCGATGTCGTCGGCGCGGTCGTCGTCGTTGCCGTAGACCGGGAACTCGCCCTCGGTGCGGTAGCCGACGACCAGATCGTCGTCGGCGCCTTCGACGTACTCGTACTCGTGGCCTTCGAGGTTCTTGGCTTCCTTGTTGGTGATCGGGTACACCTTGGCGTACTTGATGGCGGACAGGGAGTCGGCGGCGATGGACAGACCGGACATGCCGCAACCGAGGGTGCGGTACACCTCCTTGTCGTGCAGGGCCATCTCGATGGACTCGTAGGCGTACTTATCGTGCATGTAGTGGATGATGTTCAGCGCTTCGACGTAGGTTTCGGACAGCCACTCGAGCGCCTTCTCGTAGTTGTTCTTGACCTTCTCGTAGTCCAAGGTGCCGTCGGCTTCCGGGGCGATCGGGTCGATGACGCCCTTGTCGATGACCTGCATGCCGGTCATCTCGTCGCGGCCGCCGTTGATGGCGTACAGCAGGGCCTTGGCGGAGTTCACTCGGGCGGCGAAGAACTGCATCTGCTTGCCCACACGCATCGGGGAGACGCAGCAGGCGATGGCGGCGTCATCGCCCCAGTGGTTGCGGATCTCCTTGTCGGACTCGTACTGGATGGCGGAGGTGTCGATGGAGATCTTGGCGCAGAAGCGCTTGTAGCCTTCCGGCAGCTTCGGATCCCAGAAGATGGTGATGTTCGGCTCGGGGCCGGGCCCGAGGTGTTCGAGGGTCAGCGTGTTGAGCAGACGGAAGGAGGTCTTGGTGACCAGCGGACGGCCGTCGTCGCCGAAACCGGCGTCGGACCAGGTCGCCCAGTACGGGTCGCCGGAGAAGATGTTGTCGTAGTCCTTGGTACGCAGGAAGCGCACGATGCGCAGCTTCATGACGATGTTGTCGATGAGCTCCTGGGCGTCGGTCTCGGTGATCTTGCCGGCCTTGAGGTCGCGCTCGATGAAGCAGTCGAGGAAGGCGGAGTTGCGGCCGAACGACATGGCGGCGCCGTCCTGGGACTTGATGGAGGCCAGGTAGCCCATGTAGGTCCACTGCACGGCTTCCTTGGCGGTCTGGGCCGGACGGGTCAGATCCAGGCCGTACTCGTTGCCGAGGGTGATGAGCTGCTTGAGGGCCTTGATCTGCTCGTCGTGCTCCTCGCGGAAGCGGATCCAGTGCTCGATCTCCGGCTCGGTGAAGTCGTTGCGGTACGGGATGGAGTCCTTATCGCGCTTCTTGAAGGCGATCAGCTTGTTGACGCCGTACAGGGCGACGCGGCGGTAGTCGCCGATGATGCGGCCTCGGCCGTAGGCGTCCGGCAGGCCGGTGAGGATCTTGTTGTGGCGGGCGATCTTGATGGCCTTGGTGTAGACGCCGAAGACGCCGTCGTTGTGCGTCTTGCGGTACTTGGTGAAGATCTTCTTGATCTCCGGATCGGGCTCCTTGCCGGCTTCCTTGATGGCCTGCTCGACCATGCGCCAGCCGCCGTTCGGCATCATGGCGCGCTTGCAGGGCACGTCGGTCTGCAGGCCGACGATCACGTCGTCGATTTCCGGAGATTCGATGTAGCCGGCCGGGAAGGCGTCGATGCCTGCCGGGGTGTGGGTGTCAACGTCGTAGACGCGCTGCTTGCGCTCCACGGCCAGATAGTTGTCGTCGAGGTACTTCCACAGATGCTTGGTCTTCTCGGTGGCAGGCGCCAGGAAGCTCTCGTCGCCCTCGTACGGGGTGTAGTTCTTCTGGATGAAGTCTCGAACGTCGATATCCTTCTGCCAGTTGCCCTCGGTGAAGCCAGCCCACGCCTTGGCGTCGAGCTCCTCCTGGGAGACAGCTGCATTTTCCACTGCGGTCATGTCACTCCTTACATGGGGTTGTAGGTTTCGCATCCTCACGGAACCCTTGGTTCACAAGTGTAGTTGGCACTTGCTTGAGAAAAGCCGAAATTGGGGGTGAGCTATCTCACATTGTTTTTGCGAACGCTACCATTCCAATGGTTTCTAGGTATTGATGGGACTATTGCACATCTCCAGATATGGGAAACCGCTCATACTGTGATGTTCGTATGAGCTGTTTGATGAGCAGCTCGGTCTTGAGCTTGACAGCAGAACCGTATCCGCCAGTTTTCGACCGTCAATCCTCGGGGTGAGCCTGTGCGGGTTTCGCGCCGTAGTTCTTCCAGCGCCGGTTCTCCTCCTCCCATCTGGCATTGCGGTCCACCACGATGTCCCACGCATGTTCGGCGTCTTCCTTGGTCTTGTACGGACCCATGCGCTGTTCGACCGGTGAGACCATGCCCAGCTCGGCCTGCTTCTTGACGGTGTTGAAATACCACTGCTTCTTGTTATCGTCTGTCATTGGTACCTCCTCAACGGTATTACTTGCTCCCGCTGGCGGGAGCAATATATGTTTATTCCCTGAATGCGTTGGTGACGGGCAGTCGGCGGTCACGTCCGAACGCGAGGGCCGTGACCTTGGGACCCAGCGGGTATTGGCGGCGCTTCCATTCAGCGCGGTCCACCAATCGCATCACGGTGTCTACGGTGGCCTGGTCAAAGCCGTCGGCTAACAGGTCGGCACGGCCGTGCGCGTGCTCGATGTATGCGGCGAGCACCTTGTCGAGCAGCGCGTATTCGGGCAGGGAGTCGGAGTCCTTCTGCCCGGGGCGCAACTCGGCCGAGGGAGCCTTCTCGATGGATGAGACCGGAATCATCACGCCGTCCTTGAGCGGGACGCCGGTGTTGCCGTCCTCGTTGCCCACGATCTTGAGCCCACCGATGCCGACGCCCGCGGCCGCGGCCTTGTTACGCCAACGGCTGATCTCCCAGACGCGGGTCTTGAGCAGGTCCTTGATGGGTGCGTAACCGCCTACCGCATCGCCGTAGATGGTCGAGTAGCCGCAGGCGAGCTCTGACTTGTTGCCGGTGGCCACGGCGAGCAGACCGCGCGAATTGGAACTGGCCATCACGATCACACCGCGGATGCGGGCCTGCAGGTTCTCGGCGGAGACACCATGGAGATCAAGTTGCTGTTGGTAGGCGTTGAACAATGGCTCAATGGGCTGAACCTCGTAATGGGCGCCAATGTTGGAGGCCAGGTCAGCGGCGTCGTCTTTGGAACCATCGGAGGAGTACATGGAGGGCATGGAGATACCCCAGACGTTCTCGCCGCCGCATGCGTCGGCCGCCATGGCGGCTACCAGTGCGGAGTCGATACCTCCTGAGAGGCCCAGCGTCACGCCGGTGAAGTGGTTCTTGGCCATGTAGTCCTTGAGGCCGAGCACGCAGGCGGTGTATACCTCTTCGTCCGGGTCGAGTTCCGGAACGATCTCGGCCTTGGCCTGATGTTCGGCGGCGGAATCGAAGTCCCAGAACGTCAGGTTTTCCATGAACATCGGGCTGCGTTCGATAAGCGTGCCGTCGGCGTCGACCACGAAACTGCCACCGTCGAAGACGAGGTCGTCTTGACCGCCGACCTGATTCAGGTAGATGACCGGGGCGTTAACCTCGGCGGCACGACGCTGGGCGAGCTCAAAACGGGTGTTGGTCTTGCCTTCCTCATACGGCGATCCGTTGATGGTGAGCAGCAGGTCGATGTTCTTGGTGGCCAGGTCGGCCACCGGGCCGCCGTCCTGCCAGATGTCCTCGCAGATGGCCACGCCAATGGTGGCGCCGTCCACGTCGAGGGTCACGGAGCGGTCGCCGGCGGAGAAGATGCGGAATTCATCGAACACGCCGTAGTTGGGCAGGAAGTGCTTGTCGTAGCCGGCCCAGACCACGCCCTGATGCAAGACCACCAGTCGGTTGCGCGGCTTGGAGGTCTTGCGGTCGGTGCCCACGGTGCCGACCACCACGAACAGATCGCCGAGGCCGTCGTCGTTGAGCTGGGTGGCGAGTTCGTTGGCCTTGTCCCATGCGGCTTGGCGGAAGGTGCGGCGCAGGGCCAGATCCTCGATGGGGTATCCGGTGAGGGTCATTTCCGAGAAGACTACCACCTGGGCGTTTCCTGCGGCGGCTTTACGGGAGTAGTCGAGCACCTTGGCGGCGTTGACGTCAAGCGCGCCGACGCAGGTGTCGATCTGGGCGAGTGCGAAGCGAAGCTGTGTCATAGCTTCTTAGTGTAGCCGCGTATGGCGTCGGATTGCCTGTTCTTCCGGCTTGGCGTCATTCATTAGGTCGTTTTTGCGTTCATTAGGTCACTGCAATGCGATATCAGTCGTTGCAATGGCGTGATTCCAACAACCAGTATCACCGTTCACCGACCTAATGGACGATGAATCGACCTAATGAACGAATGTCACTCCCCTCAGTCAGCTTCGCTGATAGCTCGTCCTGCACTTATGGACGGGCGAGGCCCGCGCATATCTGGTTCGGCTGTCGCCTCACCTTCGGCTACAGAGGGGAGCCAGAAAAGGATTTACCTCAGCTCGTTGAGCACGCGCAGAGCGGCGTTGACGTAGAAGTTGACGAAGGTGGGAATGGATTCGTCGAGACCCACGAAATGCGGGCTATGCCAGTCGGCGCAACCTTCTTGGCCGTTTGACCCGACGAACGCGAACACCGGCAACGTCACCTTGGCGAATTCGCAGAAGTCCTCCCCCGCCATCGACTGACGTATCGGTTCGAGCTGCGCGTAGTCGTTGACATCCGCCGCCACGGCCTTGGCAAGACCTGGATCGGAGACCAGCGGGTCTTGAAAGTCATCCCAGACCACGTCGGCGCTGATGCCGTATGCCTCGGCGGTGTGTTCCACCACTTCCTTGAATCGGCGGCCGACCAGATTGCCATCCGACTTGTGGAAATAGCGCACAGTCCCTTGGAATCCGGCTTCGGCGGGCACCACGTTCCACACATGGCCGCCGTGCACTTCGGTAACGGACAGCACCAGCGGGTGGAAGGGCGTGACGTTGCGGCTCACGATGGTCTGCAGGCTCAGAATAATACTGGAGAGCGCTTCGATGGGCCCGGTGCCCTTGTACGGGTAGCCGGCGTGGGTGCCTTGGGCGTGGAGGGTCACGCGGAATTTCACGCAGCCGGCCATCATCGGCTCAACGCCGATGGCCAGCTGGCCCGGCGCATAGTTGGGGTTGTTGTGCGTGCCGATAATGGCTTCGACGTCATCCACGAGTCCGGCGTCGATCATGGCGCGAGCGCCTTGGCCGGTCTCCTCACTCGGCTGGAACAGAATCTTGATTGAGCCGGCGAACTTGTCACGGTGTTCGGCGAGCCAGAACGCGGCGCCGAGCAGGCCGGTCATGTGCAGGTCATGGCCGCAGCCGTGCATCACGCCTTCATTGACGGAGCTGAACTCCAGTCCGGAGTCTTCCACGATGGGCAGGCCGTCGATGTCGGCGCGCAGCCCGATACGCGGCCCGGGACCGTCCTCGCCCTGAATGAGCCCCACAACACCAGTCTCCAGCGGGTTGTGCAGGATCTCGATGCCGTGCGCCTTGAGCTGGTCGGTCAGATAGATGCTGGTGTCGAATTCACGGAAACTACGCTCCGGATGGGCGTGCAGGTAGTGGCGGATGGTGATGAGTTCGTGGTCAATGTCGATGTGTTCGCTCATGGTTCTCGATTCTAGTAGCGCGAAGAATATATTGCGGCCCTCGCTTCATATTGGCGAGGGCCGCGATCTATGGGGTCAGTATGCCTTGTTATTGCTGGCGTTTGAGCAGTCGTTTGGCGATGGCGTTGGCGATGCCCTGCACCACCTGGACCAGTACGATCATGATGATCACGGCCGTCCAGGTGACGGTCTGGTCGAACTTCTGGTAGCCGTAGGCGATGGCGAAGTTACCGAGACCGCCACCGCCGATGTAGCCGGCCATGGCAGACATGTCGAGCACGCCGATGAACAGGAAGGCGTAGGCCAGGATCAGCGGTGCCAGGGCTTCGGGGATGAGCACAGTGCGGATGATGGTGAGCTTGCCGGCGCCCATCGAACGCGCGGCCTCGATTACTCCCGGGTCGACCGGCACGAGATTCTGTTCGACCAGACGAGAAGTGGCGAAAGTGCACATGACCGCCATCGGGAAGATGGCGGCCACGGTGCCGATGGAGGTGCCGACCACGACGATGGTGAGGGGCTGCATGGCTGCCAGGAAAATGATGAACGGAATCGGGCGCACGATGTTGACGATGATGTCAAGGATGCGGTAGACGACCGCGTTCTCGAACAGGTTACCGGGGCGGGTGCCGTAGAGCACCACTCCGAGGATCAGACCGAGGAATCCGCCGATCACGAGGGTGATGAGCACCATGGTCAGGGTCTGGCCGATGGATTCGAACAGGAGCGGGCGCAACACGTTCCAGTCGCTGCGGGGGTTGGCGAGGATGATCATGCGTTGTCTCCTTCATGTGCGGCGGCGGATACACCGGGCGCGGTGGATGCAGAGGCAGTATCGGCCGCCAGCGGGTCATGGGATCGGTCTTCGGCGTAGGTGGCATGTCCAGCGACCGCGTCGGCGTACGCCACAGGCTTTGCGGCGGTGCCGAAGTCGATGACGTCGCTATTGACGGCGAGCTCGCGCAGGAATTCGTCCACATGCCAGCCGGGCCCGTTGAATTCGTAGGTGATGGCCCCGATGGCGGCACCTTTGACCGTGTCGATACCGCCGTAGAGCAGGCTGGATTCAACGCCGTATTTGGCGATGAGTTCGGAGATATTCTGTCCGGATGCCTTGAGTTCATGGCCTTGGGTGCCGGAAACGTCCTTTTGTCGGATAAGCACGGTGACAATGCGGCCCGACCATTCGTGATGCAATCGCTCGACCCGATCTTCCTCGGGCAGGCCGGACAATGCGGTGGCGATGAATCGCTTGGTCACCGGCTGCTGGGGTGCAGCGAACACGTCGTATACGTCGCCGGATTCGACCACGCGTCCGGCGCTCATTACGGCCACACGGCCGGCAATCTGCTGGACCACGTTCATCTGATGGGTGATAAGCACAATGGTGATGCCGAATTCCTCGTTCACACGCTTGAGCAAGGCCAGCACTTCGGTGGTGGTTTCCGGGTCGAGCGCGCTGGTGGCTTCGTCGGCGAGCAGAATCTCCGGATTAGTGGCCAGTGCGCGGGCGATGCCGACGCGCTGCTTCTGGCCGCCGGACAGCTGCGAAGGGTATTTGTTTGCGTGCTCACTGAGGCCCACGAATTCAAGGAGTTCGTTGACACGACGATCCTGATAGTCCTTGCGCCAGTGATCGAGTTGCAGTGGGTAGGCGATGTTCTGGGCCACGGTTTTGGTGGAGAACAGGTTGAACTGCTGGAAAATCATGCCGATTTTCTGACGGATGGGTCGCAGCTTGGTCTCACTCAAAGAGGTGATATCGGTACCGAGCACGGTCACAGTGCCGGAGGTGGGTCGTTCGAGCGCGTTGATAAGCCGGACCAGTGTGGATTTGCCGGCACCGGAATAGCCGATGATGCCGAAGATGTCGCCGCGATCGATGGTCAGGCTGACGTCATCCACGGCTCGTGCGATGTTCGCGCCGCGTCCGCGTGTTCTGAATTCCTTCACGACATGGTCGAAGGTGATGATGGGGTCGCTCATAGTGCTCCCTGATGCTGGTTGTTGGTGTCCGGTCACGGAAGCGGAGCGAATCCCGATGTTGGCTCGGGTACTCGCTCCGCTTGGTGGTAATGGCTATGGATAGGTTAGTCGTACGCTCGTATCAGCCACGGCTCACTGCTGGGCCTTGGCATCCTTCTCGATGTCGGACAGGAAGCCTTGCAGCTCGCTGGCGCTGAACTTGTCGGCGAAGACCGCGGTACCGCCGGAGTTCTCCTGCAGGGCGTCGAGCACGTCCTTCTGCTGGAAGATGGAGACGAGCTTCTTGTAGGTCTCATTGTTCACGTCCGCCTTGCGGGCCACCCACACGTTGATGTAGGGGCGGGCTTCTTCGGATTCGGCGTTGTCCTGGTAGATGGCGTCCTTCGGGTTGAGTCCGGCGTCGGCCACGTAGTCGTTGTTGATCACGCCGGCCGCGATGGTCGGGTCTTTCAGAGTGGTGGCCACCTGTTCCGCCTTCAACGGGGTGACCTTGACCTTGCTCTTGGCTTCATCGATGTCGGCCGGGGTGGAGAAGGCGGTCCAGTCGCCCTTGAGCGTCACGAGACCGGCGGCCTTGAGTACGCCGATGGCGCGGGCCTGGTTGGTTTCGTCGTTCGGGATGGTGACGGTGTCGCCCTGCTTCAGGTCCTTGATGTCCTTGACCTTGGTGGAGTACACGCCGAGCGGGTAGATGGCGGTGCCGCCGATGGGCTGCAGGTCCTTCTTGTTGCTCACGTTGTAGTTGGCCAGGTAAAGCAGGTGCTGGAATTCGTTGAGGTCCAGCTCGCCGGAGTC